>JALVCQ010000091.1 GCA_027009805.1 Bacteroidota bacterium
GAAATACAGTGCGCCTCATCCACCGCCACAAACGACACCTTGATTTGCTTCAGCAGTTCCAGCGTCGATTCCTTCGTCAGGGTCTCGGGCGCCACATACACCATCTTGGCCTTCCCCTGCAAGATGTCACTGCGCACCGTTTCCAGCTGGCGCTTCGTCAGGCTCGAATTAAGAAAGTGGGCGATGTTGTCCTGCTCGCCGTATGCCCGAATGCTGTCCACCTGATTTTTCATCAGCGCAATCAGCGGCGAGATGATGACCGCAATGCCCGGCGAGATCAGCGCCGGCAGTTGATAGGTCAGGCTCTTGCCGCCGCCGGTGGGCATCACCACAAACACATTGTGCCCTTGCAGCAGGCTCACGATCACGTCTTCCTGTTGGCCCCGAAAGCTCGAAAAGCCGAAATACTCGTGCAGGGCTTTGCGGGCCGCCTCCCGAAGCGCCGACTCATCTCCTTCCAGCACAGGGGGCAATGTCGGCGCCTTCACGTCTTCCTTCGTCATGCACAGTCCGTTGTAAAGCGTTTGACAAAGATAATCATCTATCCAGATGTCTTCAACGCTTTTCGCTGTTTGGTTTGTTCTTTTTTCGATGCATGATTTGGGCGTGCCCCTCCGGCCCTGACGGGCCTTCGGGTCGGGCCCCTGCGGGCTCGGCGGTTCGCCTCGGCCCTTCCGCCGCCTTCCCACCGCACCGCCCGCGCGGCATTTCTAGCCCATAGGGCGACGCACGCGTCGCCCCTACAACCCCCACCCCACCAGCGGCGTCGGTCCGCCTCGCTCCCGCTCGGCGCCCTCCGGGCCCCTCACGCGATGTAGGGGCACGGCATGCCGTGCCCCTACGGAACGCATGTCCATGCGGGCCGTGTTGGTCATCCATCCGTCGGGGCCGACCGGACGGTCGCTCCTGATTGTCATCCGTTGCCTCCGGCAAAGTCCGGATGCATCTGCAACAGGGTGTGATAGAGGACGATGCCGCCGGCGACGGCTACGTTCAGGGAATGTTTGGTGCCGAATTGCGGGATTTCTATGGCGCCGTCCGCCGCCGTTAGAAACGGATCCGACACGCCATAGACTTCATTGCCCAGCACCAACGCCACCCGCTCGGAAGGCCCGATGGACCATTGCGGCAGCGGTATGCTTTCATCGGTCTGCTCCACCACCCAGAGCGCCCAGCCGTCGGCCCGCAGGCGGTCGATCAACGGCGGGGCGGCCGCAAAGTATTCCCAAGCCACGCTGCGCGTGGCGCCCAGCGCCGTCTTTTCAATTTCCCGATGCGGCGGGCGGCCTGTGATTCCCACCAGAAAAATTTTTTCCACCAAAAAGGCATCGGCCGTCCGAAACAACGACCCCACATTCAACAGGCTTCGAATGCCGTCGAGCACCAGACTCACCGGTAACTTCGGCCGAGCCCGATATTCCTCCGCCGAAGGCCGCCCCAACTGATCGAGCGACAACCGGCGCATCACGAGGGGATGGCAAAGGCCGCCGAGGTCATCGTCAGCAGGCCGTAATAAAACACATCGGGATGGACGTCGAAGGTGGCCGTGTGCACCTGCCGGATACCGGGCCACGCGGGGTCTTTTACGCCGATGCGAAAGAAACAGCCCGGCACCTCCTGCACGTAGAAGGCGAAGTCTTCGGCCGTCATCCGCGGCAGGATGGGCCGCACGTTGTCCTCGCCCAGCATCGCGGCCACCTGACGGCGCACTGCCTCGGTGGCCGCCGGGTCGTTGACCAGCGGCGGATAGCCGTCCACCAGCCGCACTTCCGCCGTCGCCCCCCAGAAGCGCACCCATGGCGGCACCTCGTCCCGAAGCCATTTCTTAATGCGGCGGCGCAGCGGCTCGTTGAACGTCCGCAACGTGCCCAGCAATTCCACTTCGTCCGGCACCACGTTCACGGCATGGCCGCCGGCAAACTTGCCGAAGTTGAGCACTACCGGCTCAAATGGTGAGACTTCAAACGACAGCCGCGTCTGGATGGCCGACACCAGATGCGCCCCCACCCGAATGGGGTTGATGGTCTCGTGCGGAATGGCGGCATGCCCGCCTTTGCCGCGAAGGGTCATGTGAATCTCATCGGTGGAAGCCATAAAGGGCCCCGGACAAAAGCCCGCCGAGCCCACCGGCAAATCAGGCGCCACGTGTTGGCCGTAAATAACCTTTACTCCATCTAATACGCCTTCCCGGATCATCAGCGAAGCGCCCCCGGGCGACTTTTCTTCCGCCGGCTGGAAAATCAACTTCACCGAGTAAGGCAGTTCCGATTGCATCTGTTGCAGCAGCCGGGCCGCCCCCAACAACAACGACGTGTGGACGTCGTGCCCGCATGCATGCATCACCCCCGGATTTTCCGACCGATAAGGCACGTCGTTTTCCTCGGCGATCGGCAGGGCGTCGATATCGGCCCGAAGCGCCACCCATACCTGCGGTTCCTTGCCGCGGATATAGCCTATCGTCCCCGTGTCGGCCGCCGTATCGTAAGGGATGCCCCAGCTGTTGAGTTGGTCCCGAATGAATGCCGCCGTGCGGTGTTCTTCAAATGACAATTCGGGACGGCGATGAAGATGTTCGCGCCAGCGGCGCACTTCCGGCGCCATGGCGGCCGCCGATTGTTTCAACCGTTCCCGAAGAACCGAGGTGAACGTTGTTTGAGTCACTATCAGGGTTTGAGCAATTGCAAAATAAAGCGTTCAGTGCCTTTCGATGATTTTTCGGCAATTGGCCCCAATCCGGTATTTTTATGCCCCCGAATTCGAATCCGTGGCAAGCCTATCCCATAAACTACTGATCGGTCTTCTTTTCCTTGGGCTCATGGAGGGCCGCGCACAACCTTCGTTGGAGGCCGGCAACTGGTTTTTCGGCGACCGGGCGGGCATAACCTTCTTGACTCGGCCGCCTTCGCCGCTGATGGCGGGGCAAACCCATCTTCACAATTACGGCCCCTATCCCCAACGAGGCGTGAGCACCATCAGCGACCGCAACGGCCAGCTTATCTGTTACACCAACGGCGAAATGTTATTCAACCGCCATCACGGGACGGCTGTCAACGGCGGCAACATCGGCGGGCATGGCTTTGCCTCGCAGACGCTGATTCTGCCGCAACCGGGAAATCGAAGCCTCTATTACATCTTCACCACCGACAGCTGGATGCGCAACTACGGCAACGGGCTTCGCTATTCCATATACAATGCTTGTTCCGACTCGGTCATCTCCAAAAACAACCCGCTCCTGGCCAATGCGGCTGAAAACGTGGCCGCCATTCAGCATGCCAACGGCACCGACTACTGGATAGTTTCTTATACCCGCAACACCGACAGCTTTTACACATTCCGTCTTTCGGACCTGGGTCTGACCGCCGGCCCGACCAGCCAGAGCGGTTTTTCAGCGGCGCCCACCAGCCAGCCCAAACGGGGAAAAATGGGCCAGGGCGAGCTGAAAATATCCCCCAACGGCACCTATCTGGCCATGGCCCACACCGCCGTGCCCGACACACTGTATGCCACGCTGGTGGTATGCCGGTTCGACCGCAACACAGGCGCTGTTTCCAATTGCATTCAATTGCCCACCGACGGCGCCGAATGGAGTCTGGCTTTCTCGATGGATGAAAGCCGCCTGTTCGTCGGTCAGCTGGCGGGACGCATAGTCAGCTATACACTCTCGCCCACCCTCGACTCCGCCACGATTCAGAACTCCCGCACCATCGTAGTTGATACGCCCACTGGCATCATCGGCGGGTTGCAACTGGGCATCGACTCCAATATTTACGTGACAAGAGGTTTTTATTTAGGCCGCATTTCTCCGCTGACAGGCTATGCCTTTCAAGACAGCTTCATCAACCTTCAAGGCCGCTATGCCCGATATTCGCTGCCCAATCTGCCGGCCGGGTTCCGATATTTTCCCAAAGCGTGGTTTCATACGCCCTATATCGAGCTGGCGGACAGCACGGTATGTGCGGGGTCCGAGTCGGCGGTGGCTTTTTATCCGGAAGGAGAAGGGGGATGGCATTATTACTGGGATTTCGGGGACGGCTCTCCTATCTATCACACCCTGAACGACTCCGGAAAAGCCACCCATATTTATAATCAGCCGGGGCAATATGCTGTTCAGCTCGTTGTTGATGACGGCTGTTTTATCGACACCGCCGACACCACCACGGTCACCGTTGTGGGCATCTCGGCCGTGTTGCCCATCGACACGATGTTTTGCCTCAACACCACCGCCGAGGTGCCGCTGCACACCGAGGGCACCGATTCCGCCGTGTCCGTCTCATGGTTTTTAAACGATACGCTGCAATGCATAGACTGCGACACCTTTCGTTTTTTCGTCGCTGACAGCGCCGGAGGGGAAGTCAAACTGCAAGTGGTGTCATCGGAGGGATGCATCACCACCGATTCATTTTCCTTTCTCATTTCGGCTCCGCCGCCACCTGATTTTACCATCCTCAACGTCCCCTGTGAGGGCGACACCGCTTTCTTTTACAACCAAACCGACACTTCCCGCTTTGTGATGTTTGAATGGCACTTTGCCGATTTTCAAGACGGCCAAGATTACACATATCACGCCACTTACATTTATGATCATGCCGGCCATTACGACCCTTTTCTGGTGAGCATCGACTCGTTCGGGTGTCGCGACACGGTCAGTCGGCCGATTCGGGTAAAACATCAACCCAAATTCTCCGCCGGTGCGGATATGAAATTGTGTGCCGGTCAGGCCGCCACCTTAGGATTTGGGGCCGACTCGTTGATTGCACGGTATAACTTTCTCTGGACGCCGTCCGACTATCTCTCTTGCTACCGCTGTCCGCACCCTATCGCCACCCCCCGAGACTCCATCACCTATACGCTGACGGTTATTGACACCAACGGATGTCAGGCCAGCTCTTCGGTCCGCCTCCTTATCCCCTATTATGAAGACAAGGCCTTCTTTCCCAACGCGTTTACGCCCAATGACGACCGTCGAAACGACAGGCTCTTTCTGGTGGGGACCTGCATCCGACGTTCCTATCTGGCCGTTTACAGCCGATGGGGCGACCTGCTTTATGAAACCGACGATCCCCGCCGGCCATGGGACGGGAGCATCCCCGGCCGAGGCGGGAAAATCGGTGAAGGCGTTTACCTTTACGACCTCTTTATCGAATTTTACAGTGGACGACGAGAACGACACCGCAGCACCCTACAAGTGCTTTATTAATCATCACACCTAAAACGATACGTTTATGGCCGTTACATCTTCTAAGAAGCGGGGCTCGTGGAGTTCCTCCCTTGGATTCATTCTGGCGGCCGCCGGCTCGGCCGTAGGGCTGGGCAATATCTGGCGGTTTCCTTATCTGACGGGACAAAACGGCGGTGCCGCGTTCGTGCTGATATACGTCGCCTGCGTAGTGCTTATCGGCATCCCGCTGCTTTTCAATGAAATGGCGCTGGGCCGCTTTACCCGCAAAGGGCCTGTGGGAGCATTCAAAGCCATTAAGCCGGGCTCTCTCTGGGCACTGGTGCCCTGGCTGTCTGTGATATCCTGCTTTGTGGTGCTCAGCTACTACAGTGTCATCGCCGGCTGGACGGTTGGATACGTGGGAAAGCTGCTCATCGGCGACGCTACGCCCTTCGGGGATTTCGTTAAAAACCCGGCGATTGTGCTGGGCACGATGGCCGTCTTTATCTTCCTGACCATCTACATCGTCTCCGGCGGCGTGGAAAAAGGCATTGAAAAATGGTCGAAAATCCTGATGCCGATCCTCTTCTTATTACTGGTGATGATTACCATACGAAGTCTTACTCTCGATGGGGCCGGTAAGGGGGTGGATTTCTATCTGGTTCCTGATTTTTCTAAAATTACATGGCAAACCTGGCTGGTGGCGCTGGGGCAGGCCTTCTTCTCGATGAGCGTGGGATGGGGCATCATGATAGCTTATGCATCATATATGCCCCGTGAAACCAACATGGTCAGCAGTGGATTGTGGGTGGCTGTAGCCGACACGGCCGTGGCGCTATTGGGCGGCTTGATGATTTTCCCCGCTGTGTTCGCCTTCGGCAAAGAGCCTGCCGCAGGTGCTACGCTGGTGTTTCAGGTGCTTCCCGATATTTTTTCGCAAATGCCGCTGGGTAATATTCTTGGCGCTCTGTTTTTCGTGTTGTTGGTGGTGGCTGCCCTCACCTCGTCTATCTCGATGCTGGAAGTCTCTGCCGGCTATTTTGTTGATGAAAAAGGATGGAACCGAAAAATGGCTGTGTGGATTGTGGGAATTGCCGCCTTCCTTGTGGGCATTCCGTCTGCGCTGTCATTTGGTGCCAGCGAGTGGCTTTCCAGTATTTCCTTGCTGGGCAAAACCGGCTTCCTCGAAATCGTCGATCACCTGTTCGGCAACTTTGTCATCATCTTCTTTGCCCTGCTGACCACGGTGTTTGTGGGATGGGTGTGGGGCCACCGCCATGCTATTAAGGAACTGGCCACCGGAGCAGCCGGTTTTGCCCGCCCCCTCATTGGAGGACTTTCCGCCGGCGACATCTGGGCCTTTTTTATCCGCTTCATTGCCCCCATTGTCATCTTTCTGATGATTTACTTTCAGGTTTCGGAATAGGGATGGGTGTGGCGGCACATTAGGGATTTCGCCCGATTTTTCACGGGCGACTTTTTCCGTCTTCATCGCCTCGAACGGGTCGGATATGCCGCTGTCGGCGTCTTCCTGTTGCTGGCAATTGTCACGATTAATTACTTGATTCCGCGCTTTACGGCACCGCCCGCCGTTGACTCGGCGGCCCTTTCCCGGGCATGGCAGCACCTAAAAGAACAGACCCGCATCCGCATCATCCATCCCTTTGACCCCAACCATGTATCCGACACCTTCCTGCGGGCCATGAACCTCCCTGAGGACGTGATCCAGCAGTGGATGCGCCGACTGGAATGGGGACACCAATTCAGGGAGGCCACCGACTTATGGCAACTGCCGGCGATGGACTCGGCGCTGTGGGAACAACTGGCCCCGGCGCTCATCTTTCCTTCCCGGCAAAAACCAGTGCCACAAACGCCGAAGCCGGCTCCTCCCGCCCCTCACCGGGATCTGAACCACGCCTCCGAAGCGGAGCTCCAACGTCTCGTTCCTCAATGGCTGGCCCGCCGAATCATCAAATACCGCCGGCTGCTCGGCGGGTTCGTCCGATGGGAACAACTGCGGGAGGTGTATGGATTGAAACCGCCCACCCTCCAACGCCTTCAACAGCATTTCTTTTTGCCCGACACGCCGCTGCAACGCATCCACGTCAACAAAGCCTCTTTTTACACCCTCCGCCGCCATCCTTACATATCCGAAGGCATGGCCCGACGGCTCGTGGAATGGCGCCGCTGGAACGGCCCTGTCCCGTCCCTCGACACGCTGGCTGCGCTGTGGCCCGCCGACACCTTTCAGCGGCTCCGGCCCTACCTGACCGCTGAATAGTAGCTTTGCAACTTCATCTAACCGCCATTCTACATGTATTTCGAGCCTACGGAAAACCAGCGGATGATCACCGAAATGGTCGATGCATTCGCCGAACGCTTTATCCTGCCCCATCGCCTCGAATGGGACGAAACCCAACACTTTCCGCGGGATGTGTTTACCCGCCTCGGGGAGTTGGGACTGATGGGTATTTTCGTTTCGCCCGAATACGGCGGATCGGGCATGAATTATCAGGAATACGTCACGGCGGTGAAGGAAATCAGCAAGCACGACCCCTCCATCGGCCTTTCCGTGGCTGCCCACAACTCGCTGTGCGTGGGCCATATTTACTATTACGCAAGCGACGAGCAAAAGCGCCAATACCTTCCCCGACTGGCATCCGGTGAGCATCTCGGTGCATGGGCGCTGACCGAACCCAACACCGGTTCCGACGCCGGCAGCATGGAAACCGTGGCCCGCAAAGAAGGCGACGAATGGGTCATCAACGGCGCGAAAAACTTTATCACCCACGGCATCAGCGCCGACGTGTACGTGATCATGGCCCGCACCGGCGAGAAAGGCGCGAAAAACAACGCCACTGCATTCATCGTCGAGCGGGGCACGCCGGGCATCCGGGGCGGCAAAAAAGAAAACAAGCTGGGCATGCGGGCGTCCGAAACAGCGGAAGTCATCCTCGAAGATTGTCGGGTGCCCGATGCCAACGTCATCGGAAAGGTGGGTGAGGGCTTCAAGCAGGCCCTTGGCGTGCTGGACGGCGGCCGCATCTCCATTGCCTCGCTGGCGCTGGGCATCGCCGAAGGCGCCTATCGCACCGCCCGCGACTATGCCCTCGAACGCCATCAGTTCGGACGGCCCATCGCATCGTTTCAGGCCATTGCCTTCAAAATCGCCGACATGCGCACCCAACTGGAAGCCGCCGAACTGCTCACCCGACAAGCCGCCTACCTCAAAGACCACGGCAAACCCGTCACCCTCACCTCCGCCATGGCCAAATATTACGCCTCCGAAGTGTCGGTGGCCGTAAGCCTCGACGCCGTCCAGATCCTCGGCGGCTACGGCTACATCAAAGATTTCCCCGCCGAAAAGTTCTACCGCGACGCCAAACTGTGCACCATCGGCGAAGGCACCTCCGAAATCCAGAAGCTGGTCATCTCCCGCCGATTGCTGAAAAGCCGGATTATTTAAGCGACGGCCTTTTACCTTTCAACCGGCGTGAAACTATGGTAGGGGGGCACAGCATGCTGTGCCCCTACTATTGGCGACGAGACGCCCCACTACCCGCAGCCGTCAAGCCCGCATCCATTAAGTTTGTGTAGTAAGTGGGATTTCACATGGGTGCGCAGCAGTGGAAGAACAAAGTAGTGGTCATCACGGGGGCTTCGTCGGGCATCGGCGCGGCGCTGGCGCGGGCGTTCGCCCGTCGTGGGGCGCTGCTGACGCTGGCTGCCCGACGGGAAGATGCCCTTGCCACAGTGGCCCGGGAATGTGAGGCGCTGGGCGGACAGGTCCGCATCGTGCCCACCGATGTGACCCGAAAAGAAGACTGCCAACGCCTGATAGACACCACCGTCAGCACATGGGGACGGCTGGACGTGCTCATCAACAATGCGGGCATCTCGATGCGCGCACTCTTCGTGGAAACCGACCTCGAAGTGCTGGAAAAGGTGATGGCGGTGAATTTCTGGGGCACCGTCTATTGCACCCGCTACGCCATCCCGCACCTGCTGGAAGCCCGCGGAACGGTGGTGGGCATCTCTTCCATTGCCGGATTTAAGGGGTTGCCGGCCCGGGCGGCTTATTCGGCTTCCAAATTCGCCATGAACGGCTTCCTCGAAACCCTGCGCATCGAGACCCGCCGCACAGGCATGCACGTGCTCATCTGCGCGCCCGGCTTCACCGCCTCCAACATCCGCAACACCGCCCTCACCGCCGACGGAACACCCCAGGGCGAAACCCCGTTACAAGAAGAGAAACTGATGAGCCCCGATGAAGTGGCTGAACATACCATCCGGGGTATGGAAAAACGCCGCCGATACGTTATCCTTACGCTGCAGGGGAAACTGACCGTATGGCTCAACAAATGTTTCCCCGGCCTGATGGACCGGCTGGTTTTTAATCACATGATGAAAGAAAAAGATTCGCCGCTGGAAAAGATGAAACGGTGGTGGCCCTAAGATAAAAGACAACGATGTATGGGATAACGACACGGTGGGGAGGGTTGGTCGGGCTGTGGATGGCGGTGCTGCCGTCGCTGTATGCCACCCACAACCGGGCCGGTGAGATCACCTACCGCCAACTGGGGCAGACCACCTATGAAGTAACGCTGATCACCTACACCGATTCGCGCAGCACCCAGGCCGATCGTCCGCAAATCGACCTGCTGTGGGGCGACAACACCCAAAGCACCATTCCCCGCAGCGAACGCCGCTATCTGGGCAACTTCGTGCAATACAACCGCTATACCGACACGCACACCTATCCGGGCCCCGGCCGCTACGTCATCCAGTTTTTCGACCCCAACCGGGTGGCCGGCATCAACAACATTTCCAACTCCGTCAACATTCCGTTTTACGTAGAGACCGAGCTGATTATCGACCCTTTCCAGGGCGTCAATAACTCGCCGGTGCTGCTGCAGCCGCCCATCGACTTTGCGCAGGTGGGCGTGCCGTTTGTGCACTATCCCAACGGCTACGACCCCGACGGTGACAGCATCGCTTACCGCTTTACCGTGCCCAAACAAAACGTCAACATGCCGGTGCCGGGCTATTTCGACCCGCCGGCCAGCGACCATTTCTCGCTCGACCCTTACACGGGGCGACTGGAATGGGATGCGCCCACCACGCCGGGCATCTACAACATTGCCATCCAGATCGAAGAATATCGCAACGGCCGCCGCATCGGCTACATTGTGCGCGACATGCAAATCATCGTGGCGCCGGCCGACAACCATCCGCCGGTGATCGCGCCGTTGACGGACACCTGCGTGTTGGGCGGCGATTCTTTGTCGCTGGACATTACTGCTTCCGACACCGACACCGGGCAATACGTGTTCCTGCAAGCCACCGGCGGGCCCTTCGAGCAAAGCGTCACCCCCGCCCGACTGGAACCCGCCGCCCCGCAGGGTTTGCAAACCGTCTCGGCGCGCTTTACGTGGCGGGTGGCCTGCGAAAGCATCCGCAAACGCCCCTATCGGGTGGTCATTCGGGCGGTGGATGACCATCCCTTCCTTCCGCTGGCCGACCTGAAACACTTCGACATCAAGGTCGTCGGGCCGCCGCCCCGGCTGGATACGCTCGAACCGGCGGGACGAACGCTGACCCTCCGATGGCAACCACCGGCGGCGTGTCATGGACCCGAACTCAAAGGGTTTTATATCTACCGGCGGGAAGATTCTTCGGGATGGACGCCGGGCGCTTGCGAAACAGGCGCACCGGGCTTTCAGCGCGTCGCTTTTCTGAAAGACCCGACCCTGACGGCGTGGACGGATTCCAACGGCGGGGCGGGGTTGTATCCGGGCCGCCGCTATTGCTACCGCCTCACCGCCATATATCAAGGCAGCACCCATTACGAACCCGCCGAAGGACAGGCTTCCAACGAACGATGCTTTGTCTTCTCCGACGGCGTGCCGCTGCTTACGCAAGCCTCGGTAATTTCTACCCATTCCACCGAAGGAAAAACGCGGGTGCGATGGTATCTGCCGCCGCTGGATACCACCCAGTGGACGCCGCCCTACGTCTTCACCTTGCGGCGCGGTCGGCCGCCCGCCACCTTGCTGGCCCGGCAATTTACCTCTTACGCCGATTATCTGGCCGCCGACACGGTCCTGATAGACAGCACCCTCAACACCGAGGCGGCGCCTTATGAATATGAAGCACAGCTCAAAGCCACGGTGTTGGGGCGGCCGCTGACCACTGCCTCCGGACCGGCCCAAACGCCCTTCCTGACCATTTCCACCGGCAACCAGTCGCTGCAACTGCGATGGACGACGCAAACGCCCTGGCAGAACTACGAAACCGTTATTTACCGGCTGCATCCCGATTCGTCGGACTATGAGCCCGTGGCATTGGTGCCCTCTGCCACCTATTGGGAAGACACCGGCCTGGAAGTGGGCCGGACCTACTGCTATTTTGTGGAAACCCACGGGCGCTATCCGGCCGCCGATCCGCCATACGAACCGTTTATTAACCTATCGCAGCGGGTGTGTGCCGTGCCACGCGACACCATCCCGCCCTGTCCGCCCACCCTCTCCCTCGTTGCATTTTGCGAGATGGAAGGCCACGAAAACATCGTCCAGCCCTATCATCGGTTGTTCTGGTATCCGGCCGTCGATACTGCATGCGTGGAGACGCCGCACCAGTATGGGATATATTTCCGGCGCACCGACTCCAGCGCGTTTGAGCGGCTGGCGATGCTGCCCGCTTCCCGGCTCGAATGGGAAGACCGGCGCGACAGCCTTGTCTTTTCCGCCGCCGGGTGCTATTACGTGACGGCTCTTGACGAATTCGGCAACGAAAGCCGGCCCAGCAACTTCGTATGCGCCGACAATTGCCCGCGCTACGTGCTGCCCAACGTGATGACGCCCAACGGCGACGGCTTCAACGACACCTTCCGGCCTATTCCGCCGGTGCACTTCGTTCAGCGGGTGGTCATCCATATCTTCGACCGGTGGGGACGGCGGATTTTCACCTCGGAAGATCCGTTCTTTGCATGGGACGGCACCGACGTGCAGGGGCGTCCCATGCCCGAGGGCGTCTATTATTATCATTGCACGTATGAGACCGTTTTCCTGCATCGTCCTGAGCCGGTGCGTCACCGCTTGCAGGGCACCATCCAACTCATCCGCTGATGTTTACGGGGATTATTGAGGCCGTGGGCACGGTGGCGGCCGTAACCGCAGAAGGAACCAACCGCCGCTTTATCATCGAGGCGCCCTTTGCTGAGGCACTGACGGCGGGTCAGAGCGTAGCGCACGACGGGGTGTGTCTCTCCGTGGAAGAAGTGATAGACGCCGAGCACTACGCTGTGACGGCGGTGGAAGAGACCCTTGCCGTGACCACGTTGTCGAAATGGAAAGCCGGCACGCCCGTCAATCTGGAACGAGCGCTCCGGCCACAGGCTTTTCTGGACGGCCACATCGTTCAAGGACACGTGGATACCACTGCCGAATGTATCCGGCGTGAAGCGCTGGTAGGCAGCCACCGCTTCACCTTCCGCCTGCCGCCGATGGCGCAATATCCGGTGATCTATAAAGGCTCCATCGCCCTCAACGGCGTGAGTCTGACGGTGGCCCGATGGGAGGCGCCGCTGCTGGACGTAGCGATTATTCCCATCACGCTTCGGGACACTACGTTTCGGCATTTGCAGCCCGGCGACCGTGTGAACGTCGAGTTCGACGTGGTGGGGAAATATGTGTTCGAGTGGATGCGGCAGACGGCCTTGTAACATGGCTGTGCTTGATGGTTCGGAAGATTGACAGCCCGCGCAACGATTATATCAAGTCGCTGGTGCGTTTGCATCGGGGCCGGCACCGGCGGCGGGCGGGGCGTTTTCTGGTGGAAGGCATCCGGCCGCTCCAACTGGCCGAGCAGGCGGGCCGGCAGCCGGTCGAAGTGCTCTATAATCCGAAGGGGCTTCACCCTGCGGAGGTCGTTTTGTTAGAAAAGTGGCGGGAGGTGCCGGCCGTGGAGGTGAGCCCGTCGGTGATGCGGGCTTTGTCGGTGCGGGAGGCACCGGGCGGCTTGGTGGCCGTGATGCCGTGGCGGCTGCCTTCGCTGAATGACTTTTCTCTGGTGCCGCAAGGCGTGTATCTGGTGGCGGCTTCGGTGGAAAAACCCGGCAATCTGGGGGCGCTCTTCCGCAATGCCGACGGGGCGG
This sequence comes from Bacteroidota bacterium, assembly GCA_027009805.1. Taxonomy (GTDB): domain Bacteria; phylum Bacteroidota; class Bacteroidia; order JAADEI01; family JALVCQ01; genus JALVCQ01. The sequence goes on from JALVCQ010000091.1 coordinate 13,314, forward strand.
GCTGCTCGGCACTGCTGATAGCCAATCCGATCGTTGATCCCTTTCATCCGCAGGTGATTCGCAACAGTCAGGGCACGGTGTTCAGCGTTCCGTGGGTAGTGGGTGAGACAGCGGCGATGATGCATCGGCTTCGGCGGGAAGGCATTGCCGTGGCGGTGGCCACGCCCGAAGCGACCGTCCCTTTGTGGGAGGCGGAGCTGGAGCCGCCTGTAGCGGTCGTGGTAGGCACCGAACACGCCGGCGTGCCGCCGCCGTGGAAGGAAGCCGCCGACGTGCGGTTTTCCATTCCGATGTATGGCCGGATCGACAGCCTGAACGTGTCGGTGTCGGCGGCGCTGGCCCTTTACGAGGTTCGGCGGCGGATGGCGGCGGCCGGAAAGCAGTAGGGGCGACCGTTTGTCGGGGCACGGCATGCCGTGTTCCTTGCGTCGCGTGAGGGGCCCGGAGGGCGCCGCGGCTTGCGCCGCGGCGGACCGCCCTTCGACAAGCTCAGGGACCGTCGCCCATGGGAAACACCCGCTGGCTGAGCAGAGTCGAAGCCACGCGGGTGGCGCAGGATGTGGAGTGGAATGACGGGCGGTCCGAGGCGAACAGCCCTTCGACAAACTCAGGAACCGCCGAGCCCGCAGGGGCCCGACCCCGAGCCGCAAGGCGAGGGGGCACGCCCAAATCGAAAAAATGGTTTCATTTGCCGCGGGCCGTCGTAATTTCGCTTTTCCAATTTTTTGGCGCATGCAAGTTTTCGATTGGGAGAAGCCTGTGGTGGAGCTGGAAGAGAAGCTTAAAGAGCTGTATGAGCAGTTTGAAGAGGGCAAGATGGCCGACCGTCAGGCGATCGAGGCGATGGAGGCGCAGCTTGCGCAGTTGAAAAAGTCGTTGTATTCGAACCTGACGCCCTGGCAACGGGTGCAGATGGCGCGGCATCCCGACCGGCCTTATTCGCTGGACTATATCGAGCACATCTTCGACGACTTCATTGAGCTTCACGGCGACCGGCGTTTTGCCGACGACAAGGCCATGGTGGGCGGGCCGGCCGTGCTGGACGGCAAAAGCGTGATGGTCATCGGTCAGCAAAAGGGGCGCACCACCAAAGAGCGGCAATATCGCAACTTCGGGATGCCGAATCCGGAGGGCTATCGGAAGGCGCTGCGGCTGATGGAGCTGGCCGAGCGGCACGGGTTGCCGGTGATTACGTTTATTGATACGCCGGGTGCGGCGCCCGGCATCGGCGCCGAAGAGCGCGGGCAAGGCGAGGCCATTGCCTACAACCTGCTTCGGATGAGCGAGTTGCGCGTGCCTATCGTGTCGGTGGTCATCGGGGAAGGGGCCTCGGGCGGGGCGCTGGGCATCGGGGTGGCCGACCGCTTCCTGATGATGGAAAACACGTGGTTTTCGGTGATTTCGCCCGAGTCGTGCTCGTCGATCTTGTGGCGAAGCTGGGACTATAAGGAAAAAGCCGCCGAAGAGCTGAAGCTGGTGCCCGAAGCATTGCTGAAATACGGCATCATCGATGAGATCATCCCCGAACCGCTGGGCGGAGCGCACCGCGACCCCGACGCCGCCTATGCGGCTGTGAAGGCGGCCCTGCAAGCCAACCTTAAAAAGCTGCGCAGCCAGCCCATCGACAAGCTGACGGCCCGCCGGAAAGAGAAATACTTTCAGATGGGCCGGTATGAAGAAAAGCGGGTAGTGGAATGAGCGTCGTGCGGCTGGTGGAATGTCCGCGCGACGCCATGCAGGGCATCCGGACGTTCATCCCGACGGAAGAAAAGGTAGCCTATTTGCAGCAGTTGCTGGCGGTGGGCTTCGACGTGCTCGACTTCGGCAGCTTCGTCTCGCCGCGGGCCGTGCCGCAGATGCGCGACACCGATGCGGTGGTTCAGCAGCTGGACCTTTCGGCAACCTCTACGCAGCTGCTGGCCATTGTGGTCAATCAGAAAGGCATCGAACGGGCGCTGCCTTACGAACAAATCCGCTATCTGGGCTATCCGTTTTCGATTTCGCCGACCTTCCAGCAGCGCAACGCCCGCAAAACGCTGGAAGAAAGCTACGACGAGCTGGCCCGCAACCTCGACGCCGTTCGGGCCGGCGGCAAGGAGATGGTTGTTTATATCTCGATGGGCTTTGGCAATCCCTACGGTGATGCATGGAGCCCCGGGTTGGTGGTGGACTGGGTGGGGCGGTTGTCGGCACTGGGGCTGACGGTCTTTTCCTTGGCCGATACGGTGGGGACGGCCGACGCCGTCACCATCCGCAGCGTGTTTGAGCAGGTTACGACGGCGTTTCCGCAGCTTGACGTGGGCGTGCACCTGCACGCCACGCCGCGCACCCGCCGGGCAAAGATCGACGCCGCCTATCGGGCGGGCTGCCGCCGTTTCGACGCCGCCATGCAGGGCTACGGCGGCTGTCCCTTCGCCGAAGATGAATTGGTGGGCAACGTGGCCACCGAAGATCTCGCGGCCTATCTCAAAGCCGAAGGCGTGCCGCTTTTGCTGGACGATGCGGCCTTTCGGGAGGCTTCGGAAGCAGCCCGCCGCCTCTTCTCCACCTATGCTTAATCCGTCATGAACCGCGCCGCCCTTCTTCGCTTGCTTTCGGTTGTCCTGGTGTTGGTGGGGGCGTGGTATTTTCGGGATATCGTGCTTTACGTGGTGGTGGCTGCGGTGCTCTCCCTCATCGGGCGGCCGCTGATGAAGCGGCTGAGTGGTCGCAAGGTCGGCCCTGTGCGCATTTCGCCCGCCATCGCCGCCCTCACCACGCTGGTGGTTATCCTGGGACTGTTCACCGCCCTGGCGTGGATATTCTTTCCCGTGCTGGTGCGCGAGCTGATCACACTCTCGGAAGCCGATCCGGCGGTGTTGATGGCCTTGCTGGCCAAGCCGCTGGCGGTGTGGCAACACCGTTTCGACAACTGGGGCGTGGACATCCAGCTTCAGACGCGCGTGCAAGCGGCCATCCGGGAAGAGATGGCGGCTTTTTTCAGCTTCGAACGGCTGACCGGCCTGCTGGGGCGCCTCTCCCTCTTCGTCGGCAACCTGTTCGTGGGCCTGCTGGCGGTGGTGTTCATCACCTTTCATTTCCTACGTGAGCCCGAGCTGGAAGCCCGCCTCGTGTTGGCCTTCACGCCCCGGCCGTGGCGCGACGAGATGCGCCAGTTTCTGCACCGCGTCCACGAAGTGCTGAGCGCCTATTTCCTCGGCCTGATGGTGCAGGTGGTGCTCGTGAGCGCCGCCACCTACGCCGGCTTACTGCTCATCGGCGTGGAAGACGCCTTCATCATTGCCCTGTTCACCGGCCTGAGCAACATGATTCCCTTTCTGGGGCCCCTCATGGGCGCCACGTTCGGCGTGGTCCTGTCGTTTTCGGCGCATCCTGAGATGCTGGCTTCACCGCACATCTGGCAGCCGTTCCTCATTAAGCTGGTGGCGGTCTTCATCGTCGTCCAGATCCTCGACAATATGGTGTTTCAGCCGCTCATCTTCTCGCGGGTGGCGCGGGCCCACCCGCTGGAAATCTTTCTGGTCATCCTGGCCGCCGCCGAACTGGCCGGCGTGGCGGGCATGCTGGTGGCTGTGCCCTCTTACATGCTCATCCGGATTGCGCTGCGGGAGTTTTTCGTCAAATTTCAGCGGCAACTTTTCGAAGACGATTAAATCGTTATTTGGGCGTGCCCCCTCGCCTTGCGGCTCGGGGTCGGGCCCCTGCGGGCTCGGCGGTTCGCCTCGGCCCGCCCGTCATCCCATTCCACACCCTGCGCCACCCGCATGGCTTCGACTCCGCTCAGCCAGCGGGCGTTCACAGGCGGCGTCGGTTCCTGAGCTTGTCGAAGGGCGGTCCGCCTCGCTGGCGCTCGGCGCCCTCCGGGCCCCTCACGCTATTTTTCTACAACCGTTCTTTTATCAGATCCGCCACCCGAAAAGCGTTGGCGTAGATGGTCCATGTATAAGGGATGCTTCCGCCGGTGGGCATGAAACTGCCGTCGGTGACGTAGAGGTTATCGGCATCGTGAACCCGACAGGAAGGATTGAGCACGGAGGTGCGCGAATCAGTGCCAAAGCGGCATCCGCCGGCTTGCAAGTTGGAGGGCGGATAGGTGCTCACGCTGCCGGTGACGTCCTGAGCGCCCATCTCGTGAAGGATTTCTCGGGCCCGCGCCACCAGAAAGCGCCCCACTTTCAGGTCATGGGGGTGGTAGCCCAGCCGCACCTTCGCCACCGGGAGTCCCCATTTGTCTTTGACCGAACGAGAAAGCGTCACGTAGCAATCGGCATGCGGCATCCAATCGGCAAAGACCTCGAAGCGCAGGCGCCGCTGCTGCTGAAAAGCTTTCATCAGGCGCTGTTTCAGCGGTCGTCCGATGCGCAGGCGGTCGCCGTCCCACTTTTGCCGTATGGCCTTGCGGATGGGGTTGTCATGTTCAAATAAAAAGTCGATGATGCCGCCTTTGATGGGGCGGCCCGTGTGGGGATCGTCAAAGACATACCATTCCACGGCCGAGCGGTTGACGAACACGCCGCGGCGGCGCAGGGCGGCTGCCTGCGCCTGTGGCAGGTCGTTATAGGCAAAGGTGCCGAACCCCGACCCCCCGGCGGAAAAGATGAGATGTCGCCCCAGTTGCCCATGGGCGTTGCCGATGCCGTCGGGATACTCTTTATTCTGGCTCATCCGCAGCAGTCGGACGGTCTCGATGGCCTGACAGGCCACCACGAAGAGGCGGGCCGTTACCGACTGGCGTTTTCCTTCGGCATCGAAATACCATGCCCGCCGGATGCGGTGCCGGCCGTCGCTTTCCAGCGCAAAGACGTGGCTCAGCGGGCGCAAGTCCACCCGCCCCGTTTGCAATGCCGGCTCGATGAGCGCAGCCCGGGCGCTGCCCTTGGCGTCGGACGCACAGCCATAGCTGCCGCAATAGTTGGAATAATAACAACTGCGGCGCCCTGCTTCGGGGCGGCTGAGGATGGCCCGCGGCGTCGGGATGACCGCTATGCCCAGCCGTTGCGCCGCCGCATCGATCCACTGCGATACCACGTTCTCATCCAGCGGTGGATAGGGAAAGTCAGGCCGACTTCTCGGCGGCTGCCACCGATAGGGTACCGCCCGCCCCGAAATGCCGATGACGGTCTCGCATTTCGTGTAGTAAGGTTCGAGGTCTTCGTAAGTGATGGGCCAGTCAGTCACAGCGGCACCTTCGATGTCGCCGAACTCCGACCGCAGGCGGAAATCCACCGGATGCATCCGGTGAAAATATCCGCTCATCAGGTTGGACGAGCCACCCACGCAGTTGCCGTTCCAGAAAGAAGCACCCGAACGGGCGGTGGAAACAGCTTCCCACCCCTTGCCGGACGGTGTTTCCAGCACCTGCGGTTCTTCCAAATACGACGAAGCGTACGCATCGCGCCGACAGCAGGCCATCTCATCTTTCCGGAAATCAGCCGTTTTGAAATAGGGTCCCTTCTCGAGCACCACCACCCGAAACCCCGCCTTTGCCAGCTCGTAAATAATCGGACCGGCACCCGCACCGCTGCCGATGACGCACACGTCAAACATGGCCGCCGTGCCGCTTTTGCATCAGCACCTCATACCGGGTTTTCGCATCCGGGCGAGGCTTTCCTTCGTAATGATGCAACCAATGCCATCCCGCCTTTTCCACATTGCCGCCGTATATCGGGTCGGAAAGCAGCGCTTCCAGCACCACCGAAATCATGCGGGACAGCCAACCGTCACCCTCCTCGGCCATGGCGTTGACCATGGCTGCTTGGGCTTCCGCATCCAGCGCCGTAAACGAACGCCCGTGCATCTTCTTTGCCCGCCTGTCAAGGTCATCAATGCCTTTCACGATAAGCCGCTGAATGTCAGGATCATAAAACGGGTCGCTCAGCGTCCAGCGTAAAAATTCCAGTGCATGGATTGCATCGGCGCCCGGCCCTAATTCATCATCAGGCAAGATGATCTGCATGACCCGCCGGGCAATGGCGGCCTGTCGCCGAGATAACGGCCCGCCCGTGTCCGGCGAGCAACGCATCCACACCGGCACCGAAGAAGCCAGCACCAGCGCAGCGGATCCTTTGATAAACTCCCGACGCGTCAGCGGCATCGCTCATATTTTCATCCGAAGAGAGAGCATCGCTCCCATGCTGGTCTTGCGCGGGAGCCCCAGCAGATACGGCACCTTGATCATCACTTCCCACGCCGGCTTTCGGTAGCCCGCCTGCACGCCGAAGCCCGCCACGCCTGCGGCGTTCCATTGCACCAGCGGTCGAACCACCCAGGCGTGCCGGTCCGACAGGACGTCGCCGCCGGCCTCAATCCGCCAATAGGGCGTGTAGCCCATCGGCCACACCATGCCGTTGAGGAAGAACGTCCGTCCGCCGGTGGTATAGTTCAGCGCCAGTTTTACGTCGCCGGTCACCGGCGGCAACGGCGTTGTTGAAGTCGATACGGAGACGCCTTCGAGGCTGTCCAGGCCGCCTTCCAGCAAGGTGAGTATGGTCTCCCGGCGGACGGTATCGAACGGGTCGGCGGCACGGGCGGCGAGTTGCACGTTCCACCGGTCGGTGGTGCCCGGCGGCGAAAAGACCAGCCCCCAATCGTCGAACAGCAAGGCCACCCGCCACGGCCCCAGCGTTCGTTCCCATCCCAGCGAAAACATCAAGGCTATGGCATCGGCCGCCCTCATTTCCCGCTCGAACACGCCCGTCAACGCAATCGTATCCGCCGATTCGGGAAAATAGAGGCTGCCCGCCTCTGCAATCACCTGCTGAGAGGCCACCTGTCCCACCCCCAGCGCCAGCCGCCAACCGCTGCGTCGAACGCCCACCTGAACGGCGGTCAGCCGTTGGGCTGCCAGATGGCCCGATCGCCAGTGATAGTAGCTTCCCGGCGGATTGCCCACCGAAAGAAAGCGCGCCAGATCGGCGTCCGCCCGAATCCACAGGCGGGTCACATTCCGCACCGCTATCCATCCAACCAGATCGGACCGAAAACGCCGGTGCCACATCAGTGAAAACGGCATCACTTCCATAAAAAATCCCCGCGGGCTGATCTCAGAAGGAATAATAATCGGCGGATTCAGCGTATCCGGATTGATACCAAACCCGTTCGATCCACCCGCCTCGGGACCTCGATAATAAAGGGAAGGATTCCATACGCCCGTGGTCATGCCATCCAATGCAAAACCGCGACTTAGAAAATTCGAAGCGTTGTGAAAGCCGCTTTGAAAGACCACTTCATTGCGCGGTTGGGTCGAATCCGCCGCCGTCAGGCGAAACAAACCCAGCCCGCTGACGGCCAGTAGCAAGAAAAAACGCGTCATGTAAAGCTATTTAACAGGAATGTTTGTGGTGGTTTCTGCATACACCGAAAAGTGAAGGGCATAATCGTCGTAAAATACGACATGACGGTTGGGCGGCCGGGTATTCATTTCCGCCCTCACTATCCAATGGGTGCCGCTTTGCCATGTCTGCATCCGTTCCGGCGTGAGCGGGACCCTGCCTTTGCTTTCGGTGGTATCGAACACCCGCCCCATCGGGTCGGACGAGGCGCCTTGCGGCTCGGCCGGTTGAATTTGCATGGGTCCGTCGATAAACAGCGAGTCGAGAATCCGCCCGCCGGCGGAATCCCATACATACGCCTGGATGCGTATCGCCACGGGATATTGATTAGCGGCTTTCCAGTGCATCCACATCACCGAGGCCCCGCCGTCCATCGGCAAGTCGGTCATTTCAAAGGTATCGGAGACCCGCAAGTCTTGAATGCGCACCCGCAGCGGCAATTCATACTCCACCCCCACGGAAAATGACGACTGTTCGGTCATGAATTGGTCCCGCCGGCCGGGAAAAGCGGTCGGGTTGGCAATGATTCGCCCTTTTATCATCCACCGATCGGGTGACAGGTTGATCAAATCGGTGATGTTCGAGTGAACGCTGTCGAACACCAGCGAGTCCTGCACCGGCCACCCGGCGGGGTCCGACATCCCGTCGATGCGGTGCGTTTGCCCCAACAGCGAAGAAGTCAGCGAAACAGCCTGAGAAGGCGCCAGGCGAACGGCCTGCAACGAATCAATCCGGAAGGAAAAGTCCATGCCGAAGGCATTTTCCATAAAAAATTTCACCGCCGCCTCCCGAAAGTGAAACGCCCCCCACCGCTTTGCCGACACATCATCCACAGCAACCTCCTCCCGAAAATCGACGGTGTCTTTTCCCAGATAGCCGCGGACATACGCCAGCCGCTGATTGCGCAACGAAGAAAAGACACGCACGCTGTCTTGCGCAGTGAGCGTGATGACGCCGACGGAAGAGTCCATCCGCAGGCGCCGGACGGCAAAAGAAACGTTGAAAGAGTCGCCGTCGATGCCGCGCAAGTCGGAATGGTAGCCCGCCAAGTCTATCTCTACCGAATCCCGCCGGGCCGTTCCATCGGGCGAAGCAGGCACGTCCACCTGAATTTCCAGCGGCGCGCCGTTGCGCCTAAGATCCGGCGCCTGATAAATCAGGTGCATGCCTACGGGAAAGGTATGTTCAAGGCCTAACACCAGCGTGCCCGACCGGTAGCGCACTTCTTCGATTTGCTGATCATCAAGGTGATATATCACATCGATGGAATCGTGCACGATGTCTTGCTCCGGAAAGCGGGCCGTAGCTGACTGCACCCGCATATCGGCCGTGGTCACCTTGATCTGAAGGGCGTCGTTGGTGTCGATGACGATAGGATAGACGGGCGTGCCCGGACTGCTCACGTTCACCATCTGGGCCGTCAATTGCCCTTCGATGGTCAGCCCCGCCATGCTGAACTGGCTGGTATGGGTCTGCCCCACCGCCAGATAGGGAATGGAATCGCGCAATACCACCGTGCCCAAGTTCTTGTTGCGGACTTCGAGCACGAGCTCCCGCAAGTCTATCTTAAACCCGTTGGTCACTTCCAGCGTCATCGTCCCCGCCAGAAAAGCGGCCTGCACAAACAGGTCGGTGATGTCCACGTCCACCGGCGGCGAGTGTGAATCATCGAAACTGTCGATAAACCGAAGTTTCCCGTGATTCAGCAAAATATCGTTGCCCAGGCTGTCGTTCATGGCCCGGGCGATTTGTCCAAGCGTGACGCCGGAAGTGGACACCCGCGTGCCCAGCGTGAGGTTTTCGATCTTCTCGGAAGTGACGGTCATGGTGTCGTCCAGCATCAGTAAAGAATCCGCATCGAAGCGGAATGCCGCCTGCCGGCTTCTCAACACCACTGTGCCGTCGTCATCCACACTCACCACCGAGTCGGGAAGCAGATCGACCAGCCGCCATTGGGATTTAAACAGCGGCAAATAAGCCTTTTGCTGCCAGACATCGCCATCCCGCCGGCAGGAAAGGATCAGCATCGCCGACAAGCCGAAAAATATCCATTTGCGCATTTCAAAAAGGCACCTTTTGAAACACTTCGCCGAAAACAGTGAATGCCAGCCGATAATCCGAATACAGGATCACTTGCTTACCATCCGGCAAGGTTCTTCCCCGGGCGCGCACCACCCAATGGGTGGCCCGATTCATCCGCTCGGCATGTTCGGGCGTAATCGTCAGGGAAGCCTGATGATAAGCCATGCCGAACACGCGTCCCAGAGGTGCCGCAGCCGACGGGTCTTTCAACGGCGCCGCAGCCACCGCAGCCGGTGCGGCAAACAACGAATCCACCACCTCGCCGACGGTGCTGTCGTAGGCATATATCTGCACATCCCACGCTATGGGATATTCATTAAAATAGCGCCAGAACAGCCGTACACTGTCGGCATCTCCCATATCCAACGGCGACAACGGCAGCGTATCCTGCAAATGGACGTCTGTGACCGAGAGCCGAAGCGGTGCTTCTATGCGGACTTTTACCGCCAGCGCGGAGGTGTCGTAAAAAAAGTCGGTCAGTCGGGCCGGATCGCCAGAAGGATTGCGAAACACCGTGCCCGTCACTTCGATGCGGTCGGGCATATTGGCCAGGAAATCCACCAGATTGGAAGAAGTCGAAGACACCGGAATGGCAAGCACAGCCGGCGTCAGCGGTGCGTCTGCGGCGGCCGGCAGATGATAACGCCGTCCCAACAACGGCGCCGACAACACGGCATACCGCTTTGTATAACTATTGTATCCGGAAATCGACTGCACCACCACGTCGGCATCAAAACCGAAGGTGTTTTCCAACACCAGCGCCGCTTCCACTTCATCAAAGCGCACTGCGCCCGCCGAGAAAAGGTCTCGCATCCAGGGCAACAAAGCCGTCCCCGCCGCCGCCGTGGTGTCTTTCCCCAGATATCCCCGCGCATACCGCGGCCGCATCGACAAAAGCCGATAGCGCAAGTAGATGCTGTCTTGCAGCGAAAGGTGCACTTTGCGCCCCGTCGAGTCGAAGGAAAGCACCGTAATCTGATAAAACGAGTTGAACGTGTCATGATCCCGCCCCGTGAAGTCGATGGCGTAGCCGTTCAATGCATAATTCTCATAGCGCCGGACGCTGTCGCCCGTGGGCGAAGGCCGCAACGCCCAATCCACCGCCAACGGCCGGCCCGTTCCATCGGTCACACCCGGCAACGAAAGATGAAAAAACATCGAATCGGGCATCGTATGCACCGCCGTCACGTCCAAGTTGCCCGACTTCACCTCGGCATACACCAGCCGCAGCGGATCCAGATGATAATATACATCCAGGCTGTCGTTGACCATCTTTTGCGAAGGAAAAACGGCTACCGCTTCCTGCACATACATGTTACGCCCTTGCAGGTTGAGCGTTACCGCATCGTTTGTGTCAATGACGACCAGTCCGCCGCTGCCGGGCGAGCTCATCGACAACAACTCAAACAGCAACTTCCCTTCCACCGTCTTGCCCGACAGGTCGTAGCTGTCCACGAATGTGGAATTTTTCGCCAGGTAGGAAATGGTGTCCCGAATGACGGTGGTACCCAGATTTTTGTTGCGCAGCTCAAAGATGACGTTCTGTAAATCGATGGGCAGGCCGTTAAACAAGTTGATATGCAGTTTTCCGGAGATGAAGGTGGCTTGCTCGAACATCGCGGTGATATCGATTTCCGACGGATCCGCCGACACATCCGAAAAGGGCGGGATAAACGCCGGACTGCCGTGGGCAAGAAGAATGGTCTGTCCCGCCGTCCCAAGTCCACGGGCGATTTGCCCCAACGTCATCTGATAGGTCACCGAGCGGGTGCCCAACGTCAGTGTTTTCAGCGAGACGTTTTTTTCAAAAGAAGTGTCGGGAAAATGCCAGAACTCGTCGAGGGTCATGCGGTAAACCGTCTTTTCCATCGATAGGATGAGCATTCCCGAAGAGTCGGGATGCACCCGACCCGACAGGGCTTTTTCCAGAGAAAGTTCCGACCGGATGAGCGGAAGGTGCGCCCTGACCGAAAGGAAATCGCCCTCTTTTCGACATCCCGCCGCTATTCCCACCACTATTCCCAACCACAAAGCCGGTTTCCACCACTTTCTATAATGCATCGCTATTCTATTGAAAGCGGAAAAAGTAACGCTTTTTGCGGGACTATTCGCTCTTCTCTCCATAACGGACGAAACGGAGCCATCGACATCCGTCGGAACCGCTTTCGAGACGACAGAGTAATCACCGTCTTTTCCACCCACGGCCACCGGTCGCCGCGGACGTGCACCTGAAACTCCTGTTTTCCCACCATCCACAACGGACGACGAACCATCACCAGGCGGTCGGAATACCGTTCAGGAAACGACCTGAACACTACTTTTTTCACAAACCAACTATCCAGCATCCGGCGATGCCGGCGCACAAACTCGTCAGGAGCAGCCCGATGAAGAAACACCACAGCTCTCCGCCCATTCGGAACAACCAATGCCATTCCGGAAGAGACAGCCACCCAGGCGCCCCGCGGATGCGACATCACCCGCCACTTCCGAACCGTGCGCACCGTTCCATACACCGCCAACACCAACCAGAGCCCCACCCATGCCTCCCACCGACGGATATAATAAAACACAACCGCCGACATCACCACCAAAAGCAACCCCAGCATCATTTCAACGTCTGATAAATACAAACCTTCCCACATCGCCCCGCGCCACGAAGACACCCAAAAAGAAGCCGCCTTCAAACCACGCAATGCATACAGCAACACCATCCCCAACAGTTCCGACCACACCCCAACCCCCAGCAACGAATAAGCCAACAAATAGGCCAGCCCCACATACACCACCACCGTCACCAACGGAATCACCATCAGGCTGCTCAGCACACTGTAAAGCGGCAGCTTTCCAAAATAATAAATCACCAGCGGTGCGGTGGAAAGCACCGCCGCCGCCGACATCATCATCAACATCACCGCCCACTGAACCCACCCGGAAGAAAAAGCCACCCAGCGCCGCCATATGCCCACAAACACGATGATGCCCATCACCGCCGCATATGAAAGCTGAAATCCGGCATCTAACAAATAAGCCGGCTGAATGACCAACATCAAGAAAAACGACACAAGGGCCGTATTAAGCGACCACTGATCCCGTTCGACCGAGAGGGCCATGCCAAAGAGAAAAAACATCAACGCCGCCCGAACCACCGACGGTGAAAAACCCGTCAGCGCCGCGTATCCGCCCAACACCACCGCCATCAAAACCAGCCGCAACCACCGCAGCCACCTTCCATACCGCCAGCGCCGAAGCAGCCAGGCCAGCGGCAGGTAAATAATTCCCACATGCAGCCCCGAAATAGCCAGCACATGCACCGCACCGGCCCGCACGAATCCTTCCCGGAGCCGACTGTCCATCCCCTCCCGAATCCCCAATAAAATCGCCCGACCCAACTTCAATGCATCCCCCGACAACACTTGCGCAAGCGCACCATCCAGAAACCGCCGCCAGCGAACTATTACGCCCTCACGCTCAGTGGCCGCCACCGCCCATCGACGCGGATACAACACGTGCCGAATCGACGGCCACTTCCGACGGTTCCAGTTGATCCAGAACGGCGAATCTCCCTTAAACAACGCTCTCGCATACGCCTCCATCACATATACCCCTTCCTCCGGACCCTTTCCCCTCGGAAATCTCACCAGCACCGTTTCCGCACCTTTCACTTCCCGCCCTTTTTTCGTTTCAGGTTGCCAACACCAAACCTTCCCCCGATAGGTCTCAAAATAATCGCTTACCTTCACCTTCTCATCCAGCAATATCACGGCTTTCCCCTTTCCCGCACTCACCACCCCTTCTTTCGGCGGCCCACACCTTACCAGATACCACGCTGCCCCCAACAATCCGAAAGCCGTCACCTGAAATCCCATCGACGCCTTTCCCTTCACCCACCACGCCAACCCACCCATTACCACCGTCCCTCCTATCAAAACCACCGGATGAACCACCTCCCCGTATCGATACGCCGACAGAATCCCCGCCGCAAACGGCAACAAAATCCGAAGAATTGGAAGGTGTTGATATCGCAGAGAAACCCGGTGAAAAAACAAGGGACTTTTTACCATACCCGATTTTTCCACGTAAATTACATCATCCGTCCGCTACTTTTACACGTGAAAACCGCCGATGTGAATTGTGTGAACTGGCGAGAATGCAGGATAAATCCAGAACCTTCCCCAATACAAAAAGGGCGAAAGAGCTGTGAATTCACCGTTTCCACCCGATTATTTCCTACTCTACGATCTTTTAGGTAAGAGAATTGATGTAACAACTAAAAGCGGGGAAACGCCAAAAAGCATTTCCCCACTTTAAAGTATCAGTTGGGGTATGAAACCTATCGTTTTGTTTCAGCTTCTAATTCGGAAAGTCGGTGCTCTAACCGCTGAATGTGTTGTTGTTGCTGCTGAATAGCATTAATAAGCACAGGAACCAGCCGGGTGTAATCCACCGACCAGAGGCTTTTGCTTTCGTCGGCTGGTTTACTCACGGCCTCAGGAATGACCTGATAAAGTTCCTGGGCGAGTAATCCCACGGTGTGTTCTTTATTGTTTTTGTCTATCACCAACTGACTGTTTTCAAAATGGGAAGAATGATGAACATATTCCACGGGTCGCAGTTTCATTACCGCATCCACTCCATAATGTATGTGTCGAATGTGGCTTTTGATGCGCTGGTCAGAATAAGTTAACCACGCATTAGCCCGTCCTTTTCCAATGCTGCTATCGGTGTTGTTGGGTAGTTCCAGTGCATAGGCAGGGCTGTCAAGATTTATTCCCACGCGATAAGTATTGCCGTTTGGTCCAATGAGAAAAACATTTGATGTATTGATGGTGGGAGGAGATGAGGATACGTTATATCCAAATGCAAAAGTGTGAGAGGCGGTAAAGTCTAATTTCATGCCCCTTCCCATGGAAACAGAGTAGCTGCCGGAAGCTGTATTGTTTTGTCCCCCTAACACGGCAGCGGCGAATCCCGTTGCAGTGTTGCTTTGTCCTCCGGCAACGATGGTGTAGTCTCCGCTTGCTGTATTACTTCGTCCCGCTACGGTGGAATATTGCCCACTTGCATTGTTCGCAAATCCTCCTACAATAGTGGCGAGATTTCCACTTGCGTTGTTGATCCATCCACCACATACGGTAGTTCTTGGTCCGCCGGCTGTATTATTTTCTCCTCCTCCAACGGTGGAGCGTTCTCCGCTTGCTGTATTGTTCTGACCTCCTGCAATCACAGCGGCCATTCCGCTTGCCGTGTTGTTGGAACCGCCGCCCACAGTGGAGCTTGATCCACTTGCAGTATTATTTGAACCGCCACTTATAGTAGTGCTCGAATTGCTTGCCGTGTTGTTGATACCAAAAGCTACCGAGAAATTTCCTGTGTTGATATAGTCCCATTGATTACCTGTGACTCGTCCTGCCCGAATGGCGGATTTGCGTGGGTTCCATATAAAAGCAGTTTTTGCTCCGGCTGGGATGGTGTCCCCTGATCCATAATTTCCTTCTGCGTACATCATTCCATCGCCGATGAGGTGCAACTGATAGTTGGGACTTGTTGTTCCGACGCCGACGTTACCAGCGTCGGATATGACCACATTGGTAGCATTATTGGCATGAATATAGGTGCCTGCATCAGTCCACTGTCCACTTCCTCCACTGCTTCCTCCAAGGTTCGTCCATGTGCCGCCGTTGTTCTTAAACTGTATAATTCCTCCATTGTCTCTAATTCCATACCCCCAGTATCCCACGGCTGATCCAAAGTTGTGATAGCTATTGGCGGATTGAAGCATATTGCCTACTACGTGCAATTTTGTTGTCGGACTTGCCGTTCCAATGCCCAGTTTTCCGCTGTTAATCACCATATTTCCGAATTCGTTTAATCTGAACATCCACGTCCCGTTTTCATCAAATGCCTCGAAAAAAGACCAGGCACTGGACGTTGTTCTTGTCATACTAATCCCGATTTGGCCTGTTCCTTGAACGGTAACTAATTTTCCGGCACCGGGCGCTCCTGATGGTAGCGTTGCACTTCCTGTCATAATCTTTCCTGTTACCGTTAATTGTGCATCCGGGTTTGCTGTTCCGACGCCTATGTTACCATTATTCTTAACGACTAAATAGGTATTGCTTCCATGCTGAATGTGCAATAGGCTGCCGGTGTATGTGGTTGGTGCTTGAATGTCTAACCGGGCAGCCGGCACAGTGGTCCCTATACCCACTTCCTGGGAGTATGTAAAAGTTGTTGATAAAAACGAAAACAAGATAGCAGGTGTTGAAAAGATTTGCTTATTCATATTATTGCTCATTTAAGCGGGTTTGCCGCAAATATACTGGTTGTTTTTTTATATTTTGTAAACAGGATTAGAATGGAGCAATATTTCCCTAAGGGTAGCAGCTACTTGTTTGTAAGAGTTTTAGGAACCTGCCCGAACAGCCGTTTAACTTCCCGCGGCGTGAGGTGTCGCCAATGGCCGCGGGGAAGTTTTTTCTTGGTCAGTCCGGCGAATGCGGTTCGGTCCAGATGGGTGACCTCATACCCTAAGGCCTTAAAGGTGCGCCGGATGATGCGGTTTCGACCGGAATGCAGTCGAACGCCCAACATCTTTTTTTCTTCATCCAATATGGCTGCTTCGTCGAATGTGGAGAGTCCATCTTCGAGGGGCACGCCTTCCACCAACTTTTGAAGGTCGGTCCGGGTGATGGGCTTGTTGAGTCGGACCCGATAGATTTTTTCCACCCGACTGGAAGGATGGGTGAGCGCATGGGCCAGCGAGCCGTCATTGGTGAGCAGAATCAATCCGGTGGTCTGGCGGTCGAGCCGGCCCACCGGAAACACCATCTCCCGTAAATCGGCCGGTAAAAGGTCCATGACGGTTTTCCGTCGCCGTTCGTCTTTTCGGGTGGTGATGACGTCTTTGGGTTTGTTGAGAAGGATATATACCTTTTCATTGGCAGGATGAATGGTTTTCCCATCCACCTGAACTTCGTCCCGTCCCGGGACAACGCGAACGGCCGGTGAGGTGGCGGTTTTTCCGTTGACTTTGACGCGGCCGGAGAAAACAAGCTGGTCGGCTTCCCGCCGTGACCAGCGGCCCGACATGGCAATGTAGCGATTGAGTCGGATTTTCTCGGCCGGCCCACTTTGATCTATATTCCTATTTTTGGGCTCCCAAACGTTTTTCGAATGCATCTTCGGTGGCTGATTTTAGCTTTGTTGTTTCCGGTTTGGGGAATGACGCAAACGCACATCATTCGCGTATGTCCCGACGGAAATAACGTCACGGTTCACATTGATTGGAAGGCCCCCGATACCTGTCAGCAGATACTTTTCGGCCTGGTGTATGGCAGCAGCGACGGCCTGACTTATTCGTTTCTGGATACAGTGCATATTTCCGATGCTTCTTATAGTCATGCCGATGCGCTTAAGCAATCCAACACGTGGTCGTATCACATCCGATATCTGGTCAAATGCGGCATACAAACCTATTGGTTTTATTCCGACACGGTGGTGTTGGATGATGTGGCGCCCGATTCGGTGTTGCTTCATCGGGCCACGGTGATGAACGATTCGGCTTATCTCTTCTGGACGAGCAATGATTCGACGGTGGCGTTTTACCTTGTCTATCATGCCAACGCATCGTCCGATCCCAGCGTTCCCATCGATACGGTCCGGGGGCGCACGTGGTGGGGCACCGCCTTTGCCGACTCGATGGCTGATAAAGTATATCGGGTGGCTGCTGTGGACAGCTGCGGCAACGTCTCCCTTTTAAGTCAGCCGCTTTCGCCTATGAGTTTGACCTATGTGTCGGATTCGTGCCTTCCGCTGGTCACATTTCAATGGAATCATCGCGTATCGCCTGTCTATCTTCCCATTGAAGCCTATCTCTTGGTGATAGTGGACACCGGCGTTTACGACCGGGTCCCGCTGGACAGTCTCTCGCAGCGTGCGATGCAATATGATATGACGGGCTTTCCGCACGATTCCTTTTATGCTGTTGTCCAATATATCGGCGGCGGCGGAGATACGGCATATTCACGGTGGTTAACCATCCCTTCCACCAACCTTTATTATCCGCCGTCGATGACGATAGAGAATATCACGGTGGAATCGGATTCGCTGTGGATTCTCACGCACATAAGTTTTCCGATGAATATCGCTTCGGCGGAACTTCAACGAAGGACCCCCAGCGGCACGTATCAGACTGTTTTGGCTTCCGGAGGTCCCTTCACGGATTGGATGCTCCTGATGGATTCGACGGCCGACGTTCACCTGCAATCCTATACCTATCGGTGGTTATGGAAAGGAAAATGCGGTGACAACGGCGTCACCTCGGCCCGGGACAATTCCCTTCACCTGCATGCCGCTTCGGGACCGGAAGGGTATGCGTTTCGATGGAATTTTTACACCACATGGCCGGCTTTCGATTCCTTTTACATGCAGCGTCGAATCATCGGAAAGGGCGAAGTGAAAGCGGTGGCGGCTTTTGACTATACGACCACGCGGGCTTACCTGCCCCGGTTCGATGATGTCGATTCGTTGTTTGACACAGTCTGTTTTCGCCTTGAAGTGCACCGCCCGCCTACCCAGCCGGTCCGATGGCTGGATACGGCGCATTCCAACTGGCAATGCTTCCTTCCGCAACCCATTTTCTACGCACCCAATGCTTTTCGTCCTTACTTCGGCGTCAACAAAGTGTTTCGACCGAGCATTATCAATGTGGACACCGGCCATTTCTTGATGGTGATTTTCAATCGATGGGGACAGGAGGTCTATCGGACCACCCGGTTTGAGCAGGGATGGGACGGCCTGACGAAAGACGGTAAACCCCAGCCGGAAGGCTTATACCTTTACTACATTGCTTACTACTCTACCGATGGTCGTAAATACGAGGATTTCGGTGAAGTGCACCTTTTGTGGTAGCCGTATGGGTTGAATCCGAAAATGCGGCGCAATTAACGCCCACGGAACAGACGATATGGCGGTCTTTTCCGCGTTTTGTCGAAGAAGCGTTTCTTCCACATTATGAAAAGGACTTTTTGCAGTGGAGCGTGGAATTTTTAGATGACGCTGCCATGGCGACACGCAACCATCAGATTATGCAACATGCGGGCCCGACGGATGTCATCACCCTGACCTTAAGCAAGCGGCCGTGGATTGTGGAGACCTATCTCGGCGTGGAAACAATGCGGAACAATGCCCGAGCGTGGCATGAAGCCCCCGAGGTGGAACTTTTGCGCTTGCTTTTTCATTCGCTTCTTCACGGGCTGGGGTATGACGACCGGACTCCGGAGCAACGCCGGCGGATGCG
>JALVCQ010000092.1 GCA_027009805.1 Bacteroidota bacterium
CGCCACGCCCTGCGGCATGGCGGGTTATGGACCGTTGCCGCTGCCGGCGGACTCACTTACGGCGTTTCACATTATCACGGATTTGGTGTATCGTCCCGCTGTGACGCCGTTGATTCGGGCGGCGCTGGCTGTAGGCGCCCCGGCGATGAACGGCCATGCCATGCTGCGGGCGCAGGCCATGGAAGCCGCCCGTTTCTGGGGTATCTTGCCCGCCTCGAACGAGTAAAATGAATGTAGAGATACGGTGTGTCGCGTCCCTGCATCCCCCGCTGGCTGAGCGGAGTCGAAGCCCGAGGGGGATGGGGTTCCTTCCGCACCCTTCGACTACGCTCAGGGAGCGGAAGGTTTGCGTGAGGAGCCCGGAGGGCGCCGAGGCGCAAGCCGAGGCGGACCGCCCTTCGACAAGCTCAGGGACCGACGCCCGTGAGAAACACCCGCCGGCTGAGCGTAGTCGAAGCCACGCGGGTGGCACAGGGTGTGGGGGGGATGGCGGCGGGCCGAGGCGGACAGCCCTTCGACAAGCTCAGGAACCGTCGAGCCCGCAGGGGCCCGACCCCGAGCCGAAGGTGAGGGGGCACGCCCACACAGGATAAAAACCATTAAAATCATTCCGCCAAATTTGCAACCGGACAAGTTCGTCATCATGAACCCTATCTTTCGGAAAGCATGGCCGCACATTGGCGCGCTGGTGGTCTTTTTTGTGGCCGCTTCGTTGTTCTATTCTCCGGCATGGCAGGGCAAAGAGATTCGTTCGAATGATCGGGTGAGCTACATCGCCCTGTCGCATACGCTGCATGCCTACAACGACACGGCCGAGACGCCGACGATGTGGCATCCGGGGCTGTTCAGCGGCATGCCTTCCTATTTGATCACCGACGTCCATTCGGGAACGGCCCGGCGGCCGTTGCAACTGATTGGGTGGTTCTTCGCTTCGTGGATGCCGCCGTTTGTGTTGGAGGCCTTTATGATGATGACGACTTTTTATCTGCTGATGCTGTTGTTGGGGGCATCGGTGCCGGCGGCGGTGGCGGCGGCGCTGGCGTTCGGGTTTACTTCGAACAATATTATCCTGCTGAAGGCGGGACACAGCACCAAGGCATGGGCCATTTTGTGGGCGCCGTTGGTGGTGGGGTTCTCTTACTGGCTGTTTCATCGGGTGCGGAATCCGTGGCTGCCGGCGGCGTTGCTGGGGATAGTCTTTGGATTGGAATTTCTGGCCAATCACGTGCAGGTGACCTACCACCTCTTTTTGATGCTGGGGCTTTTCATCCTGTATCAGGCCTGGCGGCATCACCAGGCGGGCCGGTGGAAGCGCTTTCTGGGACGGACGGCGTTGTGGGGGCTGGCAGCGGGCGCGGGACTGGGCATCAACATCGTTAACATCGCCGTGGTGCAGCAATACGGCAAGGCCACCATGCGGGGCGGCACCGAGCTGAAGCGGATGGTCCGCGGCGAAGAAGCCGTCCGAAAGGGAGGCCTGTCACGAGACTATGCGTTTCGATGGAGCTACGGCATCGATGAAACGCTCACCCTGCTCATCCCGAACTTTAAGGGCGGCGGATCGGCCGGCGCGGTGCCCGAAGACGGGGCCGTGGCGCGGTTCCTGAAAGGGAAGGTCTCGCGGGCCGAGTTGAAAAAAACGCTGAACGCCCTCCCCACCTATTGGGGGCCGCAACCCTTCACCGAAGGGCCGATTTACGTGGGCGCCATCGTGGTGTTTTTGTTTGTATTCGGGATGTTTTACAGCCAAGACCCGATGCGGTGGTGGGTATTGGCTGCGGTGGCGCTGGTGGTGCTGATGGCGTGGGGGCGTCATTTTGCCGTCTTTAACAATCTGCTGTTTGACTATCTGCCGTTTTACAACAAGTTTCGCGTGCCCAGCATGATCTTGTGGACGGTCACGCTGCTGTTGCCGATGTGGGGCTTTCTGGTGATGGATCGGATGGTGCGGGGGGAATACGATCGGCAGCGGTTTATGCGGGCGTTCAAATATGCGCTGGGGATTGTGGGCGGCCTGCTGGTGCTGGTGATTGTGGTGTTCCCTTCGATGTATGATTTCCGGGCGGCGGGCGACGCCAATCTGCCCGAGTGGCTTCGGGATTTGTTGCCGCAAGATCGGGCCGCCCTGATGCGGCGGGACGCCATCCGGAGCCTGCTCTTTATGGCGGCGGCCGCGGCCGCCTTGTGGCTGTGGGAAAAGAAAAAGCTGAAACCGGCAATGATCTATCTGGTGGTCGGCCTGCTGTCCACGGCCGACCTCTGGGCCGTAGGCCGGCGCTACGTCTCACCGGAGGACTTTGTGCCCAAGCGTGCCATCCTCAACCCCGTCCCGATGACGGATGCCGACCGAACCATCCTCAAAGACCCCGACCCGCATTATCGGGTCCTCAACGTCAGCCGCAACCCCTGGACGGATGCGCTCACCTCTTATTACCATCGGCACGTGGGCGGGTATCATGCCGCCAAGTTGCAGCGCTATCAGGACCTGATCGAGTTTCACCTCACACCCGAAATTCAGAAATACGCCACCCGCGGCCGCTTCGATAGTACTACCGTGTTGAATATGCTGGACACGCGCTATCTCATTATCGGAGCGGGTGCCCGAGACATCGTCCAGAACCCGCAGGCCGCCGGCGCCGCATGGTTCGTCGATACGGTGGCAATCGTGCCCGATGCCGATGCCGAACTGGAAGCGCTGTATCACCTGCCTTTCCGACGCAAGGCGGTCATGGACGCCCGTTTCAAAGAGCACATTCCATGGCATGCGGCTGCGGTCACCGATCGTTTTATCGTATATCCGCCCGATCCGCAGCGGCAAGTGACGCTGGAAACCTATCTGCCGAATCGCGTGCGCTATCGGACAAAGACGTCCGCGCCGGCCTTTGTGGTCTTTTCGGAGGTGTATTATAATGATCGGAAAGGCTGGAAGGCCTATGTGGACGGTCAGTCGGCGCCGCATGTGCGGGTGAACTATATCCTGCGGGGCATGGAAGTGCCCGCCGGCGAGCATGTGGTGGAGTTTCGCTTCGAGCCGGAATTGGTCTATACCACCCGCAAGGTCGCCTGGGCTTCCAACGGCTTGCTCTTGCTGATGCTGGCACTGGGCCTTTTCTTTGAGTGGAAACAACGAAAGCCGGAGGAGACGGCTTCTTAGAGCATTGGTCATGCACCGGCTGGCCATCATTCAGCACGTGCCGTTTGAAGGGCCGGGCTACCTGAAAAAATGGGCCGTGATGCGCGGCCGGCTGCCGCACCTTATCCGCCGCTATCGCGGCGACGCCTTACCTGAGCCCCCAGATATGACGGCGGCGGTGATATTGGGCGGGCCGATGAACGTGGACGACGAAGTGCAATATCCCTGG
>JALVCQ010000093.1 GCA_027009805.1 Bacteroidota bacterium
CTACCAACATCAAAGGGTATATCGCCCGGGCACGGGCCCGTTCGGTAGGCGCGCAATAATCCGCACCATGAAATCCGGTGCCGCTCCGCTTGCCCTCCCTCCCGATGCCGGCAAGGGAAAACAGGCCGTCATCGTGGCGGCCCAATGGCACGCGCCCATCATGGAAGCCCTCATCGCAGGTGCCCGGGAAACCCTCCAACAGCACGGCATGGCCCCGAAGGATATTCACGTGGTGCGAGTGCCGGGCTCTTTCGAACTTCCCTTCGGCGTGCAAAAAGCCCTCGGATGGATGGACGGCCAAAAGCCGCTCATCGTGGTCGCCCTTGGCTGCATCATCCGCGGCGAAACACCGCACTTTCACTACATCGCCCGCACCGTCACCGATGCCCTCATGCGCCTTTCCCTCAAATATGATGTTCCCGTGGGCTACGGCCTCCTCACCACCGACACCCTCGCACAGGCCGAGGCCCGCGCCACACCGGACAACAACAAAGGCCGGGAAGCCGCCGAGGCAGCCCTCGCCCTCACCCTTCTTAAGCCGCTCACCTGACCTTCATGGCTTCCCCCACAAATATCGCCACCGACCGAATCGGCGATTGGATGCTCCTTCCCACGGGCACCGTGCCCCCCATCGCCGCCCGCTTTCAGGCCCCCTGGAACAAAATCTTCGAAACACCAGACCTCTCACTATGGGCTTCCCCACCTGCGGATCAATGGAAAGGCTGGCCCGTTCAGCATGCCGAAGATGACCATTTCCACGCATGGCTGATCGGCGACCTCGCCGCCGACAGCCCCTGTATTGGTGAGGTGCTCCACCAACCCTCCGCCGCCGCCCGCCTGAACGGATACTTTATCGCGCTGGCCTACGAAAAAGCTTCGCATCGCTGGCACGTCATCACCAACCGTTTTGGGACGGTGCACGCCTATCACGCTCCCCGCTCGAGCCGCACCGGAAGCTACTATCCCGCCGTGGCCGCCGGTGCTTCGGAACTGGACTGGCAAGGGCTGGCGGGCTTTTTCCGCATGGGATTTTTCCCCGGCACCCGCACCTATTTCAAAGACGTCGGCATCCTGCCGATGGCATCGTGGATAACACTGGATGCCGAGGGAAAAATCGACAAGGTGCAGCGTTACTGGCACTGGCATCACGATCCGCAACCCCGCCCGTCCCTCCAACAAACCGCCGAAGCGTTCGGCGAGATATTCCATCAGGTGATGGACGAAGCCACCGACGAGGGACGCATCGCCCTGCCCATCTCGGGCGGGCTCGACAGCCGTTCCACCGTGGTGGCCATGGCCCGTCCCGCCCGACGGGATGCGGTCCAGTCGCGCACGTGGAGCTACTCTTACGGCTACACCGACGACTCCGTCGAAACCCGCATCTCCCGCCGGATTGCCCGCACAGCGGGATTCCCCTTCGAGGCCTTCACCATCCAACCTTACCTGTTCGACCGCCTGACCGACATCCTCGAATGGACCGAAGGATTTCAGGACATCACCCAGTGCCGTCAGACATTCGTCCGAGACCACATCGCCCAAAAGGCCGACGTGCTCATCGGCGGGCTCTGGGGCGACGTATGGCACGACCAGATGGGCCTGCTCGACCGCCCCCCCATGGCCAATGCCGAGCTGGCGCCGCTCATCCTCAAAAAGATGGAAAAGCGCGGACACCCATGGCTCATCACACACCTCATCAGCCCCAACCTGGGCAGCGACGGGCGCGCGCCCCTGCTGGAACACATTCACGACGTCCTCGACCGGTTAGACGACATCAAAGAGCCCGACTTTAAGGTCAAAGCGTTCAAGACGGAAGAGTGGTCGTTCCGATGGAGCATCCCGCCCGTTCGGGTGTTTCATTCCGCCGCCCTGCCCCGGCTGGTCTTCTACGACACCCGCCTGACCGACTTCTTCCTGACCGTCCCCACCCGCGAAGTGGCCGACCGCCAAATGCAAATCGAATACATCAAGCGGTTTTCTCCCCAGCTGGCCCGCATCACATGGCAGGTATATGATGCCAACCTCTACTGGTATCGCTACTTCAACACCCTGCTGCTGCCCAAACGCGCATGGAAAAAGTTCCGGCGCATCGTTCGCGGAGAAAAAGTTATCCAGCGCAACTGGGAAGTCCAATTCCTATCCAGCGAACGGGAAAAACAACAACTCAAAGACCACCTCCTGAGCCCCGGCCTCCGCCTCCACCACTACGTGGAACGAAACGTCATCGAAACCCTCCTCCACCGCTTCCTTACCATGCCCGCCCCCGACGGCGCCATCGGTTACACCGTCAGCATGCTCCTCTCCTTCGCCGCATGGCTGGAGTGGCTCAAGGCCAAATAACCTGAGTCGTCAGGAGCCTGAAAAAATGAGGAATTAAAGGCCACCCAAATTCCTCAAAGTTGTCGATTTCAACGACTTTGAGGAGTTTAGAGGTCCACGACAGGGTGAAGCAAGTCAATGCCATTGATTGGTTGCTGGATGATCAGGACGGGTGAGGAAACAGGCCCCTCATTTCACTCCATCTCCGTCACGGCGAACTCCACGATGGCGATAGGCTTGTTGGATAGTTGGGTCAGCAGCGGATAGACGTCATCGAGGATTTCAGAAAAATCCTGATAGGGTTCTCTGCTTTCTTGCGGGCCGTATATGCTTACGCCGAGCCAGTCGATGTAGCGGTCGCCGGGATAGTAATAGGTGAGCTGGTTCCAGGCGGCGTCCGGTTCGCTGTATGCATTCACGTGGAAAAACCATGTGATATTGGCGGCACCGTTGGCGCGGCAGATGTCGATGATGTGGCGGTAGGCGTCCCGGAAGCGCTCGGGCCCGTCGGGCAGGCTGTTGTCGCCGTATCCGGTGGTTTCGCCTGCTCCGTTGTATTGGCCGTTCCATGGAAACCAATCGCCGTTGGCTTCGGCGCCGAACTCGACCAGCAGCGGGATATGGGTGTTTCGGGCATCGATGGCCCATTGGGTGAGTTCGGCGTCGAACTTGCCGTCAATGATTTTTTGCATGGTATAGTTCGGGTCGGGGCCGCCCGCCTTAAAATCCGTTCTGGGCATCATGCGGATAAAAGGGATGCACCCGGCCGAATCAATGGCCCTTACTTCCGACAGCGGAAAGCGAATGCGGTCATACCAGTTGTTGGAAAAATAGGCCCATACAATCTTTTTATCGGCCAGGGCTTCAAACTCGGCAATGCGCTGCGTCGTCACCACGTCTTCCGTGCTCCCGAAGTCGGGAAACGCCGAATGGTAGATGCCCGAATCCGCCGGCACAAGCTTGTCGGCATGGATATTCGGAACGGTAATAAAGCTGGAAGCGCCGACACCGTCTCGATAGGCCGTCAGGCTTTCGGGTGATGTGTTGATTTTCAGCAGCGAACGGTCAAAGTTTTCATGCCACCATGAGATGGCTTTCACGGCGGGATAACGGCCGCCGGCAAGCGCCGTGAAGGCATGGGTGATCCATCGCGCTTTTTTGTTCTCCGCCCCGGGGGGACGGTTTCCTTTTCGGCAAGAATACAGCACCGCCGGCAAGACCAGCAACCAAATGACCAGATGGTTCCGCTTCATAAGTGTAATTAGGCGATCACGCGCCGCCGTTTCCAGGAGACTGTTATTTCAACGGCCCGACCGTCCGAATCAGGGATGTGCTTATACAAATTACGTTGCCAGACAGCTTGCCGCATGCAAAAGTCGAAAAAAAGCGACGGGCTTTCCGATGTGGAAAAGGAGAAGCTCCTCGGGAGGGACTTGAACCCCCGACCTGGTGGTTAACAGCCACCCGCTCTAACCAACTGAGCTACCGAGGAGTGCTAACAGCGGCGCAAATTTAATATCCATGTCTGTTAGACGGTTCCTTTTCGCAAAAAAACCGCAGCAGCAGGGCGGCGTTTACTTTTGCCGCCGTGTGAAGCGTGTTGCCTGATGAAAATTTCCGACGTCAAACTGGATTGTCGCCATTTTAAGGGCTATGTGCCCTGCCGTCCCCATAAGGAAAAAGGCGTGCTGTGTCCCGATTGTCCGGATTATGCGCCCGTCAAAGAGCGGATCCTGATCATCAAGCTGGGCGCAATGGGGGATGTGATCCGCACCACGCCCTTGCTGGTGCGCCTGCGGGAAGAATATCCGCACGCCCAGATCCACTGGATTACCCACACGCCCGACATTCTGCCCGCCGGCAAAATCGACCGGGTGTATCGCTGGGATGCCACCGCCCTGCATATCCTCAAACATCTCGATTTCGACCTGGCCATCAATCTCGACAAAGACCTCGAAGCCTGCATCCTGCTGCGGCAGGTGCGCGCCCGCAGGAAGATGGGCTTCATCGAGCATGAGGGGCACGTCTGGCCGCTCTCGCCCGCTGCCGAGCATAAAATCCTCACGGGCCTCTTTGACCCGATTTCCAAAGCCAACACCAAAAACTACATTGCCGAGACCTTCGAGATTTGTGGCTACGACTTTCGCGGCGAGCCTTATCTGCTGGATGTGGACCCCGACCTGCTGAAAAAGTGGAAGCAGGAATATGCGCAAGCCTTGGAAGAGAGGCCGTGGATTGGCCTCAACACGGGCTGTGGGGCGCGCTGGCCCACGCGCCTGTGGCCGGAAGACTATTGGGTAGCGCTCATCCAGCGCATGCAACAGGAAGGCCTCAAACCTATTTTGATGGGCGGGCCGGATGAAGAGCCCCGCAATCTGCGCCTCCACCAGCGCACCGGCGCCTATTATCCCGGCGTTCATCCGCTGAAAGAATTTATTGCGATGATTGCCGCCACCGATGCCATCGTAACGGCCGTGACCATGGCCATGCATCTGGCCATCGGGACGCAGCGCCGCATCGTGTTGTTCAACAACATATTCAACCGCCACGAGTTTGAGCTTTACGGCCGCGGCCGCATCGTGGAACCCGACACCGGCTGCGATTGCTACTACGGTCAGACCTGCAAGCGCGCCCGCCATTGCATGTATGACCTGCCCGTCGATAAAGTATGGGACGCGCTGATGGAGGTACTGAACCTTCCCGCATGAACATCGCCTATCTGTCCACCTTCCCGCCCTATCGGGGCGGCATTGCCCAGTTTAACGAAACGCTGTCGGATCAATTCCGGGCCCTGGGCCATGGGGTGGAGAAGATCACCTTCAAGCGCCAGTATCCGGGGCTGTTGTTTCCGGGGAAGTCGCAATATCTCGAAGGTTGGGAAACCCGCCAATGGGAAGCCCACCGCTGGCTGGACACCATCCATCCGCTGAGCTGGTGGGCCACCGCCCGGGCCATTGTCCGCCTTCGCCCCGATGTGCTTTTTATGCGCTACTGGATCCCATTCTTAGCGCCATCGCAGGGGACGGTGGCATGGTGGCTTCGCCGCAAGCAGATTCCGTCGGTGGCTATTGCCGACAACGTCATTCCACACGAACGTCGCCCCGGCGATCGGGCCCTGACCCGCTTTTTCCTGCGCCGGCTGGCGGGCGCCGTTGTGATGAGCGAGACGGTGGAAGCCCAACTGCAAAGCATCGCCCCGCGGCTGCCCTATCGCCTGATCCCGCATCCGGTTTACACGCATTTCCCGCCGCCGATGCCTCGGGACAAAGCCCGGCAGGCACTCGGCTTGCCGATGGATGCCCGCGTGTTGCTGTTTACGGGTTTTATTCGGAAATACAAGGGGCTCGACTTGCTTATTGAGGCCCTGACAGAACTCCCGCCGAATTATCACCTGCTGATTGGGGGCGAAGTCTATGGCGACGCCGAAGAATATTCCCGCCTTATCGAGCGGTTACAGGTGGGGGAACGCGTCCATCCGCGTTTTCACTTTCTTTCCGACGCCGAGATGGCGCAGTTCTGGAGTGCGGCCGATGTGGCGGTGTTGCCCTATCGGCATGCTACGCAGAGCGGCGTGCTGGCGCTGGCCTATCATTATGAAGTGCCGGTGGTGGTGACACCGGTGGGCGACTTGCCGGCGACCGTTCGGCGGTTCGGCATCGGGCGCGTGGCGGCGGAAGTGTCGGCTCCGGCGATTGCGGCCGCCGTTCGGGCCCTCGAAACGGATGCCGTGGAAACGTATCAAAAAAACCTCCGCAACGCCCGGGAAGCCCTTTCATGGCCCCGTTTTGCTGCGGAGGTGACCGACTTTCTCAAAGCGGTGGTAGGAGAAAAAGCGCTTACTTAGCCTTTGCAAGGATGTCCTTGACCTCATGGCGCCACACCACCGTTTCCCGAAAACGGTATCGGCCGGTGCGGGCGTCCTTATACGGGACCACTACCTTCACCTTTTTCTCCTTGCCTTTTTGAAGCGTAGCGACGACTTTCTTTGCCATGACCGATCGTTTTATTTCACCTCGCGGTGAATGGTGTGCCGTTTGAGGTAGGGGTTATATTTCTTGAGTTCGAGCCGTCCGGTGGTGTTGCGGCGGTTCTTGGTGGTGTGATAACGGGAAATGCCGGGCACGCCGGTTTTCTTTTGCTCGGTGCATTCGAGGATGACCTGCACGCGATTGCCTTTTTTCTTGGCCATGGGTTAGAGGATTTTGATGCCTTTTTCCTTTTCGAGCTTCCGCAGATACTGATAGGGCCCCACTTTGGTCAACGTCCGCAGGGCACGGGTGGACAGCTTAAGGGTGACCCATTTATTGAGTTCGGGGATAAAAATCCGTTTCTTCTGGATGTTGGCTTTGAACTTGCGTTTGGTGCGCCGGTTCGAGTGCGACACATTGTTTCCGGTGCGGGTTTGCTTTCCGGTCAGCTCACAACGACGTGCCATGGTTCTTTGTTAGGGGGCGCAAAGGTAAAAAACGGCGTCTCAAATGAGCAGACCGCCTCAGGAGAATATTTCTTTGACCTTCTCAAAGAAGGTTTTTCCTTTCTTTCGGGCCGGTGTGGGAGAGGAAAAATGCGGTTGCCGCCGCAGCTTTTCCACCAGTTCGCGTTCGGTGTCGGTCAGCTCGGAAGGCACCCACAGGCTGACGTAGATGAGCAGGTCGCCCCGGCGGCCGTTGCCCTGAAAAGCCGGCACCCCCTGGCCGCGAACCCGCAACACCTTGCCGCTGGAAGTGCCGGAGGGGATCTTAACCTTCACCTCTTTATCTATGATCGGCACCGTGACCTCCGTGCCCAGAATGGCATCCACGGCGTTCAATTCCAGATGGTAAATCAGGTCGCGTCCTTTTCGTTTGAGGGCGGGATGGGGTTTTTCTTTGATTTCGACGTAAAGGTCGCCGGGCGGGCCGCCATACCGGCCGGCATGGCCTTCACCACCAAACTGAATCACCATCCCTTCAACGGCGCCGGGCGGGATGGCCAACTCGACCACCGCATCTTTCATCACCACACTTTCGCCGCGACAGGTAGGACACCGATCCGACATGGTTTGCCCCGAGCCGCCGCATTGTGGACAGGTGCGCGCCGTGACCATCTGCCCTAAAAAAGTCTGAGTAACCTGCCGCACCTGCCCCGTCCCGTGACACAACGAACAGGTGCGCGGTTGGGCATTCGCCCCCAGCCCGCGCCCTCCACAGGCGTCACAGGGGGCCCGACGACGCATGCGGACTTTTTTCGTCACACCCCGCATCACGTCTTCCAGCGTGAGCGTCACGCTGATGCGAATGTCCTGCCCCCTGCGGGGACGATACTGATGCCGGTGTGTCCGGCGCTGTCCGCCAAAGAACACATCGCCGAAGATGTCGCCGAAATGTTCGAAGATATCTTCGATGGTCACGCCGCCCTGCCCCGTCCACGTTTGCCCGCGCACGCCCTCCGCCCCGAACTGATCGTAACGGCGCCGTTTCTCAGGGTCGCTCAACACTTCATAAGCCTCACTGATCTCCTTAAACCGCTCTTCCGCCTCGGGATTATCCGGGTTGCGGTCGGGGTGATATTTCAAAGCCAGTTTTCGATAAGCCACCTTGATCTCTTCTACTGTGGCCGACCGGCTGACGCCCAGAATCGCGTAATAGTCTTTTCCCACCACGTCGAGTTGCTTAACACGCTTTTATGCGGCTGCAAAATAACGCAAAGCAAGAAGAGAAGCGTTCACGTTGACGTAGAAGGACAAACGGCATTGAAATAGGTAAAAATGGTAAACTTGCTATCATCATCTCAACCACTCATCATGAAACATCTCTTCACGTTGG
This sequence comes from Bacteroidota bacterium, assembly GCA_027009805.1. Lineage (GTDB taxonomy): Bacteria > Bacteroidota > Bacteroidia > JAADEI01 > JALVCQ01 > JALVCQ01. Next base: position 8,121 of record JALVCQ010000093.1, read on the forward strand.
GGGCATCATGGATGCTGCTTTCGGGCATATGGGCCCAGACGATTCTGTTGGACAATTTTAATCGTGCAGATGCCAATGCGTTAGGCAACGGGTGGACGGAAGATGAGTCGTCTCCGCCCGGTTCCATCGAGCTGAAAACGCAGCGGGCGCAATGCAACACCGGCGGAAGCAGCGGGCGGGAGTGGTTCTATCAGGACGTGTCGGGCTATTACCCCGTCAACTACCAGAACGCCGGCACCGTCACCTACACATGGTCTTTTAACATGCGACAAAGTCGGACCAATCCTTCCGGATTTAACAACAGCAACTACGGCGTGATGTTTGTGCTGGGGGCTTCGGATGCTTCTTATACGACGGGAAGCGGCTACGGCGTGGCGCTGGGCAACAGCGGAGCCACCGACCCGATTCGGCTGGTGCGCTTCACCGGCGGGTTTAACGCCAACTCCGACCTGACCAACCTGATCGCTTACGGCGACTATGGCAACGAATACCTGGCGGTGCGGGTCGATTTTGACGTGGCGGCCCGCAAGTGGCGGTTGTATGTGTTCGACAGCACCGACTTTCGGGACCCCGCCACGCTGGGGGCCGCCCATCTGGTGGACAGCGTCATCGACAGCACCTACACCAACCTGGCCCTTCCCTATTTGGGCGGGTTTTACAACCATGCCAGCAGCAGCTCGCAAAATGCGTTTTTCGACAACGTTTCCATTCCCTATTTCCCGCCTTCGGGCAAGACCATGCTGGCCGGCGGAACGCTGACCGCCCCCGATTCGATTGCTTCCATTCAAAACACGCCTTCGGTGAAGGTGTTTGAATTTGTGGTGGTGGACGACAGCCTCGACCCGGCGGTGGACAGCGACCCCACCCGGGTGACGGCCGTGACCGTCACGCCCGGCAATCACGACCAATTCGCCCGGTGGGACAGCGTCATCGGAGGCGCCTATCTGGTCAGCGGCACCGACACCCTGACAGGGACGGTGGCGGCCCGGGCGGTTTCGTTCTCGATGCCTGCGGCCAACGCCGGCGACGCCGGTTACGTCGCCGACAACGGGCGAAAAGCATATACGCTGCACATCTGGATATCACCGGCCCTGCCTGAAAATATGCGCGACACCGCCGACGGCAACCGGTTTCATTTTCGGCTGGAAGCCGCCAACATCACCGTGGGAAGCGGCAGCACCTTCGACCCGTCCACGGCGGTGACCTCGGACTCGCTCCGCAACGTGCTGTCGGTGACGGCGACCCGCACCCGATTCCGCATCCAGCCCACCACGGTATGGCGCGGACAGACGATGCCGGCGTTTACCGTAGGCATCACGGATGCCAACGGCAACGTGGATGAAGACGGCGCTTCGCGCAACGTCACGGTGACGCCCACGTTTTCGTGTCCCGCCGTCAATGGGACCACCACCCGCACCACCACCAACGGCATTGCCACATTCGACGACATCGTCTTTTACGGCACATTGGGCGGCGGCACGCTGGCCGCTGTTTCCGCCGGGCTCGCCGCCGATACTTCGGCGTCTTTCTCCGTCAAAGACACCGCTTCCGCCTACCACACGCTGGCCTACTGGGACTTTTCCGACGCCACCCGCGGCTTCCAACCCGACGCGTACACGCCGCCCAATGTGGACGCGGTGCTGGACGTTGTCGGAGCAGCATGGGACGGCGCCGGCGGCTCCATCTTCGGCCGGATTTGCAACAGCGCCCGCACCTCCGGATGGGACAACGGCGCCGGCACCAAATATTTCGTCACGCGCGTCTCCACCGTCGGCTATCCCGAAGTTCGGCTGACGTCCCACCAACGCAGCTCGCCCGGCGGACCGCGGGACTTTGTGGTTCAATACAGTTTTGACAGTGTCGCCTGGACGACGGTGAACCCCGTCGATACGGTTCAAAACAATTGCACCTCGGGCATGTTCTCGGCCGTGTTGCCGGCGGTATGCGCCGACACCGACACCCTCTACATCCGCTGGCTGATGAACACCAACGCCCGTTCCGACGGCTCGGGAAACGTGATTCCGGCGGGTGCGTGTAACATCTATGACGTGCTTATCGAAGGGCTGTATTATTCCGCCGCCAAAGACAAATATTACCGGAGCCGGCAGTCGGGCGATTTTCATACCGGATGCACGTGGGAATGGTCGTCGGACAGCATCACGTGGACGGTCGCCGAAATCCCGCCCGACTTTACCTCAAAGACCGTGCACGTGCGGGACACGGTGACCATATCCGTCGATTCGTTGCGCATCGACCAGATAGTGATTGATTCCACGGGCTATCTGGAAGTGAGGGCGATGATGGACGTCAACGACGGCCCCTACGGCGCCGACATCAACGTCAAGGGCGTGTTGAAGATCGCCAACGCCAACAGTGCGCCGATCGGCTGGGACGACAGTGCCTCGTGGCGCCTCTATCCGGGCGGGACGTTCATCAAAACGGGCAACGGCAATGCCACAGACTGGCGCGACCATTACGAAGGCGGCATGGCGTCGATGCCTTCCGACGCCCACTGGATTATCCGAAAAGAAAGCACGCTGGAGCCCACCTTTACCACCATCCAATCCTATTATCCCAACCTGACCTTCGACAACGCCACCGGCACCCACTGGCATCCCACCGGACTATCTTCCTACTTCACGGGCAGCAGTGGAACCGCCGTCATCAAAGGGACGCTTCGGTTGCAAAACGGCGTCACCATCACCCATGCCAACAGCGCCGCCTCGCCCATCGTGGTCATGGGTGATATGCGGATAGGAGCAAACGACACCCTCCTGATTGAAGGGACCGGCTTCGAAGTGCAGGGCGACACCATCGAAGCGGCCGGCGTCATCGAGACCCGCACCGGCACGCCGCATCGGCGACTGCTGCACATCAAACCCGCCGGCAGCGCCCGCTTCCTGCTCACCGGCGGCGCCTATCTCCACGAATGGATCATCGAAGCAGGCGACACGGTGACCCTCACCGGAGACGTGCACGTCGATTCGCTGCTGACCTTCACCAGCGGAATACTCAAAACCACCGGCGGCGCCACCGTCTTCGTGGACTCGGCGGCCGCCGTCAACGAACTGCCGCTGAGCTATCTCTACGGGCGGCTGCAGGTGCAAGAGGACATCAGCACCCCGAACGTATGGTATGACTTCGCGGGCATGGGCATCGAAATTCAATATTCAGGGACGGCACCCGGACTCACCACGGTCTTGCGCCGCACCGACACCTTCGCCGCCGCCAACGGCCATCGCGGCATCCGGCGGATTGCCTACATCACCCCCACCGTGAACACGGGACTCAATGCTTCGTTGCGGTTCTATTACAACGACGCCGCCGGGGCGGGCGAGCTGGATACACTGATGGAAAACCGGCTGGACCTTTTCCGATATAACGGGCTGCAATGGGACTCGCAAGGCGCGGTGTTGAACACCGCCCTTAACGTGCTGACCAAAACCGGTATCCCGGCGTTCTCGCCGTGGACGGCAGGCGACAACGCCTATCCGCTGCCGGTCGAGCTGATGGCGTTTTCCGCCCGATGGCTCGGCGAGGCGGCCGTGCGGCTGGACTGGATGACAGCCTCGGAACGGGGCGTGCGGCGGTTTGTGGTGGAACGGTCGGTGTCGAGACGGGATTTTGAAGCAGTGGCCGCAGTGCCCGCCGCCGGCAATGCCATCCATCCGCAAACGTATGCGTGGATCGACCGCACACCGCCGCACAGCGAGGTGCTTTATTATCGGCTGCGAATCGAAGATGACGACGGTTCGGTGGA
>JALVCQ010000094.1 GCA_027009805.1 Bacteroidota bacterium
AAATCATCGGCGAGATGAGCGGGATAGTTTTCAGGTTGTAAATTTGCCGCCCTTCAAAGCGCGCTAAAAGGTTATGGAAGCGATTGTGCAAATCGGTGGGCGTCAATATCGAGTGAAGCCCAATCAAAAGGTGGTGGTGGACCGCCTCTCCGCCGCCGAAAATGAAGAGGTGGTTTTCGAACAGGTGAAAGCCCTCCTCGACGATGGGTCGTTGAAAGTGGGCGCATCGGCCGTGGAAAGCGCTCAGGTGGTGGGTAAGGTGCTCCGGCATTTTAAGGGCGGGAAAGTGGTGGTCTTCAAGAAAAAACGACGGAAAGGCTATCGTGTGAAACGCGGCCATCGGCAGCCGCTCTCGCAGGTGGAAATCGTCTCGATTCACGCATAAAGACATTCAGTCATGGCACATAAAAAAGGCGTTGGAAGCACCCGAAACGGGCGCGACTCGCACAGCAAGCGGCTGGGCGTGAAAATCTCGGGTGGGCAACGGGCCAAAGCAGGTAACATCATCGTGCGCCAGCGGGGCACGCGCTTTCACCCGGGACGCAATGTAGGGATGGGAAAAGACTATACGCTCTTTGCGCTGGTGGACGGCGTGGTGCAGTTTCAGCGCAAGAAAGGGCATCGGGCCTACGTTTCGGTGGTGCCTTCGGCGGAAAAGTCGTCCGCCTAAGCTTCGGGGTCTTTGGACCTTTTTCTGATCGTCGCCGGTGGGGGATTGCTGCTGTTGGGGCTGGTGGGGTGTGTGTTGCCGGTGTTGCCGGGGCCGCCGTTAGCCTTTGTGGGGCTGGTGCTGCTGCATTTTACGGCGGGCTATGACGTGCCGACCGTGCAACTGCTGGTCACGGCTTTGCTGGCCGGGGCCATCACGGTGTTAGACTATTACCTGCCCATCTGGGGCACGAAAAAACTGGGCGGCACGCAGCGGGGCATCTGGGGCAGCACCATCGGGCTGATTGTGGGGCTCTTTTTCTTCCCGCCTTTTGGCATCATCATCGGCCCGTTTGTGGGGGCGTTTATCGGCGAGATGATGGACAACGACGACGTCGGCAAGGCGTTGCGGTCGGCGGTCGGCAGCCTCGTGGGCTTTTTTGTGGGGACGGTGGGCAAGCTGCTGGTCACCTTTTATATTATCTGGGTGTTCATTTCCACCCTGTGGTTTTAACGGCCTATTTCATTGCCCGGTCGGCGTAAACCCTTTCGCAGGCGTCCTTCCCGAAGGGAAGGGCCGCGGCGGCTCTCTTACTTTGCCGTCTATAAGCCGCGGGGCATGGTTTCCCGTTTTGGACGGGCCCCGGGGGCATGGACCTTAAAGCACATGCAATATGCCTTTCCGCCCGACGTCTATCCGGTGGGGCGGCTGGACAAAGACAGCGAAGGGCTGTTGCTGTTGACCAACGACCGGGAAATCCATTATCGGCTGCTGCATCCGCGGTTTCGTCATGAGCGGGAATATTGGGTGCAGGTGGAGGGCAAGCCGCTGGAAGCGGAGTTGCGGCCGCTTCGGGAGGGCATCTTTTTAGACGGGAAACCGACGCTGCCCGCGGCGGTGGAGGTCATCGAAACGCCGGTGCAGCTGCCCCGGCGCATTCCGCCGCTGCCGGCGTGGCGGGAAGAAAACAGCACCTGGCTCCGGATCGTCTTGCAGGAAGGCCGCAACCGACAAGTCCGACGGATGACCGCCGCCGTAGGATTCCCCACCCTGCGCCTGGTCAGGGTCCGCATCCAGGGCCTGCGGCTGAAGACGTTCACGCCCGAGTTCGCCATCAAAATCCCGCGCCACATCCTGTACGAAAGTCTCTTCGGCGAACGGGTGTTCCGAATCTGACATGGACGTTGTTACTTTGCACAACGCAACGATGCCCCCGCATCATCATGCAAGTGAATTATGGAACGTGAACCGGTGAGCTCCCTTATCGACCCGGCCTACATCGAGTCGCTCTATCAACAATATCAGGCCGACCCGCAAAGCGTGGACGCTTCGTGGCGGGCCTTTTTTCGGGGGCTGGAATATGCCCACACCCGCGGCGACGGCCGCCTCGACACCGACCGGCTCCGGAAAGAATTGCGGGTGCAGGCGCTTATCTTCGGCTACCGGCAACGCGGTCACTATCTGGCCACCACCAACCCCATCCGTCCCCGAAAAGACCGAAAACCGCGGCTGAGCCTCAGCGACTACGACCTCAGCGAAGAAGACCTCGACACCCCCTTTTACGCCGGCAAAGAAGTGGGCCTCGAAAACGCACCGCTGCGACAGATTATCGAGCGACTGCAACGCCTCTACTGTGGCAATATCGGCATCGAGTTTATCCACATCCACGACACCGAAGTCCGCTGGTGGATTCGGGAACACTACGAATCCACATGGCTGAATTACCGACTCCCTCCCGACCGAAAACGGCGAATCTTTCAGAAGCTGAGCGAGGCGGTCCTCTTCGAGAAGTTCCTCAACACCAAGTTTATCGGCCAGAAGCGCTTTTCGCTGGAAGGCGGTGAGAGCGCCATCCCTGCGCTGGACGTCATCATCGAGGCGGCCGGCGCCGCGGGCGTGGAAGTCTTCTCTATCGGCATGGCCCATCGGGGGCGGCTGAACGTGCTGGCCAATATCTTCGGCAAAGACTTCGACTACATCTTCGGCGAGTTTCAGGACCGGGTGGAACAGACCTATACGATGGGCAACGGCGACGTGAAATATCACCTCGGATACAGCGCCGAAACCACCTGGCACAACGGCCGCCGCGTGAAGCTGAAGCTGGTGCCCAATCCTTCCCATCTCGAATCGGTCACGCCCGTGGTGCTGGGCTACAACCGCAGCAAGGGCGACCATCAATACGCCAAAGAGCGGAGCAGGCTGTTGCCGATCATCTTCCATGGCGACGCCGCCATCGCAGGGCAGGGGGTGGTGTATGAGACCTTGCAGATGTATAATCTGCCCGGCTATCGGGTGGGCGGTGCCATTCACTACGTGATCAACAATCAGATCGGTTTCACGACCGACTTCGACGAGGCCCGCTCAGCGGATTATTCCACGGCGGTTGCCCGGGCTTTCGACATGCCGGTGTTGCACGTCAACGGCGACGACGTGGAAGCCGTCGTCTATGCCGCTGAGTTTGCTGTGGCTTTCCGGCAAAAATTCCGGCGCGACATCTTCATCGATGTGGTGGGCTACCGCAAACACGGCCATAACGAAGGCGACGAACCCAAATACACCCAGCCCCGCCTTTATAAGTTGATCGCCAAACACCCCGACCCGCGGTCGATTTACCTGAACCAGCTCGAATCCGAAGGCGTGTTGACCCGCGAGGAAGCCCGCCGGATGGAAACCGCTTTCAAAGACCTGCTCAGCCGGAAGCTGGAAGCCG
>JALVCQ010000095.1 GCA_027009805.1 Bacteroidota bacterium
TAAGGTCGGATTCGGCGATTTGTTGGGCAATGGTTGCCGCACCGGATGGAATAACCCGTTCGCCGTAACGCCGCAGGTCGCCTCGGTCTCGGGGATGCTGGCTGATGCGGAAGTCAATGTGGTGTTCGGTGAGGGCGGATGTCACATCGGCCAGCCACACATCCCGCACTTCTTCGTAAATCCCGTAGGTGAAATTACAGTTGACAAGGGCTTTCAGCGGTCGTTGGCGCCGTTCTGATTCGTCAGATGGCTGACGGATTTGATAGCGGGGGTTGCCCGTGATATAATAAGCTTCCCGAGGCAAATCCAACACGCTTTGAATGCCTTGCATGCACACATGATCGGCGTGTTGCATCCGCCGGAACCGGTCGCCGAAATCGATAATCGACTCCTGAATACACACCGTCGGAATCCTCATCAGCCGACATATCGAGATGACCCGTTGTGCTTCTTTCGCCCAGTCGTTGAAAAGCACCAATAGTCGAGGCTTGGCTTTCCAAAGACGCTTGATGGAGAACTTTTCGGCGGGAAGTCCCCGTGCCGCGAAAAAGGCTTCTGCACCTTCATCCTTATAGGCGGGGTAAAAAAGCCGCAAGGGCACCTCATCGGAAAGCGCCGAATAAATGCGGGCGGCCGAATCGGCCAGCGTGTCGCTCTGGGCATAAAGAATCACGGGGCGGCGTGCACGTCCCTTTCCGGAGGATGGGGCCGGTGAAACGTGAAAAGTGCTGACGTCAGTCGGTTCATCCGGCAAATGCCGCCGGAGGCGGTCTTCTATTTCAAAAGGCCGGCCACCGTAGCGCCTGTAATATTCTATGTAGTAGCCGGCATCCCGGCTGTCCGGCACCCATATATACGTGAAATCATGCGCACCTTCTGGTGGGAAAAAAGTGGTATAAAAGCGCACATTTTTCTGGATGGATCGGGTCACAGGCTATGAAACGCTGACAAGCACACAAAGCTAATATGGCGATTGCCAACCCCCCGCGCGGCGCCTCCAAAGGATGAGATGTCGGAAACCACCGAATCGGGAAGCGTAACTTTGCTTTTCAATGACAGCGTGAAATTCATGAACCAGCGTTGCATTTGCCGGGTGGATTTTTTGGACAGCGCCATCGACCCACATTATCGAGTGGTGGAACTTCCTTATGATGTGACGTTGCCGGTGTTGCATCAGGCCGTTGTGCAGGCGTTTGGATTGCCGGAAGGGGGCTTTGCGACTTTTTATCAGGCCAACGAGAAAGGAGAGCTCGGCACGGCCATCCCGCTGGCGGCGATGGATAAGGGCGGCATGTCGGCGGAGGATTTTCGTATTCAGGATTTATTGTCTCCCGAACATCCTTATATGGGATATATCTGGGATCCGTTGCGGAATTTGCAGTTTTTCGTTCAGCTGGTGAAGGTGGCGCCCTCCGATCGGGAAGGTGTGTGGGTGGTCGAAGAGGCCGGCCCGTCGATAGATGTGGCGCAATACACGCCGAAGACGGGCCTGAGCCCGGAAGATGAAGACCTGCTGCGCGACCTGTGGCGCGATTCCGAGTAGCCGACCGCCCGTTGGTGGTGGTCATCGGCGGCCCCACAGCTTCCGGAAAAAGCCGCACGGCCCTGTGGCTGGCCCGGCAATGGGGCGGCATTCCCATCGTCAACGCCGACTCCCGCCAGTTCTACCGGGAAATGACCATCGGCACGGCCGTCCCCTCGCCGTATGCCCGCCGATTGGTGCCGCACTATTTGTTTGCCCATCGCTCGATGGAAGAGGGGCCGCCGATCACGGTGAAAGATTATGAGCGGGAGGCCCTATCGTTGTTGCAACGTTTATTTGCCGAGCATCCCGCGGTCATCGTAGTGGGCGGGTCGGGCTTTTTTATCTCGGCGCTGCTGCACGGTCTGGACGAAATCCCTGACGTGCCCGATGCCGTTCGGGAACACGTGCAATCCCTGTTCCAGCAGCAGGGGCTGACGTTTCTGCAAGAGGAAGTCTCCCGGCTGGATCCCGACTATTATGCGCGGGTCGATCGGCAAAACCCGCGGCGCCTCCAGCGCGCCCTCGAAGTCATCTATCACACGGGAAAACCCTTCTCTTCCTTTCATCGGCGCACGCCCGCAAAACGATTTTTCCGACACGTCTATGTGGGCATTTATCGACCGCCACAGCAGCTACGCAAGCGAATTCACGAGCGGCTCATCACTTTTTGGAAGCGCGGCCTCGTAGAAGAAGCCCGAAAAGCTCTGCTGGCGTCTTCGCCCCTGCCGCGCACCACCATCACCTATCAGGAATTGGCGCCCTTTTTTGAAGGAAAAATCCCGCTGACGCAGGCCCGGGCCCTGATGGAACGCCACACATGGCAATATGCCCGCCGCCAGATGACGTGGTTTAAGAAATACGGCCCCTCCCGATGGTTTCAACCCGCCGAGAAAGAGGCCCTGTTCCGCTGGTTGCGTGAGGCCGAGAGCAGCGGGGAACATGGGCAATAAAGAGGAGCGCATCCGAAGCCTGTCTCTGGAATTGTGGCCTCAAAAAGGGGATGGCGCCCGTGTTTTAATTCGGATTTATCAATTTTGCGGCCCTAATTGACGAAAGCATAACTATGGCAGTGCGGATTCGACTTCAACGACACGGGCGCCGGAAGCGTCCTTTTTATTATGTAGTGGTGGCAGATTCCCGGGCAAAGCGGGATGGGAAGTTTATTGAGCGGTTGGGAAGCTACGACCCCATGCAAGCGCCGCCGCTTATCGACATCGACCCCCATCGGGCGGCCGAATGGCTGATGGAAGGCGCCCAACCCAGCGAAACCGCCCGAACGCTTTTGCGAAAGGCGGGCGCCCTCTACAAACGCCACCTCCTGGAAGGAATGAAAAAAGGCGCTTTGACGGCCGAAGAAGTCGAAGAAAAATTCGCAGCATGGATGCAACAGTCAGCGGAACGGCACCAAGCCGCTGTTGACAAGCTCCACAAACAGGCGGAAGCCGCCGCCGCCGAACGGCTGGCTCGGGAGAAAAAGTATGCCCAGCAGCGCGTCAAACAAGCCACGCCACCGCCCGCAGCCGAAGAAGGCGAGGAATCCGACGAAGTCTCCGAAGCTGACGCCGAGCAAGACTAAGCTCCGCTCTCTGGATGATATAATCCCTGTCCCTACGGCCATCGGGACGATTGTCAAACCGCATGGCCTGCGGGGCGGGTTGCTTATTTCTTTACGAGACCAGCGCCTCCAGCCGCATATTACGCCGGGCCGCTGGATATTCATAGCCCATGCACAAAAACCCGTGCCTTATCGGGTGAAGGGCATCCGCTGGACCCCGACCGGCGGGTTGATGGCGCTGGAAGAAATCCGCACCGTGGAAGAAGCACAACCGCTTAAAGGAAAACCGCTGCTTTGGCCGCGGGCATGGATTCAGCAATACGTCCCCGAGTTGATTTTTCCCGAATGGCTGGTGGGGATGTCCGTCATCATTAATCAGACGCATGCCGGCGTGGTGGAAGACGTCACCGAACTTCCCACCCAATGGTTGCTCCATGTCAGGATCGATGAAAAAGTGTATCCAATTCCTTTTTTGCCGGAGCAGGATAAAAAAATAGGGGAAGCGCCGCTCGAAGTGACGCTTCCCCCGGGATGGCAATTGCGCTGACGAAACAGCGAATCAGCTCAGATCCAGCAATGAAAGACGCTGAAGTTCTTTCATCACCGATTCATTCACCGAATAGCCCACCTCTTTCCCTTTCCGTTTCCGCTGCACGATGTCTTTGTGACGCATGTTGTTGAGGTGGATCGACACAATGCCCGCCGGCAAGCCCACGGCTTCGGCCACTTTGTGAACCGGCGTGTGCGGATTGTTCTTCAGATACCACAGAATCAGCAGCCGGGCCGGATGGGCCACGGTTTTCAGTTGCGTCACTTTGCGTTCGAAGGTTTGCGAGTTCAGCAGTTTTTTGGTGTTCATGGCGAAGTTTGGTTTTTTATTGCTGCTGCAAAGGTATAAAATTTAACTGAAGTCTTTCACTCTTGGTTCATTTTTAAGAAGATTGCGATGGCCCGTGATATACTTATTCCAATTTGTCAAGTCTCTGTGAAGGTAAATTTTATCCAGCTCCTGTAAAAAACGGTTGGCGGGAAGCCATTGATTGAGCAGTCCCTGCACAATGAAATACTGAATTTCACCGACGCCGCTTTCCACTTTGACGGCGCCGCCCATGTTTTTTTGCAGGAGGCCGAAGCCATACACCCCGGCGGCCCCTGTTTTTCCGATCACATGGTCGCCGGCCGCCTCCATCAATTGGGTGCAGTAGCGGTTTTCTCCCCCTACCATATAAGGATGTTTCCGCACGGCATCGCGGATGGTCCGCAGCGCGGCGGCCGAGGCGCGGGGATAATCTCGGGAGGCGTCGGCCAGCCGGGCAAATCCCAGCGCAAGACGGTCCAGCGGCATGGCGTAGTTGGGGGCCGAACAACCGTCGATGCCGGCGATGAGCTCGCTCTCGGGAATATCCATCACCGACGATACGGTCTGTCGAATCATTTTTTGGATGGGATGATGAACGTCCAGATAGTCGTGTGTGGAGTAGCCGCCATATACGGCCAGGGCCAGAAAAGCCGCATGCTTGCCGCTGCAATTATTGTGGAGGGGGGAAAAGGGGGTGCCTTCGCGAATCATTCGATGGCGCGTGGCCTGATGGGTGGGGGGATGAACCCCGCAGCCGAGGTCTTTTTCCGAACAGCCGACTTTTTGGAGGATGCGCTGGACGGCCCGAATGTGGACGGGCTCGCCGCTGTGAGAGGCGCAGGCTACGGCCAGCTCTTCCTCGGTCAGCCCCAGCGCTTGATAGGCACCGCTTTCCACCAGCGGGATCTGCTGAAAATATTTCAACGCCGAGCGGGTAAAAACCGGCCGCTGCCACCGGCCCACCGCTTCCACGATCCGCCCGTCCAGATCGACAACGGCGTAAGTGCCGCGATAGCAGGATTCAACGATGTCGCCGCGGGTATCGACTACCAGAACGGGATCGGGGGAATGATGATCGCACATGGGAGTTGGATTCGTTTTATGCACCGGAATATTCACCGAAAACCGACCGGAACACGTCGGAAATTTCCCCCAGCGTGGCATAGGCCTCTACGGCTTCGAGGATATAAGGCATGACGTTTTCGGTGCCGCGGGCGGCGGCTTCCAATCGGGCCAGCGCCGCCTTCACCTGCTGGTTGTTCCGCCGTCGGCGGAGGCGCCGGAGACGCTCGATCTGGCGCTGTTGGACCGAGTCGTCCACCTTGAGGGTGTCGATGTTTACCGATTCTTCGGTGGTGAATCGGTTGACGCCGACGACCACTTTTTCGCCGGTTTCGATTTTTTGCTGATATGCATAGGCCGCGTCGGCGATTTCTTTCTGGATGTAGCCTTGTTCGATGGCGGCGACGGCGCCGCCGAGGTTATCGATTTTTTGAAGGTATGCTTGGGCTTTTTCTTCGACTTCCCGGGTCAGCGTCTCGATAAAATAACTGCCGCCGAGGGGGTCGGGGGTGTAGGTCACGCCCGATTCGTGGGCGATGATCTGCTGCGTGCGCAGGGCGATGCGGGCGGAATGTTCGGTGGGAAGCGAGAGGGCTTCGTCGTAGGCATTGGTGTGGAGCGATTGCGTCCCGCCCAATACGGCGGCCAGCGCCTGAATGGTCACGCGGATGATGTTGTTCATGGGCTGTTGGGCCGTCAGTGTGCTGCCGGCGGTCTGGGTGTGGAAACGAAGCATTTTGGTGCGTTCTTGTTGGGCGCCGAAAGCGGTCATGATCTGATGCCACATCCGGCGGGCCGCCCGAAACTTGGCGATCTCCTCAAAAAAGTTGTTGTGGGCGTTGAAGAAAAACGACAAGCGGCGTCCGAAAACGTCGATGTCCAGCCCTTTGTCCAGCGCGGCTTTCACATACGCTTTGGCGTTGGCCAGCGTGAAGGCCAGTTCCTGCACCGCCGTGGCGCCCGCTTCCCGAATATGATAGCCGGAGATGGAAATGGTGTTCCAGCGGGGCAGGTGGCGGCTGCAATATTCGAAGATGTCGGTGATGAGCCGCATCGACGGCCGCGGCGGATAAATGAAGGTGCCGCGGGCGATGTATTCTTTGAGGATGTCGTTCTGGATGGTGCCGGCGAGCTTTTGGAGGTCGGCGCCTTGCTTTTTGGCCACGGCGATATACATGGCCAGCAGGACGGCCGCCGTGGCGTTGATGGTCATGGAGGTGGAAATCTTCTCCAACTCGATGCCCTGAAAGAGGATTTCCATGTCTTCCAGCGAGTCGATGGCCACGCCCACCTTACCCACTTCGCCCTCGGCGAAGGGATGGTCGGAGTCGTAGCCGATCTGGGTGGGCAGGTCGAAGGCCACCGAGAGGCCCATCACGCCTTGTGCGATCAGGTAGTGATATCGGCGGTTGGATTCTTCCGCCGTGGCATAGCCCGCATATTGGCGCATCGTCCACAGCCGGTCCCGATACATGCCCGGATAAATGCCGCGGGTGTAAGGCGGCTCACCGGGTGCTTCAAAGGGAATGTCGGGCGGCGGATAGAGGCGTTTCACTTCGATGCCGGAGTCGAGCACAAAACGTTTTTCCTTGCGGTCGGCGGTGCTCATGACTCCGCAAATTGACGAAATTCATTTTTCAGGGCGTCGATGGCGGCTTCGTGGGGCAATATTTCCCAGTCGTGAATCTGCTCGCGGATTTTGCCCATGAAAGCGTGAATGCCGGCGTCTTTGTCGAGGGCGCGGTATGACTGGTTGATGAGCAGAACAACCTGTTCGACGGCGTTTTCGATCAGCTGCCATGCTTCGGGCGAGATGTATAGCTGCTGAGAGGCGTTGTATTCCATTTCCTGGCGGATCTGGTGGACCCACCGGGCACGGAGAAGGGCCGGCGTGATGTCCGCTGAGGGGACGTCGCGCATCAGCCGATACGGGTTGATGCGTTCCAGAAAAATGATCATCCGTTCGTAGGCGGTGGCTTTATAGGGAAGCATTTTTTTGAACTGCTGTGCCCGAAGCTGGGAGCGGATTTTCAGGTGTTGCAGCAGGGTGCGGTCTTTCACGACCGTCAGGATTTGCTGGGCCAACCAATAGACGCCAATGACGATGATGCCGATCAGCAGCGCGACGATCAGGACTTCGAAGGTGGACACGGAGGAAAAAATTTGTTCAAAAATAGCATTGTGTCGGGAGGAACGGGCAAAAACGGCGAGAAATCATGGCGGGGTAGGCCCGTCATTTCATCAATCATGTGGGGGCACGGCATGCGGTGCCCTCTATAAACACCCGCCGGCTGAGCGGAGTCGAAGCCACGCAGGGAAAGAATGATGTGAAACAATTAGGACGTGATGCATTTTTAAGGGGGGGACGCATGCGTCGCCTCTACCAATAAATGGCGTTGTCTCAATCGCGTGAGGGGCCCGGCGGGCGCCGAGCGCAAGCGAGGCGGACCGACGCCGCCTGCGGGATGGGTTGGCGGTAGGGGCACGGCATGCCGTGCCCCTACCTGAAGGCGGCGGCGGGCCGAGGCGAAGAGCCGAGCCCAGAGGGGCCCGACCCGAAGGCGCCCGCAGGGGCAAGTGTGTAGGGGCGGTGCATGCATCGCCCATGAAGGCGCCGGAGGGGCACGCCCAAAAAAGAACACACCACATGCAAAAAAGCGTCCCTTATCTTTGCCATAGGGTAAAGGAATGGTTATGGCTTCGTTAAACAGAGTGATTTTGATTGGCAGGCTGGGGCGCGACCCCGAAGTGCGCACCTTTGATGACGGGGGCAAGTTGGTGACGTTTTCGCTGGCAACCTCCGACCGCTATCGGGACCGGGCGGGCGAGATGCAAGAGCGGACCGACTGGCACAATGTCGTGATTCGTTTCTCTCGACTGGCCGAGACGGCCGAACGCTTTTTGCGCAAGGGCATGTTAATTCTGGTGGAAGGCGAACTGCGGTATCGGGAGTATTCGCCGAAAGACCAGCCGGGCGAACGGCGGCGGGTGGCCGAGATTTTCTGCCGCAATTTCACCATGCTGGAAAGCAAGGGAGCCGCAGCGGCGTCGGCGGGCGAAGCGGCTGCACCGGCCGAGCCGCCGGCGTCGGACGCACCCGCCGATGCCGAAGAGGGCGAAGACCTTCCCTTCTAATCGCCGATAAACGTTGGACGAAGGAGACGTTTCGCTACTCTGGGGTGCGGGACAACTGCTGCTGTTGCTGATGTTGTCGGGGCTGTTTTCGGCCTCGGAGGTGGTTTTTTTTCTGGGAAACGCCGAACCGGCACCGACGCGTCATCGGCTGATGCGTCGTCCTTCGCAGCTGCTGGCCACGCTCCTGATTGGGAACAATCTCGTCAACATCGCTTTTATCCTGCGGGCGGCGATGCTCCTTCGGCCGCTGTGGCAGGGCGGACCGTGGGGGTGGTTGACGCTGGTGGTCGAAGGGGTGCTCATTACGTTGGTGTTGTTGTTCTTCGGCGAGATTTTTCCCAAGCTGTATGCGCAAAAACACCCGCAGCGGCTTCTTCCGCTGGTGGCACCGGTGGTCACGGCGGCGTATTATCTGTTCTGGCCGTTGAGTCGCCTCCTGGAAAAGTTAGGCGACGTGGGCGGAAAGCAAGCGGACGACCGCTCGCTGGTGCTCGACCCGAAAGAAATCCGGCAGGCCCTCGACACCACCGGCGCCGATCAGCCGGCATATCCGATGTTGCGGCAGTTGCTTCAATTTCAAGACCTCGAAGTGAGGCAGATTCTCACCCCCCTGCGCGACGTGGTGGCCTATCCCGACTCGCTCACCTTTCAGGAGGTCATCCAGCGCATCAATGACGACCAGTATTCACGGGTGCCGGTCTATCGGGATTCGTTGGACAATATCCGCGGCATCCTTTACGTCAAAGACCTCTTGCCTTATCTCGACCGGAAATCCTTCGACTGGCCGCAGGTGCTCCGAAAAGCCCATTACGTGCCCGAGTCGATGAAACTGCCCGATTTGATGGAGACCTTTCGCGACAAGGGCGTCCACATGGCGCTCGTGGTCGATGAATACGGAAACCTGGTGGGGCTGGTCACGATGGAAGACCTCCTGGAAGAAATCGTCGGGGAAATTCGGGACGAGTTTGACGTGGTGGAAGAAGAAAAAATCACCGAAACCGAGCCGGACGTTTACACGGTATATGGCCGGACAACCATTCCCGAGCTCATTCGGGCGCTGGATTTGGCCGAAGACTATTTCGACCCCCACGCCGAAGAGGTGGAAACCGTGGGCGGCTTGCTCACCGAGCTGGTCGGACGAATGCCCGAGCCCGGCGAAGAAATCGACTACAAAGACCTGCACTTTCGGGTCGAGCAGGTGGGGCCCACCACCGTCGAATTGGTCACCGTCCGCCGGGCTGAAACACCTTCCTCGTGAGCTCGATCCCGCCCGCACTCCGCAAGCCCTTTTACTTTGTGCTCATCGCCACGGCGATGACGGTGATTTTTTACGTTACCTTTTATAACGTCAATCGTCAGTGGAAGCCGCTTCCACTGCAGCCGGCGCCGGTGGTCTGGATGCAGTGCGACTCACCGGCACCGGCGGCACTGAACATGGTGTATTCGCCGTTGTGGCGGAAGGGTTGCGACGAGCCGGACGCACGGCGGGATTTTACTCCGCCCTTCTGGGTGCGTTACCGGGGCCCGAACGATTCGGCGGCGCTGCGGCGGCTCGACATCCAGATCAAACAGGGGCTGGATGAGGCCTACGACCTGCCGATGCGCCGGGCCGACACGCTGGACTTTGCCCTGCTGTCGTTTCGGGTGGTCTTTGGCGTGCGGCGGTGGTTGCCTTACTTTGATGAACAGCAAGGCGCGGCGTGGCTGGTGTGGAATCCGACCGTGGACCAAGACAGCAGCGTGATGCGGGCTGCCGGCGCCGGGTGGCGGGCTGTCCGTATCGCCGTCGATTCCACGTTGACGATCTATCTGGTCAAAGACGCCCGTCCGTTTTCCGGCCGGCGGCTGCCAGAGTGGCAGCGCCGCCTCGCCACAGCCCGATGGCACACGCCCTCCAACTGGACGGTCATGATGCCCAGCCTGACCGCCCGCGCCCAAAAGACCATTTCAAATCCTCGCGTCCACACCGAATATCAGGCGCTCATCGAGCTGTCGGCCTATTATCAGCCGTTTACCGTGCGAGGGGAATTGAAGCGGCTGCGTGAAAGCATGGAAACCATCGACACCTTTGGAACGGGGGCATTGTTGATGATGGCCGACGGCCGCGGCAAGGTCGCTGCCGTACTCAGGCTGGGTCGGATCGATCGATGGCGGCCATGACCCGATAGTCGTCGCGGGACGAGTGCGAGGCAATCAACTCACCCAAGAAACCGGCCAGAAAAAGTTGAAAGCCAATGATGGCGGTGGTTAAAGCAATGTAAAACAGCGGCATGTCCACCACTTCCCGCGGCACGTGCACCTGCAACACCCAGCTGTAATACACTTTCATCCCCACCAGATAGGCCACAATGCCCATCGCCGCCACAAACAGCAACAGGCCGATGGTGCCGAAAAAGTGCATGGGCCGACGCCGAAAGCGCTGGACGAACACCATCGACATCAAGTCCAGAAAGCCGTTGATAAAACGCTCGAGTCCGAACTTGGTCACGCCGTATTTGCGGGGATAGTGCTTGACCACCTTTTCGCCGATGCGCCGGAAGCCGGCCCACTTGGCCATCGCCGGAAGATAGCGGTGCATCTCGCCGTGAATGTCGAGTGCTTTGGCCACCTGCGAACGGTAGATTTTCAGGCCGCAATTGAAGTCGTGCAGCGGAATGCCCGTCACTTTGCGGGTCACCCAGTTGAAGAGTTTCGACGGCAGCGTCTTGGACAGCGGGTCGTGCCGTTCTTTTTTCCAGCCGGAGATGAGATCGTAGCCTTCCTTTTCCATCATGTTCACCAGCGGGACGATCTCGTCGGGGCTGTCTTGCAGGTCGGCGTCCATCGTGATGATATATTGCCCGCGGGCATGGCGGAAGCCCACGTTCAGCGCAGCCGATTTGCCGTAGTTCCGCTGAAACCGAAACGCCCGAATGTGCGGGTTTTTTTGTGCCAACGCTTCGATCACCCGCCACGACCCATCGGTGCTGCCGTCATCCACAAAGATGATTTCGTAGGGCCATCCTTGCTGTTCCAGCACGCGCCGAATCCAGGCTTCCAGTTCGGGCAACGATTCCGCCTCATTGTAAAGCGGAATCACAATTGAAACGTAAGGAGAGGTGTTCATCGAGATTTTGTTTTAGCAAAAGCCGCCACCACCAGGGCGAGGCCGAAGCTGATCAGCAACCACAACACCCATTGCATCAGGGCCGTGGAAAAGGTAGGCGGCTGGAAATCCGACAGAAATTGCGCCGTCTTGGAGGCGATGTCGGCCTCGGAAAGGTTTTCGGCTATCCATTTCTGTCGCCATGCGTCTAATTGAATTTGTCGCACCCACTCGAATTGGTCGGGGCGGAGCTGCATCCGAATCCAGTAGTGCAAGATGCCGGCGGTGCCCATCAGAAGCAGCACGGGCCATGTCAGCAACAGCGCTTCATGGAAGGCGGCCCGCCCTTCGTGCAGGGCGCGCCAGCGCCGAACGGCCATCAGGGCGCACACGATGCCCCACGCCAGTTGAAGCAAAGACAACACCACATTCACCCGCGATGAAACGAACCATTCCCGGTTGCCGACCGTGTAAGGCAAGGCCGCCAGCAACACACTGCCGGCGGCGGCCAACAAGCCATACCGCAGGATGATAGGCCACCCATGTTTCCAGTTCATAAGTCGGTTACGTTAAACGTGCCTTGCGGCGTGATCAGCCGGCGAACCCGCCCCGTGAGCGTCCGTCCCCACAACGGCGAATTGGTG
>JALVCQ010000096.1 GCA_027009805.1 Bacteroidota bacterium
CAACGCAGCGCCGACCTTTTCATCGGGGTGCCTTTCAACATTGCGTCGTATGCTTTGCTGACGCATATGATAGCCCACGTGACGGGTGCACAGGTGGGCGAGTTTATCCACACCTTCGGCGACGTGCATATTTATCTGAATCATCTCGAAGCGGTGGACGCGCAGCTGTCCCGCACGCCCCGCGCCCTGCCGCGTCTGGAGCTGAATCCGGATGTCCAGGATATTGATGACTTCACATATGCCGACATCCGCCTGCGGGACTATGACCCGCATCCCCGCATCAAGGCGCCGGTAGCGGTCTGATGCGTCCTCGGCTGGTTCTGATAGCGGCCCACAGCCGCAACGGCGTGATCGGAAAAGCGGGCGGGTTGCCGTGGCGGTTGCGCGACGACTTGCGCCTCTTCCGGCGGCTCACCATGGGGCAGACGCTGCTGATGGGACGGAAAACTTATCAATCGCTGCCGGGGCCGCTGGCCGGTCGGCGGCTGTGGGTGCTGACCCGTCAGCCCGATTTTACCTCGGCGCATGCCCGCGCGTTTTCGTCGCTGGATGAAGCCCTACAAGCCGCCCGTCAGGCCGGACTCCCCGCCCTTTATGTCATCGGCGGCGGCGAACTGTATCGGCAGACCCTTCCGCTGGCGGACGAGCTGATGATCAGCAAGGTGCTGGCCGCGGTGTCGGGCGACACCTATTTCCCGCCTTACGACCCGACGGCATGGCTGCTGCGATTCGAGCGCTACTATCCGGCCCGCGCCCGCAATCCGCTCCCCTTTGTTTTCCGGCGTTACATTCGTCGGCATCATATTCGCAACGGCTCCTGAGATGATGCGCCTCCGATTGTTTGTCTTTTTCCTGTTGGGCCTATGGCAGACGGGACCGACGCGGAGCCAGCCGCCTTTGCATGTGTATCCGGGAGAAACGGCCCGCTATAAGGTCCGGTATAGCCTCTATTTCCGGATTCCGGTGGGAGAGTTTGTGTTTCGGGTGGATACGCCGTCGCGCCGCATTCGGGGCAAGCGCCTCATCCACGTGCACGCCACAGGCCGGTCTTACTCCTTTTATGACCCTTTCTTCATGGTGCGCGACACTTACGGCACCTTTCTCGACCGCCGCACGGGGCTTCCGCTGGTGTTTTACCGGAAAGTGCATGAGGGCGACTATCATTTTTCGGAGTTTGTGACTTTTTTACGAAAAAAAGGCCTGGCTTATAACCGTGACACCCGCCGCCGGGTGCCGATTCCGCCGCGGGTTCACGACGTCATCTCCGCCATTTTTTACGCCCGCAGCATTCCTTACGAACGTTTATCGCAGGGCGACTCCGTCCTGTTTCCGCTCTACATCGACGATTCCGTCTATCGCGTGGGCGTGGTTTATCGGGGCAAGGAGACCTTACGGATAGGCGGGCGACGCGTGCCCACCTATAAACTCACGCCCATTCTGATTGTGGACCGCGTATTTAAGAGTGAAGAAGACATGACCATCTGGGTGAGCGCCGACGAACGCCGGATCCCGATTCGGATTCGGTCGGGCATCAGTGTGGGCGCCATCGAAGCCACGTTAGATGAATATCATCGGTAAGTTCTTAGCGGCGCTCTGCGCGCTTACGTGGGCGTGGGCAAGCCGCGGGCAGGAGGTTCCGGTGCCGCTGTTGCCTCGCGCACCCTTTTCACCGGGCGAACGGGCGGTGTATGACATTCACTATGGGCTGGTGAGTGCGGGCCGCGCCTACTTTACCATCGGCGACTCGCTCGTTGTCATCAAAGGCCGTCCTTACTATTCGCTGTCGGTGGTGGGCACCACCCTGCCCATCTGGGACTGGTTTTATAAGGTGCGCGACTACTATACCAGCATCGCCGACACGCACACCCTGCGCCCGCTGTATGCCCGCCGCAAAATATACGAGGGCGGCTATCAGACCATCGAGCGAATATTTTTTCACTGGAAAAAAGGCTATCTGCAAATTAACGACACGCTGCGGGTCGCCACCCGCCGGATGATTTACGACCTGGTGTCGGTGGTCTATCTGGGCCGGCGGACCGATTTTTCCCGCCTTACGCCGGGGCAGGAATATCCGATTCACATTGTGCTCGACGGCGAGATCCTGCGGGTGGGCGCCCAATACATCGACACGGGCACGGTGCGCATCCGCGGGACGACTTATCCTTGCTATATCGTCAAACCGAAGCTGGTCCCCGGCCGCGTCTTTAAAGAACAAGACGACATGACCGTCTATATCAGTCGGGACGAGCGACAGGTGGTCTTGCGCATCGAATCGGCCATCTTCGTGGGCTACATTCAAGCCGACCTGATGGAATATCATCCCGGGCGACGGCGGTGAGCGCCGCAGAGAAAGAAGCCGGATTCCGCTACATTTGCGCATCGACAAACACATTGCACATGTGGCCATCTGCACAAGACGACCGGGTGTTTCACTGGATCGAACAGGAAAAAGAACGCCAGAACTCCGGCCTGGAGCTGATTGCTTCGGAAAACTTCGTCAGCCCCGCCGTCCTTCGGGCGATGGGTTCGGTGCTGACCAATAAATACGCCGAGGGGTTGCCCGGCAAACGCTATTACGGCGGCTGTCAATTTGTGGATGAGGTGGAAAATCTGGCCCGCGAGCGGGCGAAAGCGCTTTTCGGCGTAGAATGGGTGAACGTGCAGCCGCATTCGGGTGCGCAGGCCAATGCGGCGGTGATGCTGGGCTTTTTGAAGCCCGGCGACACGATTTTAGGGCTGGATCTTTCCAACGGCGGCCACCTGACGCATGGCTCGCCGGCGAATTTTTCGGGAAAGCTTTACCGATCGGTCTTTTACGGCGTTCGGGACGACGGTCGGGTGGATTACGACCAGATGGAAGCCGTGGCCCTGCGGGAAAGGCCGCGAATGATCGTGATAGGGGCGTCGGCGTATTCCCGGGATTGGGATTATGAGCGGGTGCGGGAAATTGCCGATGCAGTGGGGGCGCTGGTGATGGCCGACATTGCGCATCCGGCGGGGCTGATTGCCAAAGGGCTGCTTAAAAGTCCGTTTGAGGCGTGCGACGTGGTGACGACCACCACACACAAGACCCTCCGCGGCCCGCGGGGCGGCATGATCATGGTCGGGAAAAACAAACCCAATCCTTTCGGGATCACCACGCGCAAGGGGACGGTGCGCAAGATGGGGGCGATTTTAGATTCGGCCGTATTCCCCGGCACGCAAGGCGGCCCGCTGGAACACATCATCGCCGCCAAGGCCGTGGCCTTCGGCGAAGCCCTCACAGACGACTTCGCCGACTATGCCCGCCGGATTATCGCCAACGCACAGGCCCTGGCCCGGGC
>JALVCQ010000097.1 GCA_027009805.1 Bacteroidota bacterium
CCTTTACAATGCCGGAAACGCCCTTGCTTCCTCAAAAAAATGGGACCCCGCCATCGAGGCCTACAAAAACGTCCTCCGGCACAACCCTTACGATTCGGCCGCCCGACACAACCTCGTCTATGCCCTTATGCAGAAAAAGAAAAACAGCAAAAAGAACGACAAAAACAAAAATAATAAACAACAGAATCAGAACCAACAACAAAAGCAAAACCAGAACCAGAAGAACTCCTCACAAAACAACCAGCAGCAGCAGAAAAAACAGGACAAACAAAAGAATCAGCAGCAGCCACAGAAAAATAATCCGCAGCAAAATCACAATGCTTCCCGGCAGCGCCCGAATCCGTCACCTCATCAGTTAGACCGGCGCCGCATCGAACAACTGCTGAAAGCCGCCCGGGAAGAAGAGAAAAAAGCCCGGAAGCGGGCGGCACTCCGTCGCGCCCGCACCGATCGGCGCGGAAAGCGCCGCCCCGGCCAACCCCTTCAAACCGATAAGGACTGGTGAGAACACACCTGCACGTTGCCGTCGGCTTTTTCCTGTTCAGCTGTCTCATCCCGACCGCCGCGGCACAGGACGTCACCTTTGAAGTCAGGCCCTCGACGACCACCGTCAGGGTGGGCGAACCTTTCGAGGTCCGGTTTGAATCCAACAAGAAAGGACGGTTCTTGCCGCCGGAATTTCGCGGCTTTCAGGTGCTGGCGGGGCCCAACACCTCCTATCACATGGAAATCATCAACGGGCGCATGCGGGCCCGCCACTCCATCGGTTACGTGTTGCGGGCGATGCGTCCGGGAAGCTATACGATCGACCCGGGCACGCTTATCGTGGGGGGAAAACAATACCGCACCCGCCCCGTCACGATAAAGGTGCAACCCTCCGGCTCCTCGTCGGCCCCGCCGCCCGCTTCATCAGACCGGACGGCAGCCGAAACAGCCGCCGATTCCCTTGCTCCGGTGTTTATTAAGGCGGTGGTAAACCGATGGTCGCCTTATGAAGGGCAAGCGGTGGGCATCAGCTACTATCTCTATACCCGCCTGAACATTCAAGACTATGCCGTCCGAAAAGTCCCGACTTTTTCCGACTTCTACGCCTATCCGATAGAAATTCGTCGGCCCGTGCCGCACGAGACGGTCATCAACGGACAGCCCTATCAGTACGTCAAAATCTATGAAGCGGTGGTCTTCCCGTTGCGCAGCGGCCGACTCACCATCCCACCGCTGGAGATGGAGGCGGTGGCCTTGATTCCGCAGCGGGTGATCCAGCGGATGCGTTCGCCCTTTGAAGATTTTTTTGCGGACGATCCGTTTTTTCGGCAATTTTTTGAAGACTTCAACACCGGCTGGGAAGGCTACACCTATCAACCCAAGCTCTTAAAGCTCAAAAGCCGGCCGTTGCAATTGAAAGTCAAAGCCTTGCCCGTGGCCGGCAAACCGTTCGACTTCTCAGGATTGGTGGGACGTTTCACGATGGAATCCACCATCGACAGCACCACCATCAGCAAAGGCGGCACCGCCACCATCACCCTGCGGATCAGCGGGGAAGGCAATATTCAGATGATTGACATTCCCGAGCCCGACCTTCCGCCGGGGCTGAGCAGCTATCCGTCCGAGACCGAGGAGAAGTTTACGGCCCGGGACGGCACTGTGCGCGGCTATCGACAATTTCGTTTCTATATCGAAGGATTGCAACCCGGCCGCTATGCGATTCCGCCGTTTCATTTTTCCTATTTCGATCCGGATAAAAAAGAATACGTGCGCCTTTCCACCGATACGTTCACGCTGGTGGTGCGGGGCACCGAGCAGGTGGATTCCACCCATCGGGCCCCCACCCTTCCGCCGAAGGATATTGCCTTTTTGCGTCCTTCCAGCAAACGGTGGTATCGGATGGAGGCCCTTTGGTTGCCGCAGAACTGGGGCGTGCGTTATGGAAGTGCATGGGGCGGCGCGCTGGGGCTGATGCTCATCTTATGGTGGTTGCGCCGTCGAAAAGAACGGCACGGCGGCATCTTCATCGGAGCGGAGAAACGCACCTTCCGGCAATTGGTCCGGGAGGCTGAAACCGCCTTGCAGCGGGGGGATGCACGAAAGTGGGGACAAACAGTGACCCGCGGGTTCGAGTGGCTGTTTCAGCACAGACTGGCCCTTCCGCCCGCCGCCCTTAACGTCGATTCGCTTCGGCAGGCCCTATCTGCCCACATGAACGCTGACGAAGAGGCCGCCGCCATCGCCAAAGCATGGGAAACAGCCCAGGCGGAAAGCATCCGTCCGTTCCTCTCGGAAGAGCAACGCCGGCAACTATGGCGGCAGATTCGGAAGCAATGGCAGCGGTTGCTGCGCCTCGACAACCCGCAAAAGCAACCGGCATGACCAGGGTGTGGACAGGCTGGCTTTTCATCCTCTTTTGGACGTTGCATGGCGCGGCGGCCACGCCCGACTCGCTGATGCAGCGGGGCAATGCCGCCTATCAGGCACAGCGATATGAGGAAGCCCTGCTCTACTACGACTCCGTACTGAAAAGCGGATGGGTGTCGCCCGAGCTGTATTACAACATGGGCAATGCCTACTTCCGGCTGGCGCGCAACGGCAAAGCCCTGCTGATGTATGAAAAAAGCCTTGAGCTTCGCTACGATCGGCTCACGGCGCGAAATATCGGCATGGTATATGATCGGCTGCCGAAAGCCCGAATATGGCCGCCGCCCTTTTTTCTGGCTCATTGGTGGGGGCGCTGGCTCCAGCTGTGGATGCCGCGGACGTGGTGGTGGACGGCGCTGGCATTTCTGGCCCTTGCTGTTCTGCTCGGCGGAATATGGGTCTGGACACAAAAACGATGGGCCCGGTGGAGTGCCGTGGGGGCGTTATTGCTTCACATGTTATGGATGGCCTCGGCATGGGGACGCCACCGGCAAATCAACGGACTGCATTACGGCATCGTCACCGGCGAGTCCACCTATCTTTACGAGGCGCCCTCGCCCGAAAGTCGGGGGCTGGCCACCCTCTACGAGGGCGACAAAGTGCGCATCACCGACCAGCTGGACGAATGGTATGAGGTGGTGTTGCCCGAAGGGGCCCGCGGATGGGTGTGGCGGGGGGCCGTCGAACCTATTTAGTGTCCTCCCTTCCAAAAGGGATATTCAAAAACAACGAAAAACGCATGTAGCGGCAACGCGTGAGGGGCCCGGAGGGCGCCGAGCCGTCAGGCGAGGCGGACCGCCCTTCGACAAGCTCAGGGACCGCCGCCCGTGGGAAACACCCGCTGGCTGAGCGGAGTCGAAGCCACGCGGGTGGCGCAGGGTGTGGGGTGGGATGGTGGGCGGGCCGAGGC
>JALVCQ010000098.1 GCA_027009805.1 Bacteroidota bacterium
ACCACCTTCGTCAACGGGTCGGGCATCTCATGCAGCCAGGGGTTGTTGGCCTGACTGCCGTCCCGCATGCCCACCGACGAATACAGCTGCAGCATCAGGTCTCCGCTTTGCTTGGCCATCTCGTTGACCCGTCGGGCCAGTTCAGCGTCAGGGATGGCTTCACGCACGGTTTCATCGGCCGATTCTGTGGGCGCGGCATTGCCTGTTGCTTGCCCGCCGGAAGCGTCCTCAGCAGCATTTCCGGATTCATAAGCCATCTCCACCCATCCTTCATGGACCACATCCCGCCAGAACTTCGCAAAGCCGCCGCCTTTCCCCCACGCTGGATACACATGGGCTTCCCAGTAGTTTTTCAGGAAAGAGTAAAAGTCGGGTTTCTCGCCGGCCCACGCCAGCAAGCCGGCCTGATATTCCCGGCTGTCCCACAACGGCGTAATGGCGGGCTGGGCCACGGAGAGATAGTTTTTCTTCTCTTGAAAGTCGTTCCATGATTCGAGCGGGTGCGCCAGCGGCGCCACATAGCGGCAATGCCGGGCCGTTTCATCGACCCGATCCGCCACAGCCACCGACAACGACAGTTTCTGCAATGCTTTTGCGAAATCACCGCCATTGGGCAGCGAATACACCGGATTGACGTCCACCATGATCACGCCGCCGACCACGCCTTTTTTCATGGCTTCCACCAGCGCCGCCATGGCGGCGTCATCCGAAAGATTTTGATAAGAAGCACCCGCCGTCAGGGTATGGCCGTAATTTCCCAGTAACTGGTTGATTTTGAGCACAATGGTTTGCACCGCCACATCATTCACACCACACACCACGAGGCCCTTTCCGCGGTGTTTCCACAGCGCATCAGCGGTGTGAGCAATGGCATTGCCGGCCACTTCAAAGGCTTCCACTTGTAAGGTCGGAGCGCCCGCCTTACGGGCGATATGATTGTAAAGATTGGCCGCCACCTTGCCCATCAGTTCAGGCCGCACAGGGAACCGCAGGTCGGCATTGCTTCCCGTCAGGCTCATCAGGCCTTCAAACTGAATGTGCAAAGACATCTCGCCGCCGCGGGCATCCACATCCCGCCCCTGCACGTAGCGATGCGTAAACTCAGCGGGCGAAATCCACGTCCCCAAAAAGTCGGCATCCAGCCCCACAATCACGTCCGCCTTATCGAAATGAAAGTCGGGCAATGCCGCACCCAACCCGGCCGATTCATGCGCCTTCCACAAGGCATATGCCGATTCGGGTTCATACACCACATGGCGCACATTCGGATACGCCGCTTTCAACAATTCGATGGTCGCTTTTGAGGCCGGTCCGGTGACCGTGCGGGTAATCAAGGCCACTTCTTTTCCGGCGTCATTCAACTGTTGAAGGGCCTGCCGGACTTCTTTGTCGAGTGTTTTCCAGGTGGTTTTCTTCCCGCCTTTCAAGGGATAGCGCAACCGCCCGCTGTCATAGAGCGAAAGTACCGCCGCTTGCGTAAAAGCCGTGGTCCCCTCGCCATATACCGGGGTAGTCGGGTGTCCTTCGATTTTGATGGGACGTCCTTCGCGGGTCTTCACCAGCACGGTGGTGGTTTCTCCCCCCACCTTACAGGTGGTGGAATACCAGTTCGGAATCCCCGGATCGACTTCCGGCGGTTTCACCCCGTAAGGCACGGCATACCGGACAGGCGTCTTCGAGCAGGCCGCCGCCACAGCCCCCGAAATCGAGAAGCCCAACACCTTCAAAAAGTCACGGCGTGTCGGCTGCATCACCTCGTCCTCCGAAGGAGAAGGACCAAATTCATTCCATTCCTCCGCTTTGATTTCCTCTCCCTTCAAGCGTCCTAATTCGGTCCAGTATTGTGAATGCTTTTTCATTGAAGCCATGTTTTACTGCATTAATAGTGACAACGGGCACAGTCAAGCCCGCCCAGATCCGCCACCTTAATCTTATTGTGTGCTTTGATCTCGTCGTAATGTTCTCGGAAGGTGGCTTTATAGTATGGGTTGTCAAATTTTACGTCGGTGCGCTTATGGCAATCAATACACCACTTCATTTCCAGCGTGGCATGCTGGCGCACTTTCTCCATGGTTTCCACGGGGCCGTGGCAGGTTTGACATTCGATGCCGCCTGCTTTCACGTGCTGGGCATGGCTGAAATAAGCATGTTCGGGCAGGTTGTGCACCCGCACCCATTTGATAGGCTCGCCCTTCTCGGCCGCCGCACGGACCTTAGCGATTTCTTTGGTGCCGTATTTAGGCCCTTCCGTCACATACTTATGGCAGTTCATACAGATATTCACCGAAGGGATATTGGCGTTCTTGGCCTTTTCCACGCCGGTGTGGCAATACTGACAATCAATGGACAACTGGCCGGCATGCAATTCATGCGAGAACTTCACCGGCTGGTCAGGCGCATAACCCTGTTGAAGTCCGATATCCTGCGCCAGGATATACAATACCACCGCCAGTACCAGCGTCCCAACGCCGCCCAATATGACAACCATCGCCGCCGGACTCGCATACCGGCTGCAAAATGCCATCCAGCCCTTCAAGTCAAAACCCGGATAGGGCTCACCGGGGTGTTCCACATCCCAGGCCTGACGCCGCAAGTGCCCCACCGCAAGAAGAAGAAATACGATGAGCAACAGCATCAAGCCCACCACAATCTTATAGACCTTGTTCAACTCCGCCTCGGCGGCTTTTTTCAACGCTTCCGCCGACATCCCCGCAGGGCTTCCCTGCGCAGCTTTCGCAGCCGAGGTCCCACCCGCCTCGATATATGCCAACACGTCCTTGATATCCTGCTCGGAAAGGGGTTGCGGCGGCATCGGCACTTTGTTAAACTCCTCGAACAGTTTTACCGCGATTTCATCACCGGACTTAATCAGCTCTTGGGAGTTTTGAACAAAGCGAATAATCCAATCGAGGTCCCTCCGCTGGGTGACCCCCACCAGATCAGGTCCCACCAGGCGGGTCCCCAGTTTATGACAGGCCGAGCAATTCTGCTGAAAAATCTTTTTCCCGTGTTCGACATCCTGCGCCGTCAGCGAAAAGGAAAACACCAGCCAGGCTGCCAGCCAAACAAAAAGAGAAGGGCGTTTCATAGCAAAGCCTCACTTAAAAGATGAGCGGCGCAAAGTTAGAAGACCCAGTATTTGAACAAGAAAAATCCGTATCCTCAAAGCCTATTTAAACGGAA
>JALVCQ010000099.1 GCA_027009805.1 Bacteroidota bacterium
GGATTTACGATGCAGCGTCAGGGCGGCTGCGGCGGCTGAACCGTCGGATGGAAGTGGAATTTGAAAGTGCGCCGCTGAGCCATTATGAAGCCGGCGCCGCAGCGCCCACCTTTATGCGCGAGCGGGACGGCCGCCTCTACACGGCCATTCCCGGCAGCGGCATCTGGGTGTGGGACATCTACGGCAACTATCTCTACCGCCTGCCGCACCTCCTCGACGGCGAGTTCTGGATCGACGGCGCCACCCTCTACTATCCCAACAACGGGCAGGTGTGGGCCGCTCCCGCCGACGGCGGCGGCGCCCAACCTTTAACTTTGCCCGGCCTGAATACGGCCGTCGAACCCGTCCGTTCCATCACCGTGTGGAACCAACGGCTGTGGACCGCCACCGACCGACGATTGATGATCTGGGCTTATGATTGACAAATACCTGAGCAAACTCGACGAGATCGAGAAAAAATGGGAAGCCATCGGCGAAGCGCTCTCCTCGCCCGACGCCTTCGCCGATATGAAGAAATATACCCGCCTCAACAAGCAATATCGAGAGCTCGGGCAAATCGTCAAACACTATCGGGAATATCGGAACGTGCTGGAAAACATCGAGACCAACCGGGCCATCATCAAAGAAGAAACCGACGCCGAGCTGAAAGAGATGGCGCAGGAAGACCTCGAACACCTGCTCCAACAAAAAGAAGCGCTCGAAGAGCGCCTGAAGCTGTTGTTGGTGCCCAAAGACCCGATGGACGAGAAAAACGCCATCGTCGAAATTCGGGCCGGCACCGGCGGCGACGAGGCCAGCCTGTTTGCCGGCGACCTGTTTCGGATGTATCAGCGTTTTTGCGAGAAAAACAACTTCAAAGTCGAAATCCTCGAACATCACGAAGGCACCACGGGCGGGTTTAAGCTCATCGTCTTCAACGTCATCGGCGAGGGCGCCTACGGGCTGCTCAAATACGAAAGCGGCGTCCACCGGGTGCAGCGCGTCCCGCAGACCGAGTCGCAGGGACGCATCCACACCTCCGCCGCCAGCGTGGTGGTGATGCCCGAGATTGAAGACGTCGAAGTCGAAATCAAAGACGCCGACATCAAAAAGGAAACCTTTTGTTCGTCGGGCCCGGGCGGCCAGTCGGTCAACACCACCTACTCGGCCGTGCGCCTGACCCACATCCCCACGGGCATCGTGGCCTCCTGTCAGGACGAAAAATCGCAGATTAAGAACCTCGAAAAGGCGATGAAAGTCCTCAAAGCGCGCATCTACGAAATCGAACGCCAGAAGCAGATGCAAGCGCTGGCCTCCACCCGCAAGGAAGCCATCAAGACGGGCGACCGCTCCGTCAAAATCCGCACCTACAACTTCCCGCAGGGACGCGTCACCGACCACCGCATCGGCCTGACCCTCTACAACCTCGAAGACGTCCTCAACGGCAACCTCACCCCCTTCATCGAAGCCCTGCGCGTGGCCGAAAACGCCGAACGCCTCAAAGCGATGGAAGCCTGATGCTCGACTTTAACAAAGCCCTCACCGCCACCGACTTTTCCTTTCCCGGGCTGCGGGAAAAATACACCGGGAAAGTCCGCGATGTCTATCATTTTGAGGACGGCACGCTGATCCTCATTGCCACCGACCGCATCTCGGCATTCGATGCGCCCCTTTCGTTGCCCATTCCTTACAAGGGCGAGCTCCTGAACCAGATAGCGGCGCATTTCCTTCGGATGGCGGAACGCATCGTCCCGACGTGGTATCGGGCGATGCCCGACCCGGCGGCTTCGGCCGGCATCTATCATCCGCCCGTGCCCATCGAGTTTATCGTGCGGCACTATCTCTGCGGCCACGCCCTGAGGCACTATCAGGCCGGCCACCGAACGCTGGCCGGGCAGCCGCTCCCCGACGGGCTGCGCCCTTACGACCGCCTGCCCGAACCCATCCTCACGCCCACCATCAAAGCCACCAGCGGCCACGACGAAGACATCACGCCGCAGCAAATCATCCGCAGCGGCATCGTCGATGCGCCCACGTGGCAACGCCTCGAAGAAGCCGCCCTGCGCCTCTTCCAGCAGGGCAGCGACTACGCCCGCCAGCGCGGCCTCATCCTCGCCGACACCAAATATGAATTTTCCCTCGACCCCGACGGGCGCCCTGTCCTCATCGACGAGGTGCACACGCCCGACTCGTCCCGCTATTTCTATGAAGACGACTACCGCGCCGCCCAGGCCGAAGGGCGCCCGCCCCGCCAGCTCAGCAAAGAGTTTATCCGCCAGTGGCTCCTCCGCGAAGGCATCGTCACGCCCGGCGCCCATTACGACATCATCCCCATCACCCAAGAAATCGCCGAACGCCTCCTCACCCAATACCTCGCCGTCTATGAGCGGCTGATGGGCCGCCCCTTCACCTTCTCCGATCGCAGCCGCCTGACCGAACGCATCGAACAAAACATCACGGCTTACCTTGCCACGCTTCAAACGCCCGCCGCATGATGCTGTCGATGACGGGCTTCGGCGCCGCCGCGCACGACCATCCGCTGATGCAGGTCTCCGTCGAGATGAAAAGCGTCAACCACCGGCAGTTTTCCTTGCGCGTGCAGATGCCGGCCCGCTATTCGGCCTATGAAATCGACCTGCAACGGCATCTTGCCGACCGCCTCCAGCGTGGTCAGGTCTCCCTGTCGGTGCAGGTGGTCTTCAAAGACACCGCCCGCATCCGACGCCATTTCAACCTGCCCCTGCTGAAAAGCTATCTCGAAGACCTCCGCCCCCTCGATGACGTCCACGACGATGCCCTCGAAGGCATCGCCGCCGCCCTGCTCCGCCTCCCCGAAGCCACCCTCTTCACCCTTCCCGACCCCGACGCCATCCAGGAAGAATGGGACGCCATCCTCCCCGTCATCGAAGAAGCCGCCGACCGCCTCGTCGCCTTCCGCCAGCGGGAAGGACAGGCCCTCCACCGCCACATCGCCGCCTCCCTCACCGCCATCAAAGAAGCCCTCGCCTACGTCGAACAACAGCAATCCCGGCGGCTCGAACACATCCAGCAGACCTTCTGGCAACGCATCGAAACCCTCCGTGCCGACGAAGCCGCCGGCCGCGAAGCCCTCGAACGGGAAATCGTCCTGATGCTCGAACGCCTCGACATCTCCGAAGAAATCGCCCGCCTCCACAGCCACATCCAGCTCTTCGAGGAAA
>JALVCQ010000100.1 GCA_027009805.1 Bacteroidota bacterium
CGCCATACCGGACAGCATATTAAACTCAACATCAAGCACATTCAGGACTACCGTAACTATAAGGTGTCCACGGAAAAAGCCCGCAAGGTGCTCAGCTTCAAGGCCAAACACGACGTGCCGGCCATCATCGACTCGTTGTTTGACAACCTCGACCGCTTCAAGGATTTTGACAATCCGAAGTATTACAACATCAAGGTGTTTACGCGCCTGGTGGAAGAAGGTCAGATTCAATAGCGTTTCCGATGCGTGTGGCTGTCATTGGTGCCAACGGGCAGTTGGGCGCCGACCTGGTGGAGGTTTTTTCGCCGGATCATTCAGTGGTGTCATGGACGCACGATGACATCGCCATCGACGATGCCGAGTCGGTGCGGCGGGCATTTGCGGAAGCCCGGCCCGAGGTGGTGATCAACACGGCGGCGTTTCATCACGTGGACCGCTGCGAAGAGATGCCCGTTCGGGCGTTTGAGGTGAATGCCGTGGGGGCCCGCAACCTCGCCCATGCCGGGAAAGAAGCGGGGGCTTATGTCATCCATGTGAGCACCGACTATGTGTTTGACGGAGAAAAAGGCGCGCCCTACGTGGAAAGCGATCCGGTGTTTCCGCTGAACGTGTATGGCAACACCAAGGCGTCGGGCGAGTTTTTTCTGTTGAGCACCTATCCGGATGCGGCCGTGGTGCGCACCTCCGGCTTGTATGGGCGTTCGCCCTGTCGGGCCAAGGGCGGGGCCAACTTCGTCGAGCTGATGTTGCGGCTGGCGCGGGAACGGGGCATGGTGAAGGTGGTCACCGACGAGCAGGTGTCGCCCACGTCCACGCTCGACCTGGCCCGGCAGTTGAAGGTGCTGGCCGAACATCCCTTGCGGGGGATCATTCATGCCACGGCCGAAGGCGAGTGCTCGTGGTATGAATTTGCCCGGGCCATCTTCACCCTGACGAATACGCCGGTGGAACTGCTGCCGGCCACCAAAGCCGACTTTCCGGCAAAGACGCCCCGGCCCGCTTATTCGGTGCTGGAAAACCAGCGGCTCAAAGCAGCGGGGTTGAATGTGATGAAGCCCTGGAAAGAGGCTCTGGCGGAATATCTGTCGCTGCGGGAGTAGGCAGCGCTATTTATTGTTACGTTTTTCAGAGGCCCAGTGCAGCTTGCTGCGCAGGGTGTTGAGGTAGTTCCACGACGAGAGCGTGGCCAGCGGGAAGGTGTGATCGGCCTTCCGGATGGTGAGGCGGCGGCTGTCGGGCACCACGGCGTGGCGGTTGTCGAGGCTGAGCAAGTAGTGATGACGGCGTGAGGTGACCTCTACGGAGATTTCAGCGTCGCAGGGAAGAATGACGGGGCGCAGGGTGAGATTGTGGGCGGCCACGGGGGTGACCTGGATGGTGGGGCTTTGTGGATAGACGATGGTGCCGCCGCAGCTGAGCGAATAGGCTGTCGAGCCGGTCGGCGTGCTGATGATGACGCCGTCGCCGTGATAGACGCCCAATACCTCGCCATCGACGATCACTTTGGCAGCCAGCAGCATGTGGGGCTCGGCGTCTTTGATGACCACGTCGTTGAGGGCCGTCGGATAGGAGAAGACGTCGCCCGGCCGAAGCACGTGGAGCATCATGCGGGGATGCACCACATAGGTCCGGCGGCGGATTTCTTCGGCCAGTAGGGGGAGGGCCTCCGGCGATACGGCGGCCAGAAAGCCCAGCTTGCCGAGGTTAATGCCCAGCACGGGGATGTTCCGGTGGCGCACCAGGGCCACCGTGTCCAGCAGCGTGCCGTCGCCACCGATGGCCAGCAGCAAGTCCGGCCGGTGAGATGCCAGCGTATCGGCGTCGGCAAAAGACCGGACGTCGGGTTCCACCGTCAGGTGACGATGAAAGATGAAGGCCGCCTCGGGAAGGAGTTCTTGAAGGCGGTGGATGATGGCGTGGATGCGGGGGTCGAGTCGGCGGGCATAGAGGGCGATGCGCATGGCCCTACATTTCGATGAGGCGGTGGAGATAGTCGATGCGTTCGCGGAGCGATTCATCCATTTCTTCCGGTGCGCCGAAATGTTCGATGCGATAGTTGCGTCGGCTGACAGCTGCCTGAGCGGTTTCCGCTTGATGGGCGGGCACCGAGATGAGAAAGCGTTTCTCATCGGGGCGGGAGGTGGGCAACGGCGCCGCCAACAACACTTGAATGCCGTTTCCTTCGAGGGCCTGAATCAGATCGCGCATCGCATAGGGCTGCTCGGGCGTATAAACCTCAAAGGACAGCGACTGCTGACCGAAGGGCGCCAGATCCATCAGAAACTTGCGCAGCGTACGCAGCGACACCGCCCCCTCATATCGCCCGTTGGCTTCCACCACCGGAAAGACCTCCACCGGATGGGCCACCCACAATTTAATCACCTCAAAAGGGTGCTGGGTGGGCAGGATATACACTCTGCGCAGGTAAGGCGCCAGCATCTCCACCCGCGTCTCGGGCGTCGTTTTGAGCGGGAGGTCGGACCGATGCAAAAGGCCCAGATATTGCCCGTCGTCGGTAACGATAGGCAGGGCCGACACAGGCAAGGCCGCCTTCAGCAACAGCCGGACGTCGTCGTTCGGCGACAGGGTGCGCACATCGGCGTCGATCAGGTCGCGCGCAATCATTGAGAAGAGGATGTGCTGACGAAGTGACGCTTCAAAAAGTCGCCCAATATCTCATTAAATTCTTTTGGGCGTTCCATCATGGGGGCGTGGCCGCATTTATCAATGAAATGCAATTCGGAGTTGGGCAGCAGTTGATGAAACTCGTGGGCCACCTCCTCGGGCGTGATGATGTCGTTGCGTCCCCAGATGAGACACACGGGCTTGTGGATGGTGGTAATGGCGTCCCGAAGGTTTTCCTTCATTGCCGAGCGGGCCATCGAGAGGATTTTGAGAACTTTGCTGTTGTCATTAACCGTCTCATACACTTCCTCCACCAGCTCCGGCGTGGCCACGGAGGGGTCGTAAAACGTCATTTCCACCCGCGATTTGATAAACTCATAGTCGCCGCGCCGCAC
The DNA here is from genome assembly GCA_027009805.1 of Bacteroidota bacterium. Classification (GTDB taxonomy): domain Bacteria; phylum Bacteroidota; class Bacteroidia; order JAADEI01; family JALVCQ01; genus JALVCQ01. The sequence continues at coordinate 3,021 of JALVCQ010000100.1, forward strand.
ATAAGAAGAGCCCATCGTATTTTCATAGAGGCCCGAGCTACCCGTCAACACCAGCGCCCGAACGTTTTCGGGATGCTCCAGCGCATGATAGAGGGCCACATGACCGCCCAAGGAGTTCCCAATGAGTACAGCCGGCGGGTATTTTCGAAACTT
>JALVCQ010000101.1 GCA_027009805.1 Bacteroidota bacterium
GGCTTTCCGCTGCTGCAACAGGCCGGTGTAGGCATCTTTGACCACGTCCGTTTCCGAACGCCACATGTGAAACAGCATAGCACCCTCCCGCACACTGCCAAGCACTTCCGACGAAAGCGGATGAATGGCCGTTATTACATGACTTTGAGAGGCCGCCTCAGCATTATCAGCCACCACTTTCGCCCCGGCGTCTTTATAGTCGGCATCCGAGAAAAAAGCCGCCGCGCCGGCTCCCGCAGCGACATACACATCGACACCCAATTTCACCAGCCGTTTCACTTCATCGGGGATGAGGGCCACGCGCCGCTCGTGAGGGATGCTTTCTTTCAGCACCCCGACGGATAGAGAATCCATAAACTCGGTGTTTCCATTCCTGACGGGCAAAAGTATCGCACATGCACACGAATAAGCATCTATTTTCTGGAAAACCACCGAAATCTTTCGCCAATCTAAATAAACAGTCATGTGCATGGCTCCTCTCCGACGGTTTGTTGCCTGCTTGCGCTTCTGCACATTTCATAAGGGAAAGGCGCTATTTTTGGCGCCTCAATTCGGAATGCGCCCTATGGAACTCTCTGCATATTTCAAGCGGTGGAACCGCATCGGCGGGGTGCTGGTGTGGGTGGTGGCAGCCGCCGTATTCTTGAGCACCCGCGAGCCATCGACAAGTCTGTGGGATTGCGGTGAGTTTCTTGCAGCCTCGCACCGGCTGGAAGTAGTGCACCCGCCGGGCGCGCCGTTTTTTCTGATGCTCAACCGCCTGTTTTCGCTGCTGGCACCTTCCGCCGACCGGGTGGCGTCTTTCATCAACGCCCAGTCGGCCTTGAGCTCGGCTTTTGCGGCGCTTTTTCTGTTCTGGACCATCACATTCCTGGCCTGGCAGCTGATCAAGAAGCGTTATGAAGAATTGAATCCGTCTCACGTCTGGACCGCCATCGGCGCCGGCTTGCTGGGGGCGCTCACGTTCATCTTTACCGACACTTTCTGGTTTAATGCGGTGGAAGGCGAGGTGTATGCCCTCTCCACCTTCTTCATGGCGCTGGTGTTCTGGCTGATGATCATCTGGGAGCAACGGGCCGACGAGACCGATCACCTCAAATGGATCGTGCTGATTGCCTATCTGATGGGGTTGTCGGTGGGGGTTCACCTGCTGTCGTTGCTGGTAATTCCCTCGATGGGGGTCATCTGGTATTTCCGGCGTGGCGGGAAACCCACCTTTCGGGGAGCGCTCATCGGCGGGGTCATCGGCGTGCTTGCGCTGGCTTTCTTTCAAGTGGTTATGCTCAAAGGAATTCCCAGTGTGGCCAGCAAGTTTGAGCTGCTCTTTGTCAATTCCTTCGGGCTGCCTTACTGGTCGGGCGTGCTGTTTTTCATGGTGCTGGTCTTGGCAGCCATGGCCTTCGCCGCTTATTATTTCTATAAAAAACGTCCGCATCCGCACCTTTATTCCTTGGCCATCGTGGTTATAACGGTGCTGATTGCCTACACCAGCTATGCCATGGTGGTGATCCGCTCGCTGGCCGACCCGCCCATCGACATGAATAATCCCGAAGATGTATTCTCCTTGATGTCCTACATCAATCGCGAGCAATATGGCGACCGCCCCTTCTTACATGGCCCGTGGTTCGGCGCCCGGCCTGTGCGAGGCAACAAAAAAGCGCCTATCTATCGGCCCAAAGACGGGAAATACGTGGTTGTAGGTCACAAGGTGGAGCCCGAATATGCGCCAAAAGACAAAATGTTTTTCCCGCGGATGGGCGACCCGCGTCCCGACCGCCAACAGGCCTATATGGCCTGGGAAAACCTTCGCCCCGGACAGAAGCCCACGATGGGCCAGAACCTACATTTTTTCTTTACCTATCAAATCGGACACATGTTCTGGCGCTATTTTGCATGGAACTTTCTGGGGCGGCAGAACGACATCCCCGGCCTCGGCGGCGAATTGCTGGCCGGCAACTGGCTCACCGGCATCAAGCCGTTGGACGAAATGCGGCTGGGCCCGCAAGACAACCTGCCTTATTTTCAACGGCGGAATCTGGCCTATAACCCGCTCTTCATCCTGCCTTTCCTGATTGGCCTCATCGGCTTGTGGTATCAATTCAAACACAACAAACGATGGGCCTGGGCCGTCTTTGCCTTTTTCTTCATGACAGGTGCGGGCCTCATCCTCTACCTGAACAACCCGCCCATCGAGCCCCGCGAGCGGGACTATACCCTCGTGGGTGCTTTTTATGTATTTGCTATGTGGATCGGGCTGGGCGGCCTTGCCGTCTTCGACTATTTGCAACGAAAAGTGAACACCAAGGCCGCCTTGGCCGCCTTGGCCGCCCTCATCGTCGGCCTTCCTGCCCTGACGGCCGTCAAAGAATGGGACGACCACGACCGCTCCGGGCGCTATCTGGCCCGCTCCATTGGCTGGAACTACTTGATGTCGTGCGACAGCAACGCCATCCTCTTCGCTTCGGGCGATAACGAAACCTATCCGCTGTGGTATATTCAGGAAGTGGAAGGCGTGCGGCAGGACGTGCGGGTGGTCAACCTCAGCCTCCTGAGCACTGACTGGTATCACGTGGAGCTGCGCCAGCCCACAGTGGACGGGGCACCGGGCATTCCATTCACCATCCCGGTGGAAAAACTCATGGGAAAGCGCGAATATTTCCTCTATGAGCCTAATGCGCTGGGCATTCCCCAGGACAGATATGTGGACCTCAAAAAGGTGATCCAGATTCTCACCTCCGACGACCCGCGTTTTCAACTGCAAACCGTGGGCGGTGAACGGGTCAACTTCCTGCCGACCAAAAAGTTTAAGGTGGCCGTAGATTCGGCGCAGGTGGTGCGCAGCGGCATCGTGCGGCCCGAGGATTATCCTTATATCGTCGATGAGATGCGCTTTGAGTTCCCGAAAAACACCATGATGCGGGGTGATCTGCTGGTGCTGGACCTGATCGCCCACACCGACTGGACGCGCCCCATCTGCTTTTCCACCACCACCGGCTCCGATGCCTATCTGGGACTGGAACCCTATTTCCGGCGGCAAGGGCTGGTCTATCGCGTAACGCCCGTCAAAAAAGGCAACGGCCCATGGATTGATGAAGAGAAAATGTATGACATCGTCCGCAACCGCTTCGATTTCGGCGGGCTCGACCAACGCAAAATGTGGGTGGACTATTTCA
>JALVCQ010000102.1 GCA_027009805.1 Bacteroidota bacterium
GCATAGCGTTCGTTCCGCTTGTTTCTGCGAATGCGAACCATTTCCACCACGCCGGCGATGTGGGCCCATCGGCCTGTGAGCGCCGACAGGTTGGATGCGGTGATGTTGGTAAAATAGGGCAACACCGCTTCGTATTCGGCCATGGGATGGCCGGAAAAATAGAATCCCGAATAGGCTTTTTCGGTTTTAAGGCGCCGCTCTTCGGGCCACGGCGCAATGGGCGGCACCGGCGGCGGCGTCACTTCGACGCCGGCGTCTTCTCCGAAGAGTGAGTTCCGGCTGAGCTGGTGCACCTTTTCTTTCTGTTCTTTATAGCGCAAGAGCTGTTCGACATAGGAAGGTTCGTCTTCGGCGGTTTTTTCCACCAGGGCCGCCCGATGGATCGGGAACTCAGGCGTTGCCAGACTGTCGAGGGCGCCCACCGAGCCCAGCGATTCCAGCACCCGCTTGTTGATCAAAGAAGTGTCCACACGAAGCACAAAATCGATGATGTCTTTGAAGGGGCCGTTCTTTTTCCGCTCCTCGATGACGTGCTGAATGGCTTTTCGTCCCACGCCTTTCACGGCCCCCAGCCCGAATCGGATTTTCCCGCCGGGCGTAACGGAAAAGAGCGTATAGCTTTCGTTGACGTCGGGGCCCAACACTTCGATGCCGGCGGCGGTGGCGTCGTTAATCAGGATGTTGATGCGCGCGAGGTCGTCCATGTTGTTTGAAAGCACGGCGGCCATGAACTCCGGCCGGTAGTTGGCTTTCAGGTAGGCGGTTCGGTAGGAGAGCAGGGCATAGGCTGCGGCATGGCTTTTATTAAAGCCGTATTCGGCAAATCGGGCCATCATGTCCCAGATAGCTTGGGCGGCTTTGTCGGAGATTCCTTTTTGGCGGGCGCCTTCTATAAACTCACTCTTCATGCGTTCCATCTCCTCTTTTTTCTTTTTCCCCATGGCCCGCCGCAAAATGTCGGCTTTTCCGAGCGAAAAGCCCGCCACCACCTGCGCCGCCTGCATGATTTGCTCTTGATAGACGAAAATGCCGTAGGTGGGCTTCAACACTTCTTCCAGCAAGGGATGCGGATATTCGACTTTTTCTTTCCCGTGTTTTCGGCGGATATACACAGGGATAAAATCCATCGGTCCCGGCCGATAAAGGGCGTTCATGGCTATCAGGTCATCAAAAGACGTCGGCTTAAGCTCTTTCAGCCGACGCCGCATTCCACCTGATTCGAACTGAAACGTGCCTATCGTATCGCCCTGCTGATAGAGTTCAAAGGTTTTCGGATCGTCGAGGGGAATGGCATCGAGGTCGATATTCACGCCATGGCGCGCTTTGATGATGCGCAATGCTTCTTTGATGACCGACAGGGTGCGGAGGCCCAAAAAGTCCATTTTCAACATCCCGACTTTTTCCACCCACTTCATGTCGTATTGGGTCGAGACGAGGTCGCTGTCTTTGGTTTTCCACACCGGGAGGTATTCCATCAACGGTCCCGGGGCGATGATGACACCCGCTGCGTGTGTGCCCCGGAGACGAATGGTGCCTTTCAGCTTTTCGGCCATTTCGATGACCTGCCTGACTTTCGGATCGCTTCCTTTATAGGCCTTTTTAATCTCGGGAATTTTCAAGATCGACTGGTCGTCGGGCCAGTTCGATGGGATCAGCTTGGCCAGGCGGTCGGTTTCTTTCAGGGGCAGTTCCAGCACCCGGGCCACATCCCGAACGGCCGAACGGGCCTTCATCACCCCATAGGTGACGATCTGACCGATGTGGTCGTGCCCGTATTTTTCAGCCACGTAGCGGATCACCACCTCCCGCAGCGCATCTTCAAAGTCGATGTCGATATCGGGCATGGAGATGCGTTCCGGATTCAGGAAGCGTTCAAACAGAAGGTCATACCGAAGCGGATCGACGTCGGAAATCCCCAGGCAATAGGCGACGGCCGATCCCACCACCGAGCCGCGTCCCGGCCCCACCATGACGTCCCGCTCGCGGGCGGCCTGAATAAAGTCCTGCACAATGAGGAAATATCCCTCAAACCCCATCTTGTGGATGATGGCCAGTTCTTTTTCGATACGTTGTTCGACCTGCGGTGTGATGGTCTCATAGCGGCGGCGGGCGCCTTCATACGTCAGATGACGCAGGTATTCATAAGGGCTTTTGAATGCAGACGGAATCGGGAAATGGGGCAACAACACATCCCGTTCGAGCTGGACGTCTTCCACCCGGTCCGCTATTTCGAGCGTATTTTCCAGCGCTTCGGGATAGGCTTCGAAATCCCGGGCCATCTGGGCGGGCGTCTTCAAATAATATTCATCGCAGTCAAAGCGAAAGCGGTCTTTGTCGGACAGGCGGGCGCCCGTTTGCAGGCTCAGCAGGATGTCGTGAGCCTTGGCATCTTCTTTGTGAAGGTAGTGGACGTCGTTGGTGGCCACTAATTTCAGGCCCCGTTCTTTGGCCAGTTCGGCCAGCACGGCGTTGACTTTTTGTTGTTCGTGGTCGTTGGTGCCGTGGCGTTGCATTTCGAGGTAGTATCGGTCGGGCCCGAAGATGTCGATCCATTCATCCAGTTTTTTTCGGGCGGCTTCTTTTCCCTCGCTCAGGATGGTCTGCGGGATTTCGGCGGCCAGACAGCACGAGGTGGCAATGAGGCCTTCGGAATATTGTTTCAGAAGTTCCTTATCGATTCGCGGTTTGCCATAGAAGCCTTCGACGAAAGCCAGCGAGGAGAGTTTGATAAGGTTCTGATAGCCGGTGCTGTTATAGGCCAGCAAGAGCTGATGGTAGGTTTTGTCGCCTCGGGTGTGGTCGAACCGGCTGCCGGCGGTCAGGTAAAATTCGCACCCGATGATGGGTTTGATGCCGGCTTTACGGGCTTCGAGGACAAATTCCACGATGCCGTGCATGTTGCCGTGGTCGGTAAGGGCCACGGCCGGCGATCCCTGTTTTTTCACTTCCTCGACCAGCGCTTTGATGTGAGTGGCTCCGTCGAGCAGCGAGTAATGACTGTGAACGTGCAGATGGACAAATGACATAGTCTTCTCGTGTTTTTGGGGTTTTGGGGTGGAGAGAAGACCCTTCTTCTCCCGCTCGTCTTCCTCGGCCTAACTTATGCTTCGGAAGGGGCCGGTTTGGGAAAGGCTTTTTCCCGGATTGCAGCCTCCACCTCTGCT
>JALVCQ010000103.1 GCA_027009805.1 Bacteroidota bacterium
TGCTGGTGGACCTTTACTACTACCGCCTTTACGACCAGCTCACCATCGCCATACGGCTGGTGCGCCTCATCAAACGCTATCATCCCATCGAGTTTTTCGACGAAGATGCCGACCTGGTGTTTTTTCAGCGCGTGTTTAACGACCAAAGCCGCCTCTTTCGATCCTATCTGATGATCCTGGGTCTCAGCCCGTATCAATACGATCGTTTTCAGCCGCAGTGGGCGCGCCATTTGCGGCGGGTCTATCGAAACGAAAGCGTGGAGTTTCGGGAGTTTCTGGCTACGGTGGACCTGCATGTCCGCTTGCTGCTCCCTTCCATGAAATCGGTGGAAGGACGCCCGTGGCGCCGGTTCAAGAAAGATTTTCGGAAGCAATCTTTTTCATCTTATTTGAAAGGTTCCCGCCTTCGCTTCCTTAAAAACGGCGATATGTTTCATTGGCAACACGCCTTTGCAGAGCTCGGGCGGGCCGACCTCCACGTGTGGTATAAGGTGCTGGAAACCTATACCGGCCGCAAAATAGACCCCTGGCTGATCTTGCCCATTAAGTATCATCTCGAAGAAGAAGAGTAGGGAGGGAAGCCCTTCGGGATGATGCGCGGGAATATAGGGGCGGGGCCATAGCTTTGCAGGGCGATGAAATGCCGAAAGCAAGAGGAAAAGGCCCATCGGGTTCATTGGGAAGGGAAATATGTAGAAGGATATATCCCATGGGATCGGGGCGACGTCAGTGCCGGTTTTCGGTTGTTTCTTGAAGAAGGTGTGTTTCCGAAAGACGGGCGTATCCTGGTACCGGGATGCGGCCATGGCTATGAGGTGGAGGCACTGGCCGCCGCCGGCTATGACGTAACGGCCATCGACATTGCGCCCACGCCCTTGGCGCGTTTGCAACAGCGCCTCCAAGCGCGGGGCTTAGAGGCTCGATTGGTGGTGGACGACTTGCTGGCGTGGCAGCCTGAGCAGCCCTTTGATGCCATCTTTGAGCAGACTTGCCTGTGTGCTTTTCCGCCGGTCGATTGGGAAGCATACGAACGGGCGGCGTTTCGGCTGCTCCGTTCCGGCGGGGCGTTGTTGGCCCTCTTCGTTCAAACCCACAGGGAAGACGGCCCGCCGTGGCACTGTGCTCTTAAAGATATGCAAACGCTGTTTGCGCCGACGCGGTGGGATTGGCGTAAAAGCTGGCCGCCCCAGCCGATGCACACGCCGCCGCTGGAAGAAATTCCATGGATGTTAATTCGAAAATAAACCGAATGAGAAAAAAGCGGAAGATTGCTTTTGTCACGGGGATTACAGGGCAAGATGGCTCCTATCTTGCTGAGTTGTTGCTGGAAAAGGGATATGAGGTGCACGGGATGATCCGGCGCAGCTCCACCTTTAACACCGAGCGGATCGATCATCTGTATGTCGATCCGCATCAGCCCACCCGCTTGTTTCTGCATTACGGCGATATGACGGACGGTGCCGGCCTGCGGCGGCTGGTGTTTTCGATCGGGCCCGATGAGGTCTATCATCTGGCGGCCCAGTCGCATGTGATGGTCTCTTATCACCAGCCGGAATATACGTTTGACGTGGTGGCGGGGGGCACGCTGCGCCTGCTGGAAGCCGTTCGGGACTATCAGCAGGCCGCCGGAAAGGTGGTGCGCTTCTATCAAGCCGGCAGCTCGGAGATGTTCGGCGACGCTCCTGCTCCCCAGAATGAACGCACGCCCTTCCGCCCCCTCAGTCCCTATGCAGTAGCCAAGGCGGCGGCCCATCATCACGCTGTCCACTATCGGGATGTGTACGGCCTTTTTGTATGTAATGGCATCTTGTTTAATCATGAATCGGAACGGCGCGGCGAAACCTTCGTCACCCGCAAGATCACCCGGGCGGTGGGACGCATTAAAATGGGGTTACAGGACCGCCTTTACCTGGGCAATCTTCATGCCCGTCGAGACTGGGGCTATGCACCCGAGTATGTGGCGGCCATGTGGCGTATGATGCAAGAAGACGTTCCGGATGATTACGTCATCGCCACCGGCGTGACGCACAGCGTGAAAGACCTCCTGGAGGCGGCGTTCGGAGAAGTGGGGCTCGACTGGCAAGACCACGTCACGTTAGACCCCGCTTACTTGCGGCCCAAAGACCCGCCCGAATTGCGCGGCGACTTCTCCAAAGCCCGACGGATACTGGGATGGCGGCCCACCCTTTCATTTGCAGACATCATCCGAAGAATGGTCGCCCATGACCTCGAACTGGCCCGACAGGAACGCACCCTCCGCAAGGCCGGACACATCACCGTCCAACGCGGGCTGGCCCATGGAAACGGACGCTAAAATATATATCGCCGGGCATCGGGGGCTGGTCGGCTCGGCCATCACCCGCCGGTTGACGGCGGCGGGCTTTCAGAATATCATCGTCCGTTCCCGAACCGAGCTCGACCTGCGGATGCAGCACCCGACCATAGACTTTTTGCTCAAACAAAAGCCCGACTATGTCTTTGCGGCGGCGGCCAGGGTGGGCGGCATCCTGGCCAACGCCACCCGCCCCGCGGAATTTCTTCGGGACAATCTACTCATCGCCGCCAACGTGATCGACGGCGCCCATGCGGCGGGCGTGCGAAAGATTTGCTTCTTGGGCTCGTCCTGCATCTATCCCCGCACCGCCCCCCAACCCATCTCAGAGGAAGCGCTGCTCACCGGACCGCTGGAACCCACCAACGAAGGGTATGCCGTAGCGAAAATCACTGCCTTGAAAATGTTGCAGGCTTATCGGAAGCAATACGGTCTGGCGTCGGTGTTTCCGATGCCTTCCAACGTTTATGGGCCGGGCGACAATTTCGACTTGCACAGTGGCCACGTGCTGGCGGCGCTTTTGCGCAAGTTTATGCTGGCCCGATGGGTGCGAAACGGATGGCTCGACAGGGTCGCCGATGATGAACAGCGGCACGGCTCCATTCCGCCGGACGTATTGAAAGCGCTGGACTTAAAACGCACGCCTGATGGTTTTGTCCGCCGCGGGCAGGCCGACCCCGCCGTCGTCATCTGGGGCACGGGACGCCCCCGGCGGGAGTTCCTCTATGTCGATGACCTGGCGGAAGCATGTCGCCTGCTGATGGAAAAGGTGGATGATGCCCAGCCCATCAACGTCGGCACCGGTGTCGATCTTTCCATTCGAGAGTT
>JALVCQ010000104.1 GCA_027009805.1 Bacteroidota bacterium
TTCACCATCCGATTGTAGGTGCCCGCAAGGGAAAAGACCGCTATGACAACAACTCCCACTATCGCCAGCAAAGGAATCCATCGTTTCATGTATGTGTGCTTTTAGTCTGGGGGGCAAAGGTAGGGGGAAAGATTCGCAAGAAGGGCCTGCCTTTACCTCGAATAATTAAGAAAAGCCAAAAAACACTTAACAAACAGCAAACTATAAGTCCCTTCCTCACTGTTTTCAACATTGCTTCGTTAGCGGGGTAGCTAATGACAATATTAACTCCTATTCATCGTATATCAGAGAACACACACCAACTAAGAACTCGCCTTGCTCTCAATATGGTGCCCTGCTTTCAATTTCATCTGCAAGCTCTACAAGGTTATTTGCAATCTCTTCCAACCGCCTTCTCTTTTTTAACCACGAGCCTGCGTCTGGCATTCTTTTTTGCCCTACAACTTTTTTGGCTCTTTTCTTCGCAGAGGTGCTTGCATGTGCGGAAAAGTTCCGAAGCGCTACCAATTTATCCAATGGGTCCTTATATCTTTCTTTCCTAATTATTTCCACTATATAGTGAGACACAGGAACATATCGCCTTATTATTCTGATTAGGCTGTCTCGGCCTTTAAAGTCGAAGTAGCCATCCCCTATAATTAGAAACCTACACACTTCATCAGTTAAGTGTTTGGGGAAAGTGAACCCTGTAACTTCTGAGAGCGTGGATGTATCGTTATTGACAGCACCCACAAGGACGTCTAAAATAAGCTTTTCGAACTCCCGATAAAGGCGTATAATAGCATATTCATAAACCCATGACACGTGTTTTTTAGAAAAGTACCTTCTTGCTTCCTTAGTAAAATATAGAATATCCCTCACCTCCTCTTTAAACTGAGAGACACTTCTTTTGATGCTCTTTTTTCGTGGCATATTTATTCCTTGCATTTCGAACAAAACTACAATCACCAATGGTTCCACATGTTACACATTCACAACCCGACTTCGAAAGCACATTAAAAAACAAATGAGATTAGATTTCAAGCGCTATCTCGCAGGAGGCAAGGCAAAACGTCTTTAATCGAAATGAAGCCACAAACACCTCTCTGGCTGAACCACGGTGAAGACCGGAAAGTTATCCATATTCCAGCACATCCCACCCGGGCATCATCCCATTTCCTCTCCATGCCCTGCATTAACCGCAGGAACGTAAAATTTGCAGCCTTCATGAGATGATATTGCTATGAGCGAAGCATCGCTGGGCCGCCATCTGGTGGTGGAATATTTTGAGTGCAATCCTGAGCTGATCAATGATGTGCCCTATATTGAGCGGGCCATGGTGGAAGCAGCGGAGGAGGCGGGAGCCACCATCATTAACTCGACGTTTCATCACTTTTCGCCTTTCGGCGTGTCGGGTGTGGTGGTGATTCAGGAGAGTCATCTGGCCATCCACACGTGGCCTGAATACGGCTATGCGTCGGTGGACATCTACACATGCGGCGAGCCGGTGGACCCGTGGCGGGCGTTTCAATATCTGAAAGAAAAATTTGCGTCGAAGCACAGTTCGGTCATCGAGATGCTTCGGGGGCAACCTTCCCAGCTCAAGAAGGTGCCTTTCGAGGCACCGGCTTCCGCCAGTCCACTTGACCCGGCCACGCTGACGCCCGAGTTCAAGCGGCATGTGTGGTTTACGGATCGGGATGAATTTATTGCGCTTTCATTGCGGCACACCGGCGATCGGCTCTATCGGGTGCGGTCGCCTTATCAGTTGGTGGAGGTGTATCAGACCTATGCTTACGGGAAGATGCTGGCCTGCGACGGGATGGTGATGACCACCGAGGGCGACGAATACGTCTATCATGAGATGATTGCCCACGTGCCGTTGCTGCTGAAGCCGGATGCCGAGCGGGTGCTCATCATCGGCGGCGGCGACGGCGGTGCGGCCCGTGAAGTGCTGCGGCATTCGCAGGTGAAGGAGGTGGTGCTGGTGGAAATCGACGAAAAGGTCATCGAAGCGGCGCGTCTCTATTTCCCTGACCTGGCGCAATCGTTCGATCATCCGAAGCTGAACTTGATCATCGGCGACGGCATCGAATACGTCTCGAAAGCCGCCAAGGGGTCTTTCGACGTGGTGATTGTGGACTCCACCGACCCGGTGGGGCCGGCGGAAGGGTTGTTCACCGACGCCTTTTATCGGGACGTCCATCGTATCCTCAGCCCCACGGGTGTGATGGTCACGCAGAGCGAGTCGCCCCGTTTCAACGTAGGGGTATTTCAAAAACTCTTTGACACCTACCGCCGGATTTTCGGCCCCGAGAACGCCCATTGTTACTTGATTTCGGTCCCCACCTATCCATCGGGCACGTGGAGCCTTTCTTTCAACACCAAAAGCGGCATTCATCCCCTCCACGATCTGGATGAAGCACGGGCTGCGGCTTTCACCGAAGCGCACGGGCTGAAGTATTACAGCCCGGCCATTCACAAAGCCGCCTTTACGCTGCCCCGCTACGTGCAGGAGCTGCTGGAGCCGCAAAAAGTGACGGCATGAGCGGGGAGCACGCCTTTTTACCCGATGACAACGGCATTGCCGCCAAAGGCATCTTCGGGCTGCCGTTTGATGTGGAAGATGCGCGCCTGGTGGTGGTGACGGCACCGTGGGAAGTAACCGTTACAGGGCGGCGGGGCACGGCCCACGCCCCCGAGCAAATCATCGAAAGCAGCCGGGAAATCGACCTCTATTTCCCGCCCGACGGTGCCCCCTGGCAGGCCGGCATCGCTGTGGATGAGATGCCGGAGGCGTTTCAACAAAACCTCAAGCTTCGGACCATCACCGAAGAGATGTATTTGCAATATGAGAGCGGGAGGATAACGGCTGATGCCGACATCATCCAGTGGATTGACAGCCGGAACCGGGCTTTCCTCGACCAGCTTCGGGAACGCATCAAAAACCACGCGGCCCGGGGAAAGCTCGTGGCCGTGCTGGGGGGTGAGCATACGGTGGCGCTGGCAGGCATCGAAGCGGCCGCGGCCATCCACGGCGAGACCTTCGGCATCCTTCAAATTGATGCCCACGCCGACCTGCGCGACCGTTACCTTGGCCTGCGCTATTCGCAT
>JALVCQ010000105.1 GCA_027009805.1 Bacteroidota bacterium
ACCTACATGGTCAGTAAGGACGATTTAGCTTCCATGAAGCGGGAGGAGCTGATTGAGTTAGGCAAGAAGCTGGGCATCAAGCGGGCTTATCAGAAGCGGAAGGCGGAGCTCATCAACGAGGTGCTTTCGGTGTTGGCGAAACACACCGCCGGTTTTCAGAAAGAACCGGCTGCGGCGTCGTCCGAGAAGGCGGCTGCTCCCCATCCGACGCCCGACAATAACACGCTTCAACCTTCCGCCCCGGCGGCGGACACACCACCGGTCGCGCCCGAGAAGCAAAAGACAAAGCCCCCCACCCCACCGGCATCACCGCCGCCTCAAAAGCAGCCGGCACCGGCGCCGCAAGCACCGGCCGCTCCACCCCCGACCCAAGCGCCCGCACCGCAGGGACAAAAGAAAAAACCGCAACAGCAGCCATCGGGGCGGACGTTCAGCTTTGAGAATATCATCCCGGTGGAAGGCGTGCTGGACCAGGGGACCAAAGACGCCTATGGATTTTTACGGTCGTCGGACTACGACTATAAAAGCTCGCCGGATGACGTATTCGTGCCACCCCACATGGTGCGCCGCTATGGGCTGAAGGTGGGAGACACAATCTGGGGGCGGGTCAAGCCCCCCCGGGAGGGCGATAAGTTTTTTGCACTCACACACATCGAACGCATCAACGGGCAGTTGCCCGACATCGTGCGGGACCGGGTGGCATTCGAGCACCTCACGCCGCTTTTCCCGCGGGAAAAATTCAACCTGTCGGCAGACCCCAAAGCATTGGGGGCCCGCATCATTGACCTTTTTGCACCCATCGGAAAAGGGCAGCGGGGTCTGATCGTCTCGCCACCCAAGGCCGGAAAGACGATGTTGCTCAAGGAAGTGGCCAATGTCATCTCCAAAGCGCATCCGGAAGTGTATTTGATCATCCTGCTGATCGACGAACGTCCGGAGGAAGTGACCGACATGCGGCGCAGCGTGCATGCCGAAGTGGTGGCCTCCACCTTCGACGAGCCGGCGAAGCAGCACGTCAAAGTGGCTGAAATCGTTATCGAGAAAGCCAAACGGCTGGTGGAAGTGGGGCACGACGTGGTGATCATGCTCGACTCGATCACGCGCCTGGCGCGGGCTTACAATACGGTGGCGCCGGCGTCGGGCAAAATCCTCACCGGAGGGGTCGATTCGTATGCCCTTCAAAAGCCGAAGCGTTTTTTCGGCGCCGCCCGCAATATCGAAGGCGGCGGTTCGCTGACCATTGTGGCCACCACACTGGTGGACACCGGCTCGAAGATGGACGAAGTCATCTTCGAGGAGTTTAAGGGCACAGGCAACATGGAACTGGTGCTGGACCGCAGCCTGGCCAACCGGCGCATCTTTCCGGCAATGAATGTGTTGCTCTCGGGCACCCGCCGGGAAGACCTGCTCATCCCCCGCGACAAACTGCAAAAGATATGGATGATCCGCCGGGCGATGTCGGACATGCGTCCCGACGAAGCCCTTTCCTACGTGATCGAGCGGCTCAAGCGCACCCGCTCCAACGACGAATTTCTGATGATGAACGGCCTCAGCGGGACTTCCTACTAAGCCCGCCGGCCGCTATGCGCCTTTCAGCCGTTTGATCTGGTCGGACAGCGAAGCGATGCGCTGGACGGCCGACGCTTTTTTCTGTTGTTCACGCTCAACGACAGCCGCCGGCGCCCGCTCTACAAAACGCGGGTTCGAGAGCTTTTTCTCGACCTGCCGAAGAAAACCCTGCTGATAAGCCAGCTCTTTTTCCAGTGCTTCGAGGCGCTGTTGCAAGGCTTCGGGTGATAGGGGAAGATACAGCTCGTCCTTGCCCACCAGCACCATATCGCCCATCACCGGCATGTCGGTCAGTTCTATTTTTCCGCCCGCCAGCTTTTCAATGAAGGGCCGATAGCGGGTGTAAAATTCGGGCTGGGCGGTGCGCACCTTAAAGGCCGCCTTGCCGGGCGCTATGCCGTGAGTCTTCATCAGATAGCGCATCTGGGAGATCACCGCCAGGGCATGGTCCATCGCTTCGAGGACCGCGGGGTCGTATGGTTCCTGTTGCGGCTCACGGGCCAATGCCAGGAAAGCATCTTCGGGGCGGTCGCCCAGCCGGTGATAGACTTCTTCCGTGATAAACGGCATAAAGGGGTGCAGCAGCTTCATCAGGTCTTCAAAAAAGCGGACGGTCCGGGTATAGGCTTCCGGAGAAAGGGAGGCACCCGGCGCCGGCTTGACCGCTTCGAGATAGACCGAGAAAAACTCGTTCCAGATGACCGAGTAGAGCGTCCGCAACACCTCGTTGATGCGGAACCGCTGGTAGAGGTCCGCCACGGTTTCCAGCAGACGGTTCATCCGGTGAGAAAACCACGCACCGGCAATGTGTTCGACGGCCTGTTGCGACGCCTCGGGCATGCCCTGCCGGTCTTTCCAGCCGGCGACCAGCCGTAAGGCATTCCATATTTTATTGGCAAAATGGCGTCCTTGCTCGACGAGCTCTTCGGAAAAGAGCAGGTCGTTTCCGGCCGGCGCGCTGAACAACACGCCAAGCCGTAGGGCGTCGGCACCCTCTTCGTCGATGATACGCAACACGTCGGGACTGTTGCCCAGCGACTTGGACATCTTGCGGCCTTGCTTGTCCCGCACGATGCCGTGGATATAGACGTTTTCGAAGGGACGCTGATCGGTGTAGTAATATCCCGCCATTACCATGCGGGCCACCCACAGGAAGATGATTTCATGACCGGTGACGAGCGTTTGCGTGGGGTAATAGTATTGAAAATCGGGGTTGTCGGGTTCGAGCACGCCGTTAAAGACGGCCAGCGGCCACAGCCACGACGAAAACCACGTATCCAGCACGTCTTCGTCCTGACGGAGGTCTTTTTCCGTCAACTGCGGATTACCGGTGAGATGTCGGGCTTTCTCGACGGCTTCTTCGAGGTTGTGGGCCACCACGTATCGGCCGTCATCGAGATAATAGGCCGGAATGCGATGTCCCCACCACAGCTGCCGGCTGATGCACCAGTCGAGGATGTTTTCCATCCAGTGGCGATAGACCTTGGCAAAATGATCGGGCATGATCTTCACGTTGCCTTCAAGGACGGCCCGCAGGGCCGGCTCGGCCAGCGGCTTCATCTTCACAAACCATTGTTCGGAGAGGCGCGGCTCGACGACGGCGTCGGTGCGTTCCGAGAATCCCACGCTGTGGCGGATGGGTTCGATTTTTTCCAGCAGTCCTGCAGCTTTGAGGTCTTCCACTACCCGCCGGCGGGCCTCAAACCGGTCGAGCCCTGCATATCGGGGGATTTCCTCGACGATGCGGGCATCGTCGGTGAAGATATTGATGGTGTCGAGGTGATGTTTAGCGCCCAGTTCAAAGTCGTTGGGGTCGTGGGCGGGCGTGACTTTCAGGGCACCGGTGCCGAACTCGGGATCGACATATTCGTCGGCGATGATGGGGATGAGGCGGTCGGCGAGCGGGAGGCGCACTTCTTTCCCGACCAGATGGCGATAGCGTTCGTCCTCGGGATGGACGGCCACGGCGGTGTCGCCGAGCATGGTCTCGGGGCGGGTGGTGGCAATGGTCAAGGCGCCCGAGCCATCCGCAAGTGGATAGCGGATGTAATAAAGACGGCCGTCCACCTCTTTGTGGATGACCTCTTCATCGGAGAGGGCCGTCTGGGCCTGCGGGTCCCAGTTGATCATCCGGTGGCCGCGGTAGATGAGGCCGTCCTCGTAGAGGCGGACGAAGGTGTGAATCACCGAGTCGTAGTAGTGGGGGTCCATGGTGAAGGTGGTGCGGGCCCAGTCACACGAGGCGCCCATCTGGCGGAGCTGGCGCAGGATGATGCCGCCGTGTTTGTGGGTCCACTCCCACGCATATTGCAAGAACGCCTCTCGGGAGAGAGCTTTTTTGTCGATGCCCTTTTCCCGCAGCCATGCCACGACTTTGGCTTCGGTGGCGATGGAGGCATGGTCGGTGCCGGGCACCCAACAGGCATTGTAGCCCTGCATGCGGGCGCGGCGAATGAGCACGTCCTGCAGCGTGTTGTTCAGGATATGACCGATGTGCAGGATGCCGGTGACGTTGGGCGGCGGGATCACGATGGTATAGGGCGGCCGTTCATCGGGGCGGCTTTCAAACACCCGGGCTTTTTCCCATCGGGAACGCCATTTTTCTTCCACCTCACGGAAGGGATACACACTCGGCAAGGATAATGTCATACGATGCGATGCTTAATAGCGCAATAGAGAGAGGTGCAAAAGTAAGACGGAAAGGGCGAGGGGCTTATTCCAGTGATCGGTAAAATACGGTGGTGTCGGTGAGCAACGCCGGGTCGCCGAGGTAATACCAGTGGATGTGTTTGAAATATTTCCGAATGGCCCGATTGACGTCTTCGACGGTGACAGCCATGAGGCGACGGCGGAATTGTTCTTCACCGCCCCAATGCCCCGTTACCACCTGATAAAAAAGAAATGACTTTGCCAGTTCCAGCGTGGCCCACTCTTCCGTTCCCTTTTCAGTGATATAAAGGTTTTTAATACTGACCAGCTCACTTAATGTAACGCCTTTTTTAATGAAGGTATTGGCCAGATAGGCCGTCAACGTATCGATAAAAATAGAGGGCACGGATACCGAAAAAGCCATCGTTAAGGGATAATATCGTCCTGCGGGCTCCACCCCTGAAAAATACGTTCCTCCCTGGGGTACAGGGGCTTTATTAAAAACAAAGCGATCTTCCAGTATCTTCACAGCCAGCATTAAAGGATAAAGATCAGGGAAATCAAACCGAAAAGCCCCGAGACTCATCCCGATATATGCCACCTCTATTCCTTTTTGGGGAAAGATGCGCAACGTGCTTTTTGAGGCGGTTATCGACCCGGGGAAGAACGGCATCTGCTTTTTTTCTCTATGGTAAGGTAAGAACCGAAGATTTTTGTCGATCCAACTAAAGAACCTATGCTCATCACCTTCCCCAATGCGGGCAATGATGACCCCTTGACGCTCTTGCAAAAGAGACTCATAATATTTTTTGGCATCTTGATAGGATATTTGACGAATAGTTTCCGGTGTTCCATAAGGATGGATGGCATAGGGGGTGTTTCGAAAAAGATCTTGACGAACTTGATAAAGCAACCACTCCCGAGGGTTGTTTTTCAACGTAGCCCAGTAACGTAACAGACGTTCCTTTGCTCTTTCAAAGGCGCTACTATCAAAGGAGGGAGAAATAAAAAGGTCTCGGCTTATTTGCCCCATTAAATCTTGATAGGATGATACATACCGCATATAAAACAAGATATACTCATAATGTGCCTCATATCCCAGTTCAATATTATTTCGAGCCAAAAATTTCTGGGCGCTCAATGCCGGTTGTCTGGGAAGCGCATTTTCTACAATCATAGCGGCCACCAATGCACCGATTCCTCCATGATGAGGCGGCGTTCGAAATACGGCCCCTTTTGTATGCCCGATGGCCGTAGAAGCTACATGAATAGGTAGTGAATACGAAATAACCTTTACGCCGTTAATCACAGTATCCCGGGGCATTGCTGAATGTCGAGGCTGGGCATTTCCTATAAAAAAAGGGCCCATCCCCCACCCCCATAATACCATTATAATAAGCCGACAATTCATCATTCTTTCTTCATTTCTCAAAACGCTTGCTCATTCTGTATCGACCATTTCAAACTCAATCCGGTTCTGGGACGTTCTTTGGGGCTGGGATATAAGGACGACAGGAAACCTCATTCTTTTTTCCCATCCCCGACGGGAAACGGCCTCGCGAATGAGCGGCAGCAACACCTCTACATCGGGGCCTTCTCCTCGGATCACCAGCTTTTTGTGAGGATTAATCCCCATCAGAAAAACGATGGCGTCGAGATCTTTTTCATATCGGGGAGGGATGGTATAGGTTTTCGGAGGGATTTTCCAGCGATAATCGGCAATCCATTTGACATCCTGAATAAAAGAAGAATGCTTCAGCCTCTCGTAATATACGGGAACCGCCAAGCCGCCCACCCAATGGCCTTCTTTAAAGTATTTCCGAATAGTCTGCCGCATATCCGCCAAAGACACCGAATCTACATATCGATCAAAATTCAAGAAATAATCGAGTGAGGAAGCCCCCCAGAACCTTGTAATGTTATCCACCCACGCTTGCCAATCATCAATCGTCGTTTGCATGGAGATCTTTACCCGCTTTTTAGCTGCCAGAAACGCTTGTAAGGTAATATAGCCGGGCGAGTCCATCCGCTGAATTTCTTGACGCAGACATTGAACAGCCTGCTCAGTCACGCTGCTGTCTTGAATCTGCAATCGAAATACAAACGGGCTCCCCACCCGCCCCGGCGAGTATCTGACCGATAAATCCTCCATTCCACAATGTGTCATGACATGTCGCAATCTCGAAAAAGATGATTTCACATATTCTTTGAAAATTAACAGGCTGAACACTTCTTTCCAATTGCTGATCATTCCCGGCCCTTGATATGCCTGAAAATACTCTATTGTGGACAGCGAGGGCAATACTTTAAGAAATGTAAGATTATGGGGTACTGAGGGAGGAGGCATACAATTGAATACACCAGCGGATGAGGGGGGCGGCGACCAATCGCCCAAGAACTTTTCGGCTGTTTGAAATGCATCTTCTGCTGTTACTCGCCCCCCAATAACGAGCATTGCGTTCTCCGGCCTGTAATAATTGAGGAAGAATTCTTTCAACTTTTCATTAATATCCGACATCAGGGCGATCTGCTCAGGAAGAGAGGTAATATACTTATAGCTTTGTTTTCCGTAAAGGCGATCAAGCGCGGCGCGATACAATTGAAGGGTAGGCCTTGCAAGCCAATCTTTAATCGACCCCGCTGCCTCCCTGGCATAATGTTCAATCTCTTTTTTTTCAAATTTTGGTGTCTTGAGAGAAGCAGAAAGCAAGTGCATCCCCGCATGGTATTCCGTAGCCGGCATTATCATTGCCCGCAATGAAGCATCCCGTAAAAAATAATCTACCCACATGATGCCCAATTGCTGGATTCGCATATCGACCACATCGGCTGTGGGATACACAGCATTGGATTGTAACAGGGCATTCATCACCAAGGTAGAATAGCCGATTGTTTGTGAATCTTCCACAAAAGAGCTGCCTCTGACCCCGAAGCCAATCATGACAATCGGCACGTGGGGATACTCCAACACCAGCACTTCCAGCCCATTGGACAATCTTCGATAATGATAAGGCGGCCGAACCGGATCAGGCGTCTTGGCCAGATGCGGCGGGAAATAATTACAGGAATCTTCCCTCATCGAAGAAGAAAAAAGAGAAATATCCCTTACCTTGCATTGGGGGATGCTGAACAGCAACAGCAGCAGCACGCCCCAAACCGCCGGTCTGACTGCTTTCTTGAGGGGAAGGTTCAAGGTTATCTGTTATATGGGAAACCGCAATGTAAAGATACGACATTTTAAACAAAATCGGCCCTAAAACGTCATATTTGTAGAACCTCTACCTTACATTTCCCATGCATAAGATTTCTTTCGTCGTCCTATGGACCGCGCTGTCAGCAGCGTGGTTGCACGGCCAGGTGCAGATCACCCTGCCCGCTGTGCCCGATACGCAGGCCGTCCGGCCCTTCTGGCAGGGCTATAACCAGGCGGCCACCACCCAGATGGACTGGATGCGGGCCGTCAATGCTCCGGCCTATATCTCGGGATTAAAGCCCGGCATCATCCGCTGGCCCTTCGGAAATCGGGCCAATAATTACCGGTGGCAAGCGCACCTGCAAGACACGCAACTGCTCAACTTCCCCAATGCCATCGACTATTACTGGAAACAACGCTCCGTGCCACTCCAGATGGTAGTCAACTTCGGCAACGGGACGCCTTCGGAGGCGGCGGAATGGGTGCGTTTTTGCAATGACACCACCCCACCCTATCGGGCCGCCCGCGACAGCCTCCTGGGGGATGCCGCCGCCCTTCGCTTTCAACTCTGGGAAATCGGCAACGAATCGACCGACCCGTGGACCTATGCGTGGTCGTGGCTGGGACATCAGGACGCCGTCTTCGGCTATCAAGGCGTAGTCATCGATTCGCCCACCCGCCTGCATGCCGACAGCCTGTATTACTACGGCGGAAGCCTGTGGCGGCGGGGATGGGTCGAAGTCATCGGCGGCCTCACCCCCATAACAGCCATTCTGGGCCATTTGAAAGCCTATACCGCTTCCCGAAATGCCGACACCATCGCCGTGGCTTTTCCTTTCCTCGACACGTCCGACCCGGCAGGTGTGCGGGTGTATCTGACCCGAAACGTGGACTTTCAATGGGCGCAACAGCAAACCAACCCGGGCGCGTTGTATGACAGCATCGCCCGCCCGGCAAACCTGTTGCCTGCGGGAGATTACTCGTGGGATTCGGTTCGCGTGTTCCTGCACCCCGTAGGCGGCCTGCAACCTTATGACGTGGTGTTGATTGAATATCACAGCGTGGGGCATGCCGGGGCGTTTGCTTTTCGGGATGCGATGAAAGCCGCCGACCCCACCATCAAAGTGGGCTATACGGTGAAAATTACGCCTGAGCTGTCGGCACTTCCCGGCTTCGCCGCCGATTTTGCCGCCCATCCGCCCGATTTTATGGTCGTGCATCAATACGCTTCCAAGCTCACAAAGCCCATGCTCGACAGCGGCTATTACCGGCCGGCGGCCTATACGGCCCAATTCAAGGTGGGGCAACTGAAATCCCTCTCCCGTGAATGGGAAGACCGCAGCGCCCAATGGGGCCTGCCCGACACGCTGCCGCTGAGCCTCACCGAGTGGAACATCGCCCTGTGCGACGACTGCCCGAATCCGCATCCTTTCGACGGCATTGCCGGCGGCCTGTATGTGGCTGATTTCTGGGCGCGCATGGTGCAGGAAGCGCTGCGCGACTCGCTGCACCTGCTGGCCGCCGACCATTTCGGACTGATGGCCACGGGCAACAATTTCATCCACCTCATCCACATTCGGGAAAGCAATGGCGGGCCCGACACCGCTTACCTCGGCGCAGAAGGCATTGCCATGACCCTGACGATGGCGGCCCTCGGCGAGGCGGTCTTTGCGCCGCAGGTCAGCACCATGCCATCGATGACCATCCCCTGGGGAGAAAAAAACAATTGGACCACCCTCACCGTGGATGCCCTGACCATTTACGGCGGCATGGCCCAGAACGGGAAAACCATCAGCCTGCTGCTCATCAATCGAGATACAGCCGCGCATTCTGCAACCATCCATATTCCCATCGGATGGCAGGCCGACTCACTCCTGACCGCCTCCCTCACCGGTGCGACCAACCATCGCGTGACGCTTGCGCAGAATAAGGCCGCCTTCACCGGCACAAGCCACACATGGACGTTGCCCGCCTATTCGGTAAACCTGTGGCAACTGTCCCTCTCCTCACCCGTCACATCGCTTCCGCGCACCCGCCCCCACCCTGCACCTTTACGGATTGCCACCGAACCCGGCCGCGTCCGCATCCTCAACGACCGCAGCGGCATCCTGCGGGTCTTTAACATGCAAGGACAGGAAATCCTCCACCGCCGTTATACGGACGACTTTTCTACGGCAGGCTGGCCCACCGGGCCTTACCTGATCCAGCTGATTTCTCCCGATGAAGTCCGGACGGCGCGGTTTTTTAGGCAATAGTCGAACCCCACCCGCTTTTTCAACAAAACGCCCAGAGAAGACAGCGGACCCGGAGGGACTCGAACCCCCAACCTTGTGATCCGAAGTCACATGCTCTATCCAGTTGAGCTACGGGTCCGGAAATCAGGGGGCAAAGGTAATGCCCCTAATGGAATTACACCCGTCGGAAGGGGCCCTTTTTCGGGATGTTTGCCATGCGCTATTTTTGAGCCGTTGCAAGCCAACGGTAAATTCGCTGCATGACTTCCGTTCACGAGCCGGAGACGCTGAAAAGCCGGTATTTTCAATACATCAAAGAAGCCGAAACCATCTTTACGGAAAAGGGGCGCCAGTATGGCCATTCGTGGCTGGCTTTCCGCCTGCCCTCGCTCATCGATCAGCTCATGATTAAGGTGCGGCGCATCCGCACCATTCAGGAGCGCGGCACCCAGCAAGTGGAAGACCCTATCCGGGAAGAATATCTGGCCATCATCAACTATGCCGTTCTGGCACTGATTCGCCTGCACATGACCGCCGACGAAGAAAGCCGGCTGGAAGCCGACGCCATGCCTATCAGCGAGCCCTATCACCGCTACGTGCAGGAAGCCTATCAGACCATGGAGCGTAAAAACCACGACTACGGCGAAGCATGGCGGGAGATGTTCGAAGCTTCTTTCGCTGATATGATCCTGGCGAAGCTGATGCGCATCAAAACGATGCTCACGTCGGAGCGGGCCCAGCGGCCCACCGCCGCCATTCACGACAACCTCATCGACATCATCAACTACGCCATCTTTGCTTTGCTCAAACACGACGGTCATGCGTAAGGTTTTGTTGTGGCTCACCCGCTGGCTGGTGGGCGGGGTGTTTCTTTTCTCGGGGTTTGTGAAGTCGGTGGATGCGTGGGGACTGGCCTATAAGTTAGAAGAATATTTTGAAGTGTTCGGGCTCAGCGGACTGGACGGGCTGGCGCCTTTCCTGTCCATCATTTTTAACACGCTCGAAATGGCATTGGGCGCTGCCATCATCATGGGATTTGTGCCTGTCCTGACCACGGGGCTGCTGGTGTTGCTCATCGTGTTTTTCACCTTTCTCACCGGCTATTCGGCGCTGTTTAACGCCGTGAAGGATTGCGGCTGTTTTGGCGATGCCATCAAGCTCACGCCCGAGCAGTCGTTCCTCAAAGACGTGGTGTTACTGGTGCTTACGCTGTTTCTGTGGCGCGGGCGAGCACACATCCGACCGTTGGGCAATGCCCGCTGGGCCGTGTATATCACGCTCATCACGGCGGCGGTGGCTTTTGCGATGAACTACTATTCCTTCCGTTGCGATGCCATCATCGACTTTCGGCCCTATCGGCCGGGCAACAACATCGCCCAACTGATGGAAATTCCCGAAGGTGCCCCGCTCGATGAATATCAGACTACCATCATTTATCG
>JALVCQ010000106.1 GCA_027009805.1 Bacteroidota bacterium
CTTTTCTTCGAGGGGTGCGAGGCGTTCGTGATAGGCCTGCCACCATCGCATGCGGCGCTGCTGAATGGCATCCATTCCTTCGAGCTGTGCCCACAAGAAGGCGGCCACAATTTCGGAAGGCAGGAACGATGAGCCGACGTCGATCCACTCGTATTTATCGACTTCGCCGCGCCAGAAGGCGGTTCGGTTGGTGCCTTTTTCCCAGATGATCTCGGCCCGCGCTGTCAGCTCAGTCCGATTGACGATGAGCATGCCGCCTTCGCCGGCAACGACGTTTTTGGTCTCGTGAAAAGAGAAGGCAGCCAGCTCGCCAATGCCGCCCAGCGGGCGCAGCCGCCCTGCCCTATCCCGATAGAATGCATTGACGGCCTGGGCGGCGTCTTCAATGACCATCAGGTGGTGTTGGCGGGCTAGGTGGGTCAGTGCATCCATATCGCATGCCGCGCCGCCGTAATGGACGGGGACGATGGCCTTCGTGCGGGGCGTGATGAGCGCTTCAAGGGATTCGACGTCGAGGTTGGGATGGTCGGGCCGCGAGTCGGCAAATCGGATGCGGGCGCCGCGCAACACAAAAGCATTGGCCGTAGAGACAAAGGTGTAAGACGGCATGATAACCTCATCACCGGGGCTTATGTCGGCCAGAAGGGCGCTCATCTCGAGGGCGTCGGTGCCCGAGGATGTCAGCAAGGCCTGATGAAAGCCGTAATGCTCCTGAAAAAAGCGCTGGCAGCGCTTCGTGAAGGGGCCGTTGCCTGCCAGGCGCCCACTGCGGACGGCTTCGGCAATGTAAGTCAGCTCTTTGCCGGTCAGGCAGGGCCGCGTAAAGGGGATATCGGCAGCCGTCATCCGGGGCGTTTTGTGAATGGGCGCAACAGCATCACTGCACGTATTTCATATAGCGGGGGGCCTGTTTTCCGGTGTGGAAAAGCAAGTCCACGATCGACACGTGATGTTCGAACGGGCCGTGCAACTGCGGATATTCGGGATAGCCCGAATAATCGAGGTAATGCACGCGAATTCCCGCTGCTGCAAACTTATCTTCTTCGAGGTAGGCGCGGGCGGCGGGGCCGGTGTAGTAGTCGGTGGCGCCCACCTGCCGACAGAGATGAACGAGCCGCCCGGTTCGGTCGCCTTCGAGCTGGAACTCCATCGAGAAGCGCATAGGCGTGCGGATGCCTAAAAAGTCATTGATGGCAGAGAGGAAACGATGGTTCAGGGCGGAGAGGAAAGTGTCGTCGGCGGTGCGGTATAGGGCTTCGAGCCAATCTTTGACTTCGGCGAATGCGGGGGCCGCGCGGTAGGCGTGGCGCAGCGTCTCCCAGTGGCGGCGGGCCCAACGCGGGTCGGCGATGCGGACGTCCTTCACCGCCTGACGGGGGCGGCCCTTCACCGCCACGGGGATAGACAACCATTTCAGGCCGGCGGGCGTCTTGATGCAGTTGCGATTGCGCCAATCCCGGCGGGTGTATTGCACATCATCATACAGGATGACGAGATCCACCAACGCCATCGCATCAAAATATCCTTTCCACGGAATGTAGTTGGATTGGGTGATGAGCACCTTTCGGGGCATAGCAGCCGGCGTGATTGCGGTGAAGAAACAGGCAAAATAAGGGGATTTTCTTTCTCAGTGGGGTCATCTGTTTCATTCATTGATCGAGGTGACGGATACCGTAGGGGCACGGCATACCGTGCCCCTACCATTCCCCGCTGGCTGAGCGTAGTCGAAGCCACGCGGGGAGATGGGGGTTCCTTCCGCACCCTTCGACTCCGCTCAGGGAGCGGAAGGGGGAAGGCGCAAGGAGCGGAAGGGGGAAGGCGCAAGGAGGGGAAGGGGGAAGGCGCAAGGAGCGAAGATGGATCACCGCACCAGATGCACCATCCCCGACACCTGATGCTGTTTACCCTCATGGTCCAGCACCACCACCTCCCACATATACACGCCCGTAGGCGCCGGTATCCCGTCCACCGTCCCGTCCCAGCCGTGCGTGCCATAGTCGGTGCTCTCGTAGATAAGCTGGCCCCAGCGGTTATAAATCAGCAAGCGAAACGCCGAAAAGCCCGAGGCCACCACCCGAAAGCGGTCGTTTAACCCGTCACCGTTGGGCGTGAATGCATTCGGGGCATACACCTGCAACCCCGGAACAATCCACACCGTCCGGAAGGCGCTGTCCACGCACCCCCAGCGGTTCTGCACCCACAGGCCCACGCGGAACGAACCGCTGTCATCATACAGGTGATGCGTGTCCCAGGCCGTGTCCCAGCCGCCGCCCGGCAACGCCGGATCGTCAAAATTCCATACGGAGAAGGCTGTGGCGGAGTCCACGCCTTCGCTCCCATTGTAAAACCAGATACGACGGCGCGGCCACACCGCCAGCGACGGGACCGCCTCGAACGACGCTCGCGGCGAAGGGTGCACCCGAAAATAATCCGCATACACCACCGTGTCCCGACAGCCGTGGCTGTCCGCCACCACCAAACCGCCCGCATACACGCCCGACGCACCCAGCACATACCCAAACACCGAATCGCCCCGAAGCACCGTATCCCCCACCCGCCACCAGCGGGAAACTATCGAACCATCCCCCGCCACCGAACGATCCCGAAGCCGCACCGCCAGCGGCGCACAGCCGGAACGCACATCCGACGAAAAAGCCGCACGAGGACCCCGATACAACGCCACCCACACCGACGCACTGTCCACGCCGCACGGTGGATAACCCGCTCCCACCAACACCAACCGAACACCCCCGCGGGCCCGATCCGAATCCGACGGACTATAGCGAACCGTGTAGGCCGCCGTGTCGTCAAACACACCACCGCCGTCCGAACGCCAACGCACCTCCGACACCGACCGCACATAACTGCTCAGCTCCACTCCTTCCGCATCACACACAAAGCGCGGATAACCCACCACCGACACCTCCGGCGCCGACACCACTTCCACGCTCACCGTGTCGGCATTTGCGCAACCCAGCGTGTCCGAATACCGATACGAAAAACGATACCGACCGCCCGAACCCGCCCGCCACAGCGAATCATGCAAGAGA
>JALVCQ010000107.1 GCA_027009805.1 Bacteroidota bacterium
GTCGAAGGGTGCGGAAGGAACCCCATCCCCCTCGGGCTTCGACTCCGCTCAGCCAGCGGGGGATGCAGGGACGCGACACACCGTATCTCTACATTCATTTTACTCGTTCGAGGCGGGCAAGATGCCCCAGAAGCGGGCGGCTTCCATGGCCTGCGCCCGCAGCATGGCATGGCCGTTCATCGCCGGGGCGCCTACAGCCAGCGCCGCCCGAATCAACGGCGTCACGGCGGGACGATATACCAAATCCGTGATAATGTGAAACGCCGTAAGTGAGTCCGCCGGCAGCGGCAACGGTCCATAACCCGCCATGCCGCAGGGCGTGGTGTTAATGAGCCATCCATATGCTGCAAGGCGTTCCGCTGAGAGGGTTTCGTAGCCCAGCATCTCCGCTGTTGGCCACCGCGACACCTGATGATACGCCACTCCACGCCGGTCGAGCACCCATCGCACCGCCGCCGCCGCCCCACCCGTGCCGAACAGCAACGCCCGGCGCCCCGCCAGCCGCGGCCACCAACCATCCAGGCTCCGCTCGAACCCCACCGCGTCGGTATTGTGACCGATGAGCCGTCCGCCCACCTTCTTCACCGTATTGACCGCACCCACCGCCGCCGCCGCAGGCGTCAGTGCATCCAGAAAATCGATGATGCGCCGCTTGTGCGGGATGGTGACGTTAAATCCCCACCATTCAGGCGAGCGACGAACTGAGCTGACAAAGGCTTCCAGTCCGTCCGGCGGCACCTGATGGGCCTGATAGGCATACCGCCCCGCCAGCGCCCATTGTTCAAAAAGCCGCCGCCACAGCCCCGGCGAGGCCGAATGCGCCACCGGTTCGCCAATCAGGCCCAGCCGCCGTTCCATCCGCTGCTATGATGCCGCCACGGGCAACACGTGCCGGTATTTCTCCCGAATATAACTCAGATAATGATCGAGCGAAAGCGGCTTGCCGGTGACCCGCTCACACAGCTCCGAAGAAGGATACAACGCACCGTGTTGATGGATGTTCGTTTTCAGCCATTCGAGGATGGGACCGAAATTTCGCTGCCGGATAAGGCCCGCCACATCGAGGCTTTGCTTCATTGTGGCATAGAATTGCGCTGCATAAAAGGCCCCCAGCGAGTAGGTGGGGAAATAGCCCAGCGTGCCGTGCGACCAATGAATATCCTGCAACACGCCTTCGGCGTCGTTGGCAATGTCGAGCCCCAGATATTGCCGGTAGCGGGCATTCCAGGCTTCGGGCAGGTCTTTCACCGCCAGGCTGCCTTCGATCAGCTCTTTTTCCAGCTCGTAACGCACGATGATGTGATAATGATAGGTTACCTCGTCGGCCTCGATGCGGATGGGCTGCGGATAGACCCGATTGACGCGCATAAAGACGTCCATCGGTGAAAGGCGGCTCAATTCCGGAAAATATGACACCAGATCATCGAAATGGCTTTCCAGAAACGACATCGATTTGCCCACATATTTCTCCCAGAAAAGCGACTGCGATTCGTGAATCGACAGCGAAGCCGCATAAGAAGACGGCAGGCCGTAGTCTTCGTCTTGAAGGGCGTGAAAGTCATACCAGGCATGCCCCATCTCATGCATGGTGCTGAATAGGGCGGTGGTGAAGTTGGCCGGATCGACTTTGGTGGTAATGCGCATGTCGTTGGGACCGATGCTGGTGCAGAACGGATGCGGCGCTTGGTCGAGGCGCAACACCTCCGGCGAGAAGCCGATTTCTTTCAACACCTGCCATCCCAGCGCGATCTGCTTGTCTTCGGGGAAGGTCATGCCATCGGGCCATGAGAGCGGCTCGCTGAACCGCTCGATCAGGGTTTGGGCCAGCGGCGTCAATTTTTCTTTGACTTCGGAAAAGACGCGGTCGAGGAACGGCACGGTGGTTTGCCGGTCAAAAGCATCAATCAAGGCCTCGTAAGGATGGTGCTGATAGCCCAGCAGTTCGGCCTTTTCCCGATTTTTGGCTACGATCTTTTCCAGATACGGTTGAAAGATGGAAAAGTCGGAACGCTTGCGGGCGGTGTGCCACGCCTTAAACGACTCGGCCACCAGCCGCTCCATCTCTTCCACAAAGTCGGTGGGCAGCTTTTGGGCTTTTTCGATCTCTTCTTTCAGCACCAGCAGGTTCCGCCGCCGCCGTTCAGACAGCGTCTCTTTTTCGAGGGCTTCGTTGATGTGGGCATAGAAGTCGGGAGCGGTTTCCCGATTGTGTATCAGTCGGGCAATCATAGCGGTTTGCGCCGATCGGGCCTTCATGCCTTTAGCCGGCATCATCACTTCGAGGTCCCAACCCAGCAGGGCGCCCGCCTCCATCAGTGCCATGGTTTCCTGTCGATATTGGCGGATTTTTTCGTATCGGTCCATCGGTTCATTAGTTTTGGGCTGCAAAAGTAGGGGGTCTGTTTCCCGTAAAAACATGAAATTCCGCACGCTCCTTTACATCTTAGTCTTCCTGATGGTGGTGGTGGGGACGGGCTACCTTTATCTTTTGCTTAAATTGAAGAAACAACCGCCTGTCGCTCACTACTTTGCCCGGACGGCCCTGTTGGTGGAACATCATTCCGCTACACCGCTCGGGTCGGACATTCCTTTTCGGCCGCTCATGGACCTCCACGGCTGGAAGCCGTTGGCGCCGGATTCTCTTATCGGGGGAATTGTCAGTAACTCCGCCGACTGCTGGGTCAGTCATCATTATTACGGAAGAGGCGTCTGGCATCAACTCATCATCTGTGCGGGCGCTCCGCCGATTGCCGGTGTTTTGAACCGGTTCTCCGCCGAACAGGGATGGCGACAACGCCGCTATCAATATGCGGGGCGGACCATTTACGTCGTTCAACGCGGTAACACCCGATGGGCGTTCGCCCGCGATCACGGCTATTTACTGTGGGGCAGCGGCGGACAGATTCTGGAAGAGGCCTTCAAGGCGTTTGACGACACGGCATATCGGGCGCCGGTGCCCGCCCTTGAGCCGGCGCAGGGATGGATACAGTGGGATAAAGTCCTGATGCTCGCCCGAGAACACTATCCCGCCTTACGGCCTCTCCTCACGCCTACGGGGGCGGCGGGCGTTTATCGCATTCGTCGTCGGGGCGGGCAATGGGAAGGATACGGACGCATTGCCTTTCCTCGGCGGCTGCGACGCTCTCCCGCGCTGATGCAAGTTCCCGCCGGATGCATTCCCTATGATGCGCCCCTCCTTATCGTTAACCCCGCCGACAAGATACGCCACTATGCCGTTCCGCCCGGGCTCGACTCGCTGATGAACAACGTTCCGGGGGTATGGGTCGGCATGGTCTCCGAAGACCTGACGCGCAGTGTCATGTATTATCCTTCTTACGACTCGGTGACGTGGGAAGAACAAATCGCCGGGCAACCTTCATGGCGCATTGACAGGCCGTCTCAGCTGCCGCCGTCGTTTCGCCGGATGATTGTTGGTGACGACACCGTTTACGTCGGCTGGTGGGCGGGCTGTCTGGTCATGGGGCGGGAAGCGGCACTGCTCGGCCGCATTGACCGACACATCCGTTTCGGGAATGTCCTGAGCCGAGACCCCACTTTTTTATACTGGCAGGCCCTGCTGCCCGACAGCTTTCACGTCATGATGTATTTTAATCCGCGAACGACGGATGGGGAAAAGCAGAAGCCACGTTTGTGGAGCGCCGTCGGGACGTATTTCCTTGTAGAGCCGACCGACAGCAACGGCCGACACACCGCTTTTCATGCATGGCACTCCCTGCCCCGGCAAGCGGCGCGGCGCGCAGGGCGCCGACTGGCGTGGGAGTTTACCACGGACAGCCCCATTACCGACCCGCTGGTGCGCCTTTACAATTACCGAACACAACGTCCGGAAATCGGCGTTGTCTCCGGCACCACGCTCACGGTGCTTTCGAGCCGCGGGCAATTACAATGGAAGCGGGACCTCGGCGGACAGCTCATCGCCCCTCCGCTGCGCGTCGATTATTATCGCAACCGGAAGATTCAGCATCTTTTGCTCACACCTCGGAAAGTCTTTTTAGTGGACCGTCTGGGGCGCAACGTGGCGCAGTATCCGATTCCATTGCCTGAGCCGGCCCGCCCGGGATGGCGTTACATTCCGCAATCATCCTTTTTCGGCAAGCGGGCTTATGTCGTGCCCACCCGTAAGGGCCTTCGCGCCTATTATCTGACGGGTCGCCCCATTCCCCGATGGGCACCGTTGCGGCTGTCGCGTCCCTTCATGCCGCCCCTCCGTTATTTTTCTCTGAGGGGCATTCGCCGCGTGTTTGCAGCTGATTCCGCCGGCCGGTTTTACTTTATTTCCCCGCAGGGAAAAATCACTTTTCAAGGAGAGACTCCCCACCCGCCCGCCACCGGCTGGCAGATTCATCTGGGACGCACACCGGCGGCTTCCTATGCCTACTGCATCGACACGACGGGCGCCGTGGTGGAGGTGTCATTTGCCCGAAAAATTCAGCGGCGGCCCCTTTTTACGCCGCAGGCTCCGATGTTTTTGATGAAGCCGCCGCACAGCCTTTCGACGGCCGGGATCGCCCACCTGGTCATCAACGGCAAGACGCTGCTCGCATTTTCGAAGAAATGGGAACGGCGGTGGGCCGTCCCGCTCGACACTACGGCGCTGGCCCCGCCCCGGGTGTTTTCCCGACAGGGCAAGCAGCTGATTGGAATATGGCTGGCAGACCATGCCTATTGTTTCGTTACCCCCACAGGAGTGGTCAAAATGCAACGCTTCACGACCACGGCGCCGCCGGTGGGCGTGACCGACCCGGCGGGACGCTTTCTGCTGGTCTGTCCGCAGGGCCCTACCGTGCGGGCGTTTGTCCTGTCTCCCGATCTGTGGGAATCAGAATAGCCCCTCACAGCGGCAGGGCCACCTTCTGTATCATCTCCCGATATTCCGCCTCGGCTCGGCTGTATGCCGTAATGCCACCGCCGCTTCGGAACCAGAGGGTGCCGTCTCCGCGACGTTCTACATACCGGATCATGACAGCGCTTTCCAATCCCCGCCCGTCATACACCCCAAAGACGCCGGTAAACCAGCCGCGGGGTTGCTTTTCTATGTCCCGAATAATCTGCACGGTGCGGGCCTTTGGAGCACCACTGATGGAGCCCGCCGGCAACAGGCGGACCAACAGCGATCCCACCCGATGGTGCCAATCGGGTGACAACCGGCCGGCAATCTCGGAGCTGATTTGCCACCAATCGCCGGCATGCGTGGACACCCGAGACGGGTAGCGGTATCGCACCACTTCCACGTGCGCGGCCACCATGGCCAGGTCGTTTCGGAGAAGATCCACCACCGTGGCATGTTCCCAGCGCTCTTTGTTGTCATCGAGCACTTCCCGAAGGGCAGCGGGGTCATCGGCCCGGGCGGTTCCTTTCATGGGAAACGTGCGGATGATGTTGTCGGCTATCCGCACAAAACACTCGGGCGAAAACACCGTAAACCGGTCCTGAAAATACAGTTTGTAAGGAGCCCGAGCTATGCGAAACATGGTCCGGAGGTCCAGGTTGGTCGTTAATCGGGTGGGGAAGGTGAGATTGAGCAGATAGGTGTCGCCCCGTTGCAGGTGATGCATGGCCTGTTCGAAAGCGGCCCCGTAGGTTTCAAAGGGCATGGGGTGCGGCTCAAACTGAAAATCCACCGTCGGCGTGGGTGCTCCCGCAGCGTCAGGCGGCATGCGGAACACCACATCCGGAGGCAATTCATCGAGGGGGGCCGCCCATGGGCGCTGCATCTCATAGTCAATCACAAAAAGGAAAGGGCGCCGTTGGGTGCCCCAGCGGTTGGTGCGTTCGATGAACTGCTGTAGCACGTCGTTTCCCCTGGCCGAGAAGATTTCGGGTTTTCCGGCCATTTTATGCCTTTTGATCGTTCCGCCACACCACCGACACGATTAGCCTGTCGGAAAGGAGAATGCTCTTTCCGGCGGCTTCGGCCGTTTCCGGGCCGTCGTGAAACAGGATGTTCGACCGCAAATCCTTGACGGAGCACACGCGGATTTGGGATTTATAGGCGGGTACGGCGCCGCGGGAGAGCTTGTAGGTGGCTTCTTTCAGCGTCCATAGCAGGGTCAGGTCGGCAGCCGGGCGGTGAAACGGCAGGAGGTCTTGCTCCTCAGGTGTCAGGAAGCGATCCCGCAACGGTTCGATTCGGTCGGAAACCTGCTCGATGTCTAACCCTACGGGCCAATCGGAAACAGCCACCGCCGCCCATCCATCGGTGTGACTGATGGAGATACACTTTCCGGAGACGTAAGGCGCGCCGCCGGCATCATAATGCAAGGTCGGGAGCCCCATTGCCCGATAAGCCAGGCATCGCACCGCCAGCCATTCCCGTCGGCGGCGCGGGTGCCGGACGGCCCGAAGAACGGCTTCTTCCTGCGGCGTTAAATCCAGCCCCGCCCGAAGGGTTTCTTCCGGTTCCACGATGTGCCACATCCAGACCTCAATCCGGTCGGTGGCTTTCCAGCGATGAGCCAGCGGCATAAGGCAGTTGATGACGCCGAAAATAATCTTCGAGCGGCTTTTGCTGTTGGTCGGTCACTTCCAGTTCGAAGCGGCATGCTTGCGCCGAAAAGGCGCGCTGAATCACCCGCACCTGCATCCGCTGGAGGAAGCGTTCCACCGTGGGCAACATGGCAAAAGGGACCGCCGCTTGCACGATAACTTTCGGCTGAAAGGCTGTCAGCACAGCATTTTCCAGCGCTTCACGGGCCGTCCGGCCATATGCCCGAATCAGCCCGCCTTTACCCAGTAGGATGCCGCCGAAATAGCGCACCACCACGGCCACGGCGTTGACCACGTCTTCCCGCCGGAGTACATTCAAGATAGGGCGCCCGGCGGTAAAACGCGGCTCGCCCGCGTCGAAGGCCCGTTCAGCCGCGCCGTCCGGTGTCCACAGCCGATAGGCATAACACACATGGCGGGCTTTGGGATGGCGGGCCCGATAGTCGGCCACAACGGCCTCCACCTCGGCAGGCGCGGCCGCTGGATGAACGCCGCCGTAAAACTTGCTTTTGCGGTCTTCCACCAGCGCATGCCCCGGCTTCTCGACGGTCTTCATATTCCGAACACATGGGCCCCCGCCAACAACCCAATGGCCAACAGCCCCAGGATAATGCCCGTCCACTGTTTGCCGCGGGGCAATTCTCCCAGTGCAAACCATGCCAGCAGGGTCGAAAGCACTACAATGGCCACCCCGTTGAGCGGGAAAAGGATGCTGCCCTGCATGGCGGCGTCTTCGAGCAGGCGCAAAAAGAAATAAATGCTGCCGAAGTTAACGACGCCCAAAAAGACGCCCTGCCGAATGACGGTGGGCGTGAGCGAGGAAGTCCCCACCCACGCCACGAGGATGAAAGTCCCGATAATCGCTGCAAATGCGAAGATAAACAACGTCATCACCGTAGGGGAGACGTTCGTGGGCTCCAACACCTCATTTTGAATCAGCTTCAGGACCACGTCAATCAGGCCCGCCGTCAGGAAAGCGCCCATGGCGTAGTCGAGGGCTTTGCGGGCGGTGGATGACCGTTGGGGCGTCCTTCGAATGGTAAAGAAGATGGCCAACAATGCAAGAAAGATCCCCACCACCTTTCCTTTGGTAATGGGCTCTTCATATTGAAAAATGGAAAAGAGGGCGGGAATAATCAGAGAGGTCCGCACAATGATGTTGGCACTGGCCACACCATATGCCTGGGTGGTTCGCCCCAGAAAATAGAATCCGCTGACAAACAACACCCCCATGACCACCGACAGCTCATAGACCAGCGCTTCGGCGGGAAAGCGGAACGGCTCGGTCAGCAAAAAGACCACCAGGGAGATCGCCGCCGCCGTCCAGTAGTTGACTACAATGACCGGGAAAAGCGGCTGTTTTTTGTATTGCTTGCCGATGAATCGAAAGATCAGGTAAATCAGGGCATTGCATAAAATGCTCAGGACGAGAAATCCCATGGATCACGATATTGAATGATGCAAAAATCAGCTTTTTAGGGAAGCCGCGTGTGTTGTTGGATTTTGCTGATCAGCCGGGAGGTGGAATATCCTTTTATGAAAGGGATGATGACGACCCGGCCGCCGTGTGCCTCCACGACATCTTTTCCCACCACCGCCTCGGGCGCATAATCCCCGCCTTTGACCAGAATATCGGGCACCAGCGCTTCGATCAGAGCGTAAGGCGTGTCTTCCGAGAAAGGGATCACCATATCCACAAAGAAAAACGCCGCCAGCTGGAAGAGTCGGTCTTCAAGGGGCAGGATGGGGCGTTGCGGTCCTTTGAGGCGTTGCACCGAGGCATCGTCGTTGACGCCGATGATGAGGCGGTCGCCCAGGGCGGCGGCTTCGGCCAGATAGGTGATGTGTCCGCGATGCAACAGGTCGAAGCATCCGTTGGTAAAAACCACCTTTTCGCCATCCCGCCGCCACCGCGCCGCCTTTTCGGAGGCGGCTGGTCGATGCATCACGATTTTACGATGCAGGCGTTCCAGCGGAGCGGTCATGTTTTTTTCGTTGCATCAGGCGGTAAAGATACCATGCCGACGAGATGGCGCCTAAAAAAACTATCAGCAACATCTGCGTGGAATGCATCACCAGCGCCAGCGTCATCCCTTTGTCCCAGGGAATTCCGTAGAGTCCCAGGGCGGTGGCTGCGGCCCAATGATAAGTGCCGATGCCGGCTTGCACGGGCATGATAAATCCCACGCTGCTGATGGTAAACACCGTCAGGCCGGCCACGGGCGACAGAGCGGCCGAAAAGTCAAAGGCTTTCAGCGGCAGGTAAGTCATCAGCCAATAGAGGGCCCAGATGGCGGCGCTTTGTGCCCAGAACAACCACGGCCGGCGCACGTGGCGTATGGTGGCCAGCCCCCGCACAAATTGGCGAACCCTTTCCCGAACGGCAAGCATCCAGGCAGCCCCTCGAAACCGCCGGAACATCCACCAGAGAAATAAAGCCGCTGCGACAACTCCACCCACCAGCCACAACCATGTGGTCGCCGTGGGCATGGAAAGATGCAGCTCATCGGCAAGGCCCATCAACAAGTCAAACTCCAGCAATAGGTTGAGTCCGATCAAACCGGCCAGAAAAAGAAGGTCCAACCCCCGCTCCACCAACACCGACCCTAACACCGTCGAAAAAGGAATGGGGGCCAGCCGATTTAAAGCCACACAGCGCGTCACCTCCCCGGCCCGCGGAAACACCATATTCATCAAATAGCCGATAATCAAGGAATGATAGGCCATGGCCGCCGAAGGACGATAG
Source organism: Bacteroidota bacterium (assembly GCA_027009805.1). Taxonomy (GTDB): domain Bacteria; phylum Bacteroidota; class Bacteroidia; order JAADEI01; family JALVCQ01; genus JALVCQ01. The sequence continues at coordinate 9,254 of JALVCQ010000107.1, forward strand.
CCGATGCCTTCCAACAGCAATGCCCAACGCCACCCCCGCAATACATGGCTGACCCACGCCACGAAAAGGGCCGCCAGAACCCACCGATAATCCGCCGACAGCACATATTGCTTTACCTGCGCCAAATCGATGCCCCGCAACGCCCAATAAAGGAGCAACACGCCCACGATCAGAAAAACCACATACTGAATAACCCGGCGGGCTCGCTTCATACACAGGCTGATAAGACCCGCAAAGTAACGCACCTCTTTTTTGAGCCGTTTTCCCATGTATGCATTGCCTCCCGATTCCGCCGCCGTTTCCGATTTTTGACCCGAGATGACCGCTTCTTCCGCTTTTTTAGAACAAGCGGCCCGGGCGCTTCACGAAGAAGGCATCGACCATCGGGCCGTGGTGCTCTTCCCGTCGAAGCGGGCCCGTCTGTTTTTCCTGCGCCAATGGCAACGGTTGGCACCGCCGGGCGCACACACCCCCCGCTGTTACGTCTGGACGGAGTTCCTCGAAAGCCACACCCCCTGGCTCACCGCCCCGCGGGAAACGCTGCTTCTTTCCCTGTTTGAAACCTATAAGAGCGTCAGCCGACAGGAAAACCTCTCTTTCACCCACTTTGCCGGATGGGGACAGGTCTTGCTCGACGACATCGAAGAAATCGACTTTTCGATGGCGGATGCCGACCGCCTGTTTCGTACGGCCTACGACTGGCAACAAATCAAAGCCGAATTTTCGGCCGACGAGGAAGCGCTGGCAGTGTTGGAAAAGTTTTGGACGTCCGTCCATCAGGCCCGTCATATCAAAGACCATTTTTTGCACTTCTGGCGGCAGATGCCCGAGCTTTACGGCCTTTTTCGCCGGCGCCTCACCGAAGCGGGCTATGCCTATGAAGGCATGATCGCCCGCCACACGGCCGAGCATGCCGCCGCCGTTTTCAAAGCCCTGCCGCCGCTGGTCGCCTTCGTCGGATTCGATTTGCTCCGCCCCGCCGAGCAAGCCGTCTGGCGTTTTTTCCAGCAACACACCGAGACGCGCTTTTTCTGGAACATCCCCAAGGCTTACCTGGACCTCGAACGCCTCTTCATGACCGGCAGCCGCCGCATGGCCGACATCCTCCAAAAATTCCCGCCCGCCCTTCCGTCACCATCGGAAGCGGCTCCACATCCCACGCTGACCGTTCATCAGGTCCCGTCCCGGGCCTATCAATTTCACGCGCTCACCACCCACCTGGCCGAACACCACGCCGACGAGGCCACCGCCGTCATCGTGCCCGCCGACGACATGGTGGAACGGTTGGTCAAGGAGTGGCCTGCAACCCTACCGGTCAATATCACCGCCGGTCTGCCCCTGCCATATACGCCGGCGCCGGCGTTCCTGATGCTGTTGCGGCGGCTGCGCGCTGCGGAAGGCCCGCCCGGGATGATCACCGTCAAGCTCCTACGACGGCTTCGCGCCCATCCCTATTTTGCCCCTTTGTTTGAGAAAACGCCCGCCGTTGATTCGGAGGGATACTACCAACCTCACCAGGTGCTGCCGCCCCTATTGCAACAACTGCGGGCGGCGGAACAGGCGGAAGACTTTCATGACGTCTTTCAGCAATTGCTGGAAACGGCTTATGCGGCTGCCCCGCGGGGTTCACTCGAACGGGAGGCCCTTCTCGTCATGGCCCGCGCCGACGCCTCCATACAGGAAGTGCTGGATAGTCCCGCGCCGCCCGACG
>JALVCQ010000108.1 GCA_027009805.1 Bacteroidota bacterium
CCACTTCCGTTTCCCCCTCATCAAACGGCACGCCTTCCGCCTGAAGGCGGCTGCGGATGTGCCGCACCACGCTGTCGTGTTCGCGATGTTCTTTACCCGAAAAAGCGGCCGCCTCGAATTGCGTGCCTGCCAGCGCCACCGTCTGCCAGCGCCGCCCGTCGGACTGCAACAGCGGCTCGGGCGTGGCCCCGCCCCACACGATGCCGTTGCCCAGCGAAGCCAGCCACACCAGCGCCTCGGGGTGCCGGGCCGCCGCCGCCGAAGCCCACGCCTGCAACCGATCCATCCCGCCCGAAAGCAACGGATATTCCCACGCCACCGAAAGCACCACCTTTTCGAGCGTGCCCGCCTGCATGGCCGCCTGCGCCGCTTCCACCGCCTGTCGGTAGTCCTCGTAATGCCAGCTTGCCCGTCCCCGCTTCCAATCGATCAGGGCACCGCCCGTCCGCATCACCGGCAACGCCTCCAACCCTTCTTGTTCGGCGCCTGTTAGATGCCATTTTTCCCCCGATTGCCAGTGGCTCAGCAGCGGCCCTTCGGCCCAGCCGTCTGTCTCCTTCCATTCGCCGCCATACCATTGCCAGCCCACATCGCCGGGCGGGCGCATCAAAAACCATCCCCGAGCAAGGTCGAAGGAGGCCATCGTCAGGGCAGGTAGTTGGGCGCACTGCGCACGATCGAGACGTCGTGCGGATGGCTCTCCCGCACGCCGGCGCTGGTGATAACCACAAACTTTTGCCGCTTCAGCTCGTCGATGGTTCGGCTGCCCGTGTAGCCCATGCCGGCCCGCAGGCCGCCCACATATTGATAGATGACTTCCGAGAGCGTGCCTTTATAGGGCACCCGCCCGACGATGCCTTCGGGCACTAACTTTTTGATGGCTTCTTCCGGGTCTTGAAAATAGCGGTCGCCGGCGCCCTCTTTCATGGCTTCCAGCGAGCCCATCCCGCGATAGGTCTTGAATTTCCGCCCCTCATACACGATCGTCTCGCCGGGCGACTCGTCCACACCCGCAAAGATGGAACCCGCCATCACCGTGTCGGCCCCTGCCACGATAGCCTTGACCACGTCGCCCGTGTGACGGATGCCGCCGTCGGCAATGACGGGCGTGGGATGGTCTTTCAACGCCTGCGCCACCTCATAGACGGCCTGCAACTGCGGCATCCCGATGCCGGCGATGACCCGCGTGGTGCAAATCGAGCCCGGCCCCACGCCCACCTTCACCGCATCGGCGCCCGCCTCCACCAATGCCAGCGCCCCCGCCCCCGTGGCCACGTTGCCGCCCACCACCGGAAGCTCCGGAAAGGCATCTTTCACCGCCCGAATGGTTTCCAGCACCTTTTTGGAATGGCCGTGCGCCGAGTCCAGCGTCACCACATCCACCCCGGCCTTCACGAGCGCTTCCACCCGTTCCAGCACATCGGGCGTAACGCCCACCGCGGCCCCCACCCGAAGGCGCCCGTGCGCATCCTTACACGCATTCGGATATTCCATCAGCCGCTTGATGTCCCGAAAGGTTATCAGGCCGCGCAGCCGACCCGCATCATCCACCAGCGGCAGCTTTTCCACCTTATGCTCCCGCAGCAGTTCCTCCGCTTCCTGCATCGTCACGCCACTTTGCGCCACCACCAGCGCTTCCAACGGCGTCATCACCTCCCGAATGGGCCGCTGCCGGTCGGTCTCGAAGCGCAGGTCCCGATTGGTCACAATCCCTCGCAGCCGCCCCGCATCATCCACCACGGGAATGCCCCGAATGTTGTATTCATCCATGATATGCAGCGCATCGCCCACCACGGCATCCTCATTCAGCGTTACGGGCTCCCGGATGATGGCGCTCTCGGCCCGCTTCACCTTGCGCACCTGCCGTGCCTGCTCGGCAATCGGCAAATTCTTATGGATGAACCCCAGCCCGCCTTCCCGGGCAATGGCCACCGCCATTTCCCACTCGGTCACCGTGTCCATCGCCGCCGTCAAAAACGGAATGTTCAGCCGAATGGTCGGCGTCAACCACGTGGACAAATCCGTCTCCCGCGGCATCACCGCCGAATAGGCGGGCACCACCAGCACGTCATCATAGGTCAGGGCCGTGCCCAGAAACTTATCCTGCTTGTCGTAATACATCGCCGCTTCAAAATTTCCGCAAAACTAATCCCGCCGCAACCGACCGTGCAGGATGCCGCGGACGGGCGATATCGTTGTTTTTGGGCGTGCCCCTTCGGCCCTGACGGGCCTTCGGGTCGGGCCCCTGCGGGCTCGGCTGTTCGCCTCGGCCCGCCGCCGCATCATGTAGGGGCACGGCATGCCGTGCCCCTACGCAACCCATCCCGCGGACGCCCATAGGGCGACGCACGCGTCGCCCCTACAAACCCCACCCCGCAGGCGGCGGGCCGTCTCGCCTTGCGGCTCGGCGCCCTCCGGGCCCCTCACGCGAACCTTCCGCCCCCCCCTTTCGCTCCCTGTTTCGCCCTCTTCCGCTCCCTGAGCGTAGTCGAAGGGTGCGGAAGGCATCGCGGTCCCGCGTGGCTTCGGCTCCGCTCAGCCAGGGGGCGAGATTCAACACACACGCCCTACCTCTTCTCATCATTCATACATTCCATCATCCAGCTTCTTTACCTTTGTCTGTATGCAACGCCTGATGCTTCTGTTCCTCGGCGCACTCCTCCTCAATGCGCCCGCCCTCCTGTCTCAATCCGCCGCCCTCATCAGCAGCGGACAGTTCCACCAGCCCGACTACCAGCGCTTCGACCTGCACGCCATCCCCAAAAAGGTCGTCATCACCGAATATTACGCCCGCGTCATTGCCGACTCGCTCCGCCCCGCCGGCATCCGCCGCACCACCACCCTCACCTTCGACGACCACGGCAACCTCACCACCGCCGTCAAAGAAAGCCCCCGCACCACCATCCGCTATCGCTATCAATACACCTACGGCCCCCACGGCCCCACGCAACTCACCATCAGCTACTTCAACGGCATCCCCCGCGCCTACCGCACTTACGAATACGACGCCGGCGGCCGCCTCCG
>JALVCQ010000109.1 GCA_027009805.1 Bacteroidota bacterium
CGGACCGTTCCACAATACGATGTCGGCGTCATAGCCTTTGCGAATCCTTCCCACCCGATGGTCGATGTGAAGCAGACGGGCCGGATTGACCGTGACCAACTGCCACGCCTGCACCGGCGTCAGCCCGCCGTATTTGATGCTCTTGGCCGCTTCCTGATTGAGGCGCCGCCCCATCTCGGCATCATCGGAATTGATGGCCGTCGTTACCCCCATCCGCGTCAGAATGGCGGCATTGTATGGGATGGCCTCGATGACTTCATATTTATAGGCCCACCAATCCGAAAAGGTGGACGCCCCGGCCCCGTGGGCTTTCAGCTCCGGCGCCACCTTATAACCTTCCAGCACGTGCGTGAAGGTGTTGATGCGAAAGCCGAGGTGTTCCGCCAGCCGCATCAGCATCAGAATTTCGCTTTGCACGTAGGAATGGCAGGTGATGTGGCGCTGTCCGTGCAGAATCTGGGCGAGGGTTTCCAGCCGCAGGTTGCGCCGTACCGGCCGGTCTTCCGGCGAATGTTTCCGCAAGCTGTCGTAGGCCCGCGCCCGCCGCATGGCGTCTTCGATGATCTGCTCTACGCCCATCCGCGTTTGCGGGTAGCGAATGGTGTAGCGGTCGCCCCAATTGGATTGTTTGACGTTTTCGCCCAGGGCGAATTTGATGAAGGGCGGGTTGTCCTTAAATTTCAGTCCTTCGGCGTCTTGCCCCCATCGCAGCTTGATCAGGGCCGTCTGGCCGCCGATGGGATTGGCCGACCCGTGGAGGAGGTGCGAAGTGGTCACGCCGCCGGCCAACTGGCGATAAATGTTGATGTCGGCGGGATTGATGACGTCGCCGATGCGCACTTCGGCGGTGACCGGGTGGCTGCCTTCATTGACGCCCCGGCTGATGGCGATGTGGGAATGCTCATCGATGATGCCGGCGGTGAGATGATGGCCTGCGGCATCGACTACCTGTGCCTTCCGGTCGGAAAGGTTTTTCCCGACGTCAAGAATTCTCCCATCGCCGATGAGCACGTCCGTAGCGGGAAGGATGGTATCGCCCGTCCAGACGGTGGCGTCTTTGAACAGGATGCGTTCGGGTTGCGGCCGTTTGGGCGGGGCCAGCGCTGTGAATGGATACGGAATGTAAAAGTCGGGTGTATCGAGCCGGCTGGTGTCGGGCTTTGCCGGTTGCGGACCCCGGCTCCGTTTCATTTCCCAGGTGTGCCATTGCTTGCCGTCGAAGGCTTTGCCCTGAAATACGCCCTTACGGTAATATCCTGAAAACCGCCACAGCGCCGAATGGCGCCGATAGGCAAAGTGAACCTGCGCCTTTTTCCACCCGTGTCGGATGGCATGAAAGGCTGAATCAGCAGCCGGTTTGACTTTCCATTTGGGTTTCGTGCGCCGGCCGGCGATCTGGATGGTGTCGGTTTCGGAATCGATGGTGAGGGCATACGTGCCGCGGGTGTCATCCCATCCTTCGTCGGTCCATATCGAGGGTTTTCCGTGCACCCACAGGCCCAGCAGCTGGGTGGTGTCGCTCCACAAGTCGCCGGAGGCCACCAGAATATGGGCCTGTTTTCCTTTTTCGAGGGTGCCGATTTTATCAGAAACATTCATCCATTGCGCGGGGCGGGTCGTCAGCGCCCGTAGGGCTTCATCCGCCGGCAGACCCCGCCGGACGGCTTGACGAATGCTCAGCAGAAACGAGTCGGCGCGCATGCCATCCATCGTCAATACGAACGGCGCCCCCGTCTGATGGATGAGCGACAGGCTCCACGGCGCCAGTTCCCAGTGTTTGAGTTGGGCCCAGGTGACCAGCTCGGCCCCCAGCGGATCTTCCACGTCAGGGGCCTGCGGAAGCGCCGGCCGAATGATCAGCCGCGGCTTGACTTTCCGAAGCCAGTCCCGGAGCTGATAGGCTTTTAGATCGGTTTGAATGATAAAGTCCATCCCAAACTCCTGTCCCAGCCGGTGGATGCGTGGAAGGTCATAAATGTCGGAAGCGGCGAAAACGGCGGGCTTCCGGCGGATGTGCATCAGGGCGTCCAATCCCAGGTCTTTCCCTTCCCGCATCCCGCCTTTTTGATACCAATCCACGTCATAAAAGGTCTGGCGGAGCAGGGCGATGGCGCCCATCAGCGAGGACGGGTAGCTCTGACGGGACGCCCCCTTTGAAAAGGAAAGAAACCATGCGGCGTCTTCGGAGAGGATGTCCCGATGAAGCTGTTTTTGATCGACGGCGGCCATCAGCGGGCCGGTCCCCCGGATGATGCCGTCGGCCCGATGGGGGAGCCACACGGCAAAGCCGCCCTTGCGGCGCTTTTGCATTCGATCGGCCGGCGGGGGCAGGTTTTCCACATAGCGATAGTCAGGATGAAGGGCATCGTTCCACGGGTAGATGCCCTTCCGTGCGGGGCCGTATTGCGGCCCGCTGCCGTGGCCGGCGGGTTTCACCGCCGGCGGGATGGGTGCGTATATGTCCACAAAGGCGGGATAGAGCCACTTATCATGCATGTCCACCCGCCGATATCCTTCGGGGACGGTGCTGTCGGCACCGATCCGGACGATTACGCCCTCGTCGATGAGCAGGGTCATCCGACGAGGCGGAGCTCCCGGCGCCGTGATAACGGTGGCGTTCACCAGCGCGTAGCGCTCCCAGGGCGGGTTGCTCAACCCCGTCAGATAAGCCGCCGGCTGACCGAATGCGGTAAGGCTAAGGGCGAGCATACAGCTCGCGAAGCACTTTTTCATACAGCTGTTTTCGTTTTTGGTTGCGGCGCCGGGCGGCCAGTTTTTCGGCTTTATTGGCGCCGCCGTAAAGGTAGCGAACGGCCCAGTTGGCGCTTCCCAGCGCATCGAACAGGGAATATCGGAAGGCCAGATAAGCCGTCAGTGAGGCCAATGAGCCCACCAGTAAAAACGAATGAACGGCCTCGCCGGGATAGCCGGCGTAGGCTTGTCCCAGCCCGGGTACGCCCATGCTGAGGTAGTAAGCGAGTCGGGGGCTGGGCCGCCGGTAGCGGCGGGGCC
>JALVCQ010000110.1 GCA_027009805.1 Bacteroidota bacterium
TCATCAAAGGCGTTTCGCTGAATGTATTCAATCCTTTCGTGCTGGCCTTCTGGTTGGCCACCTCTTCGCTGGCCCGTTTGCAATACGGATACGATTTCAGCACAGGCAGCATCTTCATTGCGAGCATCGTGGGCACCGTATTTTTGACCGACAACCTCAAGATTCTGGGTGCCCGGCGGATTCGCCACCTGATGAAGACCCATTGGTTGGTGTGGCTGTCCCGCATCACCGGTCTCATCTTCATCCTTGCCGGCATCCAGATCTTGCTGGTTAATTCCATTGAATGATGCCACGGACTGTTCTTTTCCTCCTTGGCGCGGCGCTTCTTTTGCATGCCTGCGAACCCGCGATGACGCCGCGTCCGCGGGGCTATCCACGGGTGAGCTATCCACCGAAAGCCTACCGGCCTGTGCAGGCGCCGGGCTGCCCTTATGCGTTTGACATTCCCGCCTATGCCGTGCTCACACCCGACACCGACGCCGATGCCGAGCCCTGCTGGTATAACCTTCATTTTCGGCCCTATCGGTCGCAGCTTCATCTGACTTACAAGCCGGTCGAAAGCCGGGAGCAGTTGCGCGCCTATACCCGCGATGCTTTTGAATTTGTGTATAAACACACGGTAAAAGCGCTCCGCATCGACGAGAAGGTCATCCGCCGCCCCGAAGACAGCGTGTTTGGGATGTATTTTTATCTGGAAGGCAACACTGCTACGGCCATTCAGTTTTTCGTCACCGACAGCACCCGCCACTACCTGCGCGGCGCCCTCTATTTTCAAACCGAAATCAACCGCGACTCCCTGCAGCCCATCATCGACTTTTTGAATGCGGACGTGCACCGCCTGATAGAAACCGTTCAATGGAAGGAACGCCGTCCCGAGGAGGCCCGGTGAGAAAGGCACCGCGGCTGTCCACGCCCATCGAATATCTCAAAGGGATTGGCCCGCGGCGGGCGGAGGTGCTGGCAAAAGACCTCAACATCACCACTTTTCGGGACCTGCTGTTGCTTTTCCCGCGCCGTTACATCGACCGGCGGCAGATTACGCCGCTGCGGCAGGTGCAGGCCGAAGGAGAATACGTGCAGGTTCGGGGCCGCCTTCAAAGCCTTCAATACCAGCGCGGGCGGCAGCGGAGTTGGTTGGTGGGCCTGCTGGAAGACAAGACGGGCACGCTGCCGTTGGTATGGTTTCAGGGCCATGCGCAGATTCGGAAGATGCTGCAAGTGGGCCAGGAATATCTGGCCTTTGGCCGGGTGAGTTATTACCGGCGCCGCCCGACCCTTCCCCATCCCGAGATGACGCTGATCACCGGGCCCGAAACCACCGAACACCTCCGCATCGTGCCCATCTATCCTTCGTCGGAAAAGCTGCGCAAAATGCGGCTGGGCCCGCGGCAGCTTCATCAAGCCGTGATGCGCGTGTGGGAGCAGGTGCGGGATGAAATCGACGAGAACCTGCCCGACTACGTCCGCCGCTCGCTCCGACTGGTGGGACGGCGGGAAGCGCTGCGGATGATCCACCAGCCGGCCACAATGGAAGAAATTGACATTGCTAAACAGCGGCTCAAATTCGAAGAACTCTTTTTCTTTCAGTGGCAACTGGCGGCCACCCGCACCCAGCGCCGACAGCAGCGGGAAGGCATCATCTTTTCAAAAGAAAAAATCAACGCCCCGGGCAGTTTCACGCACGACTTCATCAAGCGTCACCTGCCCTTTGAACTGACGGGCGCCCAGCGGCGGGTGTTGCGGGAAATCTGGCAGGACCTCGCCTCGGGCACGTGGATGAACCGCCTCCTGCAGGGCGACGTCGGGTCGGGGAAAACCGTCGTGGCGCTCATCACCATGCTGGCCGCCATCGATAACGGCTATCAGGCCGTGATGATGGCCCCCACGGAGATTCTGGCCACGCAACACTTTCAGACGCTCAGCCGCATGCTGTTCGGCCTTCCCATCCGCATCGAGCTGCTCACCGGCGCCACGCCCGCCCGCAAAAAGCAGGAACTCTATCGGGACATCGAAAGCGGCCGCATCCACATTGTAGTGGGCACCCATGCGCTCATTCAGGAGGGCGTGCGGTTTCAGCGACTGGGGCTGGCCGTCATCGACGAGCAACACCGCTTCGGCGTGGCCCAGCGGGCGCGGCTGTGGCAGCAATACACCCCTCGGCCGCACGTGCTGGTGATGACCGCCACGCCCATCCCCCGCACGCTCAGCATGACCCTCTACGGCGACCTCGACGTCTCGGTCATCGACGAGATGCCGCCGGGTCGTAAGCCCATCCGCACCCACGTCATCACCGAACGCCACCTCCCCCAGCTGTGGGAATTCATCCGCCGAAAAATCGCCGAAGGGCGCCAGGCTTACGTGGTCTATCCCATCATCGAAGAGTCGGAAAAGCTCGACTACCGCAACCTGATGGAAGGCTACGAGCGCATCCAGTCGCTCTTCCCCGAGCCGGACTACCGGACGGCCATGCTCCACGGACGGATGCGCCCCGCCGAGAAAGACGCCGTCATGGAGCGGTTTGCCCGCGGCGAGGTGCACATTCTGGTGTCCACCACCGTCATCGAGGTGGGCGTGGACGTGCCCAACGCCACCATCATGGCCGTCATCAACGCCGAGCGGTTCGGCCTCTCGCAGCTTCATCAGTTGCGGGGGCGCGTGGGCCGCGGCGACGAGCAGTCTTACTGCTTTCTGGTGCGGGGGCCCAAGGTGTCGGCGGAAGCCCGCACCCGCCTGCGGGCACTGGCCGAAACCAACGACGGCTTCCGACTGGCCGAGGTGGACCTCAAGCTGCGCGGCCCCGGCGAGATCACCGGTACCCGCCAGAGCGGCAACATCCTCTTCCGCATCGCCGACCCCATCGAAGACGTCCGGCTGATGGAACTGGCCCGTCAGACCGCCGAAACCATCCTCAGCGAAGACCCCGACCTTCAACATCCCCGCCATCAGGTGCTGGTGCGCTATCTCGAACAGGAACGCGCCAACATGGGATGGGCGCAGGTCTCCTGAAG
>JALVCQ010000111.1 GCA_027009805.1 Bacteroidota bacterium
ATACACGGCGATTCTGGGCAAGGGGGCTTACCTGATCATTGCGGTGGCGGCCCTGACGACGATGTTCAGCACCACGCTGACCTGCCTCGACGCCTTCGGGCGGGTGATGCCGCGCTTTATGCGGCAACTGACGTTACCTGCGGGGTTGACGGTGCTCCACCGGCGCACGGCCTGGTTGTTCATCGTGGGCGGTGGGGCGCTGTTGCTTATCTTCAGTGCATCCACCATGCGCTGGATGGTCGATCTGGCCACGGCGCTTTCTTTCGTCACGGCGCCGGTCTTTGCCGTGCTTAACCTATGGCTGATCCGGAAACTGCCGCCGCGGTATCGTCCTTCCCGGGTCAATCAGGCCATTGCCGCGGCGGGCATCCTCTTTCTCACACTCTTCACGGCGGCGTATTTGCACACGCTGCTGGCGGAGTAAACGGGGATGGAACGGGGGAATATCGAATATCGAACACCGATTTAAGATTTCAGATTTTGATTTAATTTATCTTTTTTGTTATTAAATCTGCATTCGTTCATCGGTGTTCTGAAATCAACACCGTATGTAGGGGCGACGCATGCGTCGCCCCTACTGCGGGGCACGGCATGCCGTGCCCCTACATACACCCGCTGGCTGAGCGAAGTCGAAGCCCGCGGGGGAGCCGGAACTTCTCGCGTCCTTCGGCGCTGCTCAGGGAAGGGCCTTTGGGGGGCCGAGATGACCCAAACCGAACGGGAATTGTAGAAATCAGAAATGAACAGGCTGCTCATCCTCAAAGGGTAAAAAATCTTTCCGTAAAGGAACCGAAACAAGAGCGTGTCCGTTTCATCAGGAAAAATAGAATATCTATGGAAAATTCACTGACTTCAATGAGCAGCGCAGCATCGCGCTATGTCAACACCGAAATTTTAGGAGATCCGAAGGGACGCACCATCACGCAGACGACGGTCGATGGCTTTAAAAAGCTGGGGATCAAAAGAATGAATGCGGTCGGTGCTCATTCTATGATGATTGCTGGTGCCACGCTGCCTATTGTAATGAAGAACTGGAAAGTGGCGAGGGTGGTTGGTATTCTCCTTCTTGCCTCTGTCGCAATGGCTTATGTAATGGGGAGGATGGAATAACATTGGGCTGCATGATCGCCGCCCTTCGGTAAAAAAATGAAAGCAAGTCGCGTAATCCCATAAAATTCATTTCGCGCAAGCACTTCCACTAATCACTTCTTTTTCAAGGAAGGATATTCTTCTACCCAAACAAGACACAATAGCCTGCAAGCAGTCAATTCTTAGAATTAAAGCCGATTATACCTGTTTTATTTTTTGATTGGTTACAGTTGCCAGAAAATCTAATATTAAAAATGCTCGAATTGTGTTGTCAATCCTTCCGTATGTCAAAAACTCACCATGCATAACCTTATGACGATTGAATATAAAAGGGGTGTTTAAGGGCTTCCCCGGAAAAGAAGACTGAAAAAGAATGTCAAGGAAAACGTCATTTGCTGCTTCTAACAACGCATCACTTAGAGTTTGATCTCGAAACAACTTTTTCCACTCTTTATCTTTAGTCCTAAAAGATAATCCATGTTGCTCCATAAATTTTATTCTAATCCCATCAATTTGTGCAATTAATACCGGAATAACAACATTGGAAGGGTTGTACCTATGGTTTGCATTTTTCATAACAGATACACAATCCCTAAGAATTTTCATCCTTGATTTAAACATTTTGTTCGTTGCCCATGCATTCACAAGATGCGATAATTGCTTGAAGTTATTAGATGAAAAGTAATCAACAAACAGTTTATTTACCTTCGCACGCTGATTTCCCTTTTTGGTTCCAATTGCTGCTACTTTATACACAAAGCTTAAAGGCATTGAAGGAGAAATAAGCCACTTGTATTTTTTTAAGACTATGGCCGCTTCTTGCTTGATAGATTCATTATATTGCTCCTGGAATCTCTGCCAAAAACTTATATAACGAACATATGTTTCCCTATTTTGCTCTATCCATTCATACCAAAATTCTACTTGTTGTTTTACATGTTCGACAATTGGTTCTAAAGAAGACTGGATTCCTTTTAACTGTTGAGAAATTATTTTTATGGAGTTCTCAATCGCAGCACTGTTATCCACATACAATTCTTCAATATAGGGCTCAATGATTCTCCTGACAGCAGATTGTATCTTTTTGAGTTGGTTCTGAAAGTATGTTTCAATCGCTTTTCTAAAATGAGCATAAAATTGTTCTTGGGACGTCTCCTTAAAATATTGCCGTATATGTTCTTCATGTTCTGCAAAATGCTTCCCAAGGGCAATCAACTCATCAACTGGAAGCTTTCTAAAATCTTCCAACGAGATCTTAGGGACTTCCAATTGGTGATGGAGCACCTTAATAAGAAACTCCTTTCCAGTTATAGCCTTTTTGAATAGTTCACTAAAAAACTCGAAAGAGCGCCATGAAATGTACTTAAACTCAACTTCACCAAGGGTTGGAGAGTTGGCTTTAACGCTCTTAGGAAATCGCCGTTTTAATTCTATTATTTTAGCGCTTTCCATAGTTGCTTTTTCTTATTCGTTTACATTTTAATTATTTTCTTGTATGGCTCTTGCTCAGATAGGGCGTTATTGCTGTTATTGTTAACAGTGCAAATAAAACAGTTTGCCAACTTAACCGCAAAGCTGTTCTATTTCAGGGCGCTGCTTTCCATCCATTGCCGTCGGATTTCCGCTTTCAAAGTTTCCATGTAATTTCTTAATGGGCTGGGTTTGTCTTTGCCGGCGCGGACGGCGTGGAGGATGTGTTCCATTTCGTTGGGGGAGAGGTGGAAGATGTCTCGGGCCACGATGATGTCGATTTCGGCGCGCAGGCGGATGCGCTGCAATTGGAGGCGGCGGCATTCGGAGCAGGTGTCGGGGAGGAGGTGGGCGGCGGAAAGGGGTCCCTGCTGGTGGTCGGGGCAGCGGGGTGGGATGCCGTCTGTTTGCCAGTCCATGCCCAGGGAGGCCATCAAGTCGGCAAAGGCTTCGGTGTAGCCCACCAGCCGGGCCGACAGCTCGGCAATCCGCCGCAGCCGCGGATCGTCCTCGGATAAAGAAGGGAAAGGAAGGCGTCGAATCTGAGTTGGGTTAACATGGGTTTGAGCCAAAAATCTTATGGTGTAATCTGCAAGGAAGGAGTTGAAATAGCCCGTAGAAAAAAGTTTTTGACTTATATTTACATAAGGAAACTTCTCAATGTTTATTGTGTTCCCTGAAAGGGAAAAAGGCAACAAGGCTGTAATAAGAGTTCTTATATTAGTACTACTTGCAATATCTCGAAATCCCACGCGATAGTGTTCCCATCGCCATGAGCCGTCGGGTAGCTGGAATTTGGGGGAGCCGTCTCGTCGGGTGATGGCTTTGAGTTCGTCGAGGCGGAGCCAGTATCGGGGTGGGGCCCAGTCGTGGCGGAATTGCCAGATCATTTTGCCTTCGTAGAGGGGCAGGTCGCCGCCGTCTTCGTGGAAGAGGTGGCGAGCGGCGGTCATATGAAGATCGTTTGTGAACTCGATCTTCCACGGATGGTCGGGGGCGCCCAGCGGCGGGTATTGCTGGTAGCAGTGGCTGACGATGTGGATGTCTTTCGGGTTGTGCAATTCGAGAAAGGCCCATTTTTGGGGGGAAAGGTTTTTCAACAGGGTCAGGTCGTAGTCCATGCGGGCGGTGGGGTCGTCGAGGTCTTCGGCCCGTCGGGAAAGAAAGAAGGTTTTGATGGGCTGGCGGGTGGTGCCGCCTTTGCGGGCAATGACTAATACGATCTTGAATTGGCTATGAATTTCTGGGAAGAAAACGCCGCGGTTTTCAAATCCCAGCACTTCGAGGAGTTCGTTTTTTTCTATGAGGAAGCGTCGGAGGGATGCGGAGCCATCTTCCTGATAGAAGGCGCCGGGCACCACGAAGCCGAACAAGCCGCCGTCTCGGAGCATCTGAAAAGCCCGTTCCATGAAGAGGCGATAGAGGTTGGGGTCGCCCACGTTGCCATAGTGTTGGTAGGCCCGTTTGATGTAGGCGGCAAAGGCTGTGATTTGCCGGGAATATTGTTCATATGCCTGTTTTTGCGGCAGGTGCTGGAGGATGCGTTGTCGGAGGGCTTCTTTTCGGTTTTTGTTGTATTTGCGGTAGTTGGGGTCAAATCGGGAGAAGAACATGGGGTCTTCGGGCTTGACCTTGTCCCATGGGGGGTTGCCGATGACGACGTCGAAGCCGCCCTGCCGCCATGCTTCGGGGAAGGCCAATTTCCAGTGGAAGGGGTGCACCTGTCGGCGGAATTGGTGGATGCGTTGGGTCACGGTGTGGGGCACCTGTTCGAGGCCTTCGAAGAGGATGGACTGGATGAGGTCGGCGTCGTGCAGGAGGGGTTTGAGTTCTTCATAGCCGGGATAGTCGGCGGCGGTGTAGAGGTCGAGGAGAAATCGGAGGGGGTCGACGTCGTGGAGGAAGGCGAGGAATTCTTTCTGGGAGGCATAGACTTCGTCCACGGTGGAGTCTCGCAAGTCTCGGATGCGGCTCATGCGCCGGCTGAGGGTTTTGAGGCGGTCTTCGAGCTGGTTCATAAAGAGGTTGCTGTGCACGGCGCGTCGGAGTTCGTCCATGCCGCGGTCGAGGTCGTATCCGACGAGGGCGTTTCCGTGTCGGAGGTGGTGGCTGAGGTAGGAGAGGGGTGCGCCGGGGACGGTGGTTTCGAGCCACAGGGCCAGCTTGGTCAGTTCGACGGCAAAGGGGTTGAGGTCGATGCCGTAGATGCACCTTTTGGCGACGATGCGGCGCAGCAGGGCGGCATCGTCGAGGCGGCTGCCCATGGCATGGGGGGCAATGGCCTGTTTGAGTTCTTCGATGGCGGAATAGATGCCGGTAAATTCATATTGGGCGGCGAGGTCCATATACCGTGCGGTGAGGTAGTGGACGGCTTCGACGAGGAAATGTCCGCTTCCCATGGCGGGGTCGATGATGCGCACGTCCAGCAGAAGGTCCTGGGCGGAAGCGTCAAATTCTTCCTGTGCGTGGGCAATGCCTTCGCCGGAGCGGTTTAAGGCTTCAAGCTGCTGGATGCGGGGAGCGAGGGTTTCGTCCACGGTTTTTCGGACGAGATATTCGACAAAGGCGTCGGGGGTGTAGTAGGTGCCGGTGGCCTTTCGGGAGCCGTCGTGTCGGATGAGGTAGAGGCTTCGGGGCGGGTATCGGCGGATGACGTTCATGGTGGGTTCACGGAGTGCTTCGGGGATGATGAACTCGTTTCCGTCGGGGGCGGCCACCCAGACCATGGGTTCTTCGGCGATGCGGAAGGTGTATTCGGTGGAGCCTTCGTAGATGGAGCCGAGGCGGCGGGTGTCGAGGGTGGAGAAGTCCACCAGTTCGCCGTCTCGGGTGAAGATCATCAGGAGGAGGTCTCGGGTGTGGGGGTCGGTGAGGCGGATCTGTTCGAGGAGTTGTCGCCCGCTGTGGAAGGCGTCGTCGCTGCCCTGCCGTGGGGCAAAGAGGCCGCCGTTGTAAGGGGGCACTTCGATGGCGGGCTCGCCTTTGTCCACGATGTGGAAGAGGGTGCGGATGCGTTCGAAGAGGGCGGTGGAAGCAGGCAGGGCCACGTAGGTGGGGTCGTTGATGTCTCGGATAAGGTGGACGAGGCTGTGGCGGTAGTAGGGGCTGCTTTCACGGGCGGGGAGTATTTGTCGGGCTTCGGCATATCCGATGAAGAGGAGGCGAAACAGCAGCAGGAGGGTGGCCTGATAGACGGCTTCGGGGTCGGCGTCGGGAACGGCCTTGTAAATGGCCTGGCCGGCCTGTTCGAGCCATCGGCCGTAGATGATGCGGCGCAGGTCTTGCTCCAGCTCCACGGCATAGCGGCGGCTTTCCTGCCGCACCGTCTCTATAAAAGGCTCCCGCCCGGCGCGGGCTTCGAAGGCCTCGCGGCGAAAGAACAGATAGAAATATTTGAAAGCCTCGGGGTCGGCAAGGGCCTCCATGATGTCGATTTCGTAAAAGGTTCGGGCGCCCACATTGGCGCCTTTGACGTATAGGCGCCAGTGTCGGCCGTTGGTGAGGATGCCGTAGGCGGGCGGCAGCCACGTCAGATAGTGGATCATCTGGAAGTGGGGCGTGGCATTCTGTCGGCTTCCGACGTCGAGGTCGGCGTCCCATGCTTTGGCTTCGGCGACGGCGGTGGCATATTGAAGGGTTCGCCCGGGGTCTTCTTTCTGGTGTTTGACGGCTTGCTGGACGGCATCGCGGCTGAGGTAGAGGCCATAGTCGGGCAGGCGTTTGCGTCCCTGGATGTGGGTCTGCGCCTGTGCGAGCAGGTGCCACTGCAAGACGTCGGCGAGCAGGGGGCGGATCCAGAACTGTTCGAGCTGGGCTTCGTTGAGGCGGGCGGGGTCGAGGGCCTGCACGTCATCCCACAGCGCCCGCAGACGCTGATAGGCCGCCTGCACGTCCTGATGCCACTGGGGGCGGGAAGGCAGCAGGTGCGTCAGATAGTGTGTGCTAAATAAAAATTCGTTGCGAAAAGGGGCAGCATCCATGCGAGCAAAGTTATTCAGTTGGGGAAGGGGGGAAATATTTTGGAAAGCGCCCCTACCCCATGGATGGCCCTAAACGAGAATGCACACGTAGGGGCACGGCATGCCGTGCCCCTACATACACCCGCTGGCTGAGCATAGTCGAAGCCACGCGGGCATGTTCTGGTGCCTTCCGCACCCTTCGACTACGCTCAGGGAGCGGAAGTCTCGCGTGAGGGGGCCTAGAGGGCGGGGGAATATCGAATGCTGAATACCGATTTTTATTTAAGATTTTGATTTAATTTATCCTCTTTGTTCTTCAATCAGCGTTCGTTAATCAGTGTTCTGAAATCAACACCGTATGTAGGGGCGACGCATGCGTCGCCCCTACTGCGGGGCACGGCATGCCGTGCCCCTACGTCGCGTGAGGGGCCCGACCCCGAGCCGTCAGGCGAGGGGGCACGCCCAAAAGAAAAAGCAATCTTATCCGCCGAAGTCGTCGAAGGCGATATTCTCTTCGGGGACGCCGAGGTCGTCGAGCAGGCCCAGGACGGCCTGTGCCATCAGCGGCGGCCCACAGAGGTAATATTCGCACTCTTCGGGTTCGGGATGGTCTTTGAGGTAGAGGTCGTAGAGCACCTGATGGATGAAGCCGGTGGGGCCTGTCCAGTTGTCTTCGGGGAGCGGGTCGGACAGGGCGATGGTGAATTTAAAGTTGGGGAATTGGCGTTCGATTTCTCGGAACTCTTCTTCGTAGAAGATTTCTCGGACCGAGCGGGCGCCGTACCAGTAGGAGACTTTGCGGTCGGTTTTGAGGGTTTTGAAGAGGTGGAAGATGTGGGCGCGCAGGGGGGCCATGCCGGCGCCGCCGCCGATGTAGATCATCTCGCGGTTGGTGGGCTTGATCAGGAAGTCGCCATAAGGGCCCGAGACGGTGACTTTGTCGCCGGGCTTGCGGGAGAAGATGTAGGAAGAGCAGATGCCGGGGGGCACGTCCTGGAATTTGCCTTTGGCGCGGTCCCACGGTGGCAGGGCGATGCGGACGTTCAGCATAATGATTTTCCCTTCGGCGGGGTGGTTGGCCATCGAATAGGCGCGGAAGATTTCTTCGTCGTTGTCCATCACGAGGTCGCAGGCGTTCATGGCGCGCCAGTCGTCGAGGTATTCTTCTTCGACGTTGGGGCAGATGTCGGTTTTGTAATCGACCCGGATTTGGGGGACGTAGATCTGGACGTATTGGCCGGGCTCGAATTGGAAGTCCACCTCTTCGGGCACGTCGAGGACGAACTCTTTGATGAAGGTGGCCACGTTGGGATTTCGGTTGACGGTGCATTCCATTTTGGTAACACCGAAGACTTCTTCGGGGACTTCGATTTTCATCGGTCCGCGCACCTTGACCTGACAGGCCAGCCGCCATCCTTCTCGGGCTTCTTTACGGCTGATGTGGGTGAGTTCGGTGGGCAGGATTTCGCCGCCGCCTTCCAGTACGCGGCATTTACACATGGCGCACGTGCCGCCGCCGCCGCATGCCGAGGGCAAAAAGATGCCGTTGGCGGCCAACACCGATAGCAACGACTGGCCCGGCTCGGCTGTGATTTCTTTTTTGCCGTTGATGAGGATGGAGACCTCGCCGGAGGGCAACATTTTCTTCCGCACGTTGATAATCAACAAGACGAGGCCGATAATCACCACCGAGATGATGACGATGCTGGCGATGATGATGGTGGTCAGACTTGCAAGGATGGTCATCATTCGATATTTAGAGTTTGATGCCGGCGAAGCTCATGAAGGCGATGCCCAGCAGTCCGGTGAGCAGGAAAGCAATGCCCAGACCGCGCAGCGGCTTGGGAATATGGGCGTATTGCACTTTTTCCCGAATGGCCGCCAACAACACAATGGCAATAGCCCAGCCTACGCCGGAGCCGAAACCGAAAACCACCGATTCGGAAAAAGTGTATTCTCGTTCGGCCATGAAGAGGGCGCCGCCGAGGATGGCACAGTTAACAGCGATGAGGGGCAGAAAGATGCCCAGGGCGTTATAAAGTTCTTCGGAGGTGGCCTCGATGACGATCTCGACCAGCTGGACCATCGAGGCGATCACGGCGATAAACATGATAAACTCGAGGAAGCTGAGGTCCACGTCGGCCAGCGCCGGCGAGATCCACGCCAGCGCGCCGGGGTCGAGGAAGAAATGTTTGATGGCCCAGTTCAGCGGCACGGTGATGGTGAGCACAAAGATGACAGCCATCCCGAGGCCGAAAGCGGTTTTAACCTTCTTCGAGACGGCCAGATAGGAGCACATGCCCAGGAAATAGGCCAGCACCATGTTTTCAATAAAGACCGACTTAACGAAAAGATTGAGCAGATGTTCCATGGTCGTGTGTTTTGCCGTCAGGCTTCTTCATAATATTTGGTAAAGTATCGCTGAATCCACACGATGATGCCAAGGGTGAAGAGCGCACCGGCGGGCACCACCATGATGCCGTTGTTCACGTAGCCCAATTGATAGAGAAAGTCGGGCACCACATGATGGCCGTAGAGGGTGCCGGAGCCGAACAATTCCCGGAAAAAGGCAACCACAATTAAGATGGCCCCATACCCGAGGCCGTTGCCGATGCCGTCGAGGAAGGAAGGCAGCGGTTTGTTGGCCATGGCAAAAGCTTCGAGGCGGCCCATGATGATGCAGTTGGTGATGATGAGCCCCACAAAGACCGACAGCTGTTTGCTGACGTCATACACAAAGGCCTTGAGGATCTGGTCCACCAGAATCACCAGCGTAGCCACCACCACCAGCTGAACGATAATCCGGACGCGCATCGGGATGGTGTTGCGCATCAATGAAATGATCAAGTTCGAAAAGGCGGTCACAGCAATCACGGCCAATGACATGACCACGGCGGGTTTCAGTTGGACGGTTACAGCCAGCGCCGAGCAGATGCCCAGCACCTGAATAGTGATCGGGTTGTTGTCGCTGAGCGGATCGACCACAATCTGACGATACCGCTTCGGGATAACGGAGATAATTCCCTTCGCCATAATGCGTTTCTTTTAGATTGAGAGAGCCTCTATTGCAGCCGGTGCAAGATAGGCCGTTTGTCCCTTAATTTTCTGGATATAAGGTAGATAGAGCTGCAAAGACTCCGTAAACATCGCGGAGACGCCTTTGCCGGTGAGGGTCGCTCCCGTGATGCCATCGACGGCGTGCGGATGGTTGTCGGGCGCACCGCCTTTGACGACGGTGACCCCTACCAGTTGTGCTTTCTCATCAAAGACCTTCTTCCCGACAAATTGTTGTTGAAACCATGGCTGCGTGATTTCCGCGCCCAGTCCGGGCGTTTCCGATTTGTGGTCGAAGACCACGCCGGCAATCGTATTAAGGTCTTCCTTTAAGGCCACGTAGCCCCAGATGGGCCCCCAGAGCCCTTTGCCGGCCATGGGCAGGACGTATAATTTTCCTTTATTGTCCTGATATGTGAATACGGGTAACAGCCGCTGTCCGGGCTTTTTCTTCAGCTCTTTCAGCAGGTCGATTTTCAGGATTTGGTCTCGGACTTTCGGGTCATTTTCGCCATTGAGTACAACGTCCCCTTTTTCATCGACGGCATATGCCTTGACGTATTTCTCAAAGGCGGCTTCGTAGTCGGTTTCCTGATAGCCGGCGGCCCGCAGGATATAGGCCATTTTTTCCAGCTTGATGTTCCGCTCCTGATAGGGTTTCAGCATGTTGGCGGCCACCGCCAACACCAGCCCGGCCACCACGGTGACCATCAGGGCAAAAAAGAGCATGTAGGATGTGTTATCGCGTGACACGGCGCAAACGTTTTTTAATGCTTCGTTGAATGACAAGATAGTCGATGAGCGGAGCCACGGCGTTCATCAACAGAATAGAGAGCATCACCCCTTCGGGATAGGCGGGATTCACCACCCGAACCAGCAGGGCGATCACCCCGATGAGAAAGCCGTAAATCCATTTCCCGACGGCGGTGCGCGACGAGGTCACCGGATCGGTGGCCATAAACACCGCACCAAATGCCAGCCCGCCCATGAAATAGTGGTAGTAAAAGGGAATCTCCATGTAGGGATTCGCCGGGAAGGCATTGTAAATCAGGCCCATAAAAGTGGCGCCCAAGAAGACCGATAACATGATTTGCCAGCTGGCCACCCGCGTGGCAATCAAGATAATCGCCCCCAGCATAATCATAATAAAGGAAGTCTCGCCGAAGGAACCGGGAATGGTGCCCAGCGCCATTTCCCAGAGGGAATATCCCAGCGGTTCGTGAACGGCGGCGGCCCCCAGCGGCGTAGCCGCCGAGACCCCGTCGGGCAACCCCGCCACCCAG
>JALVCQ010000112.1 GCA_027009805.1 Bacteroidota bacterium
GAACGAACGCCGATTTAAGAACAAAGAGAGTATGTTAAAATAAAATCTTAAATCAAAAATCGGTGTTCGGCGTTCGATATTCCGCTGCATCCCGGAAAATGACCAACCGGAAAAAGAAAGGAGCCCCCCCGCAAGTGAACCGCTGCTTCCTTTTTACTTTTGCCCGTGAAAATGCCTTAATCCAAGAACCTATGACGAAAACACAATGGTTCCTCTCCGCCGCCATCGTAGCCTTGTTGTGGGGCGGATGCGCTTCGCAAGATCAGTCCTCACCCGAAAATGCCGCAGCGGCTGATACCCCACAGGCCGCCTCCGAAGAAGCCGCCTACATCCAGCGCGGCGAACACATCACCCCCGAAGGCGCCGTCAACGTCTCGCAAATGATGGAACGCCTCCAACAGGCCGGAAAGGTCGATCATATCAAAGTAACCGGCGAAGTGGCGGCGGTGTGTAAGAAAAAAGGATGCTGGATGGTCATCACCGACGGGCTCGACTCGGTGCGGGTCATCTTCAAAGACTACGGCTTCTTCGTGCCCAAAGACATCGAAGGGCGCACGGTGGTGGCAGAAGGCACAGCCTATTTCGACACCCTCACCGTGGCCCAACAGCGTCACTATGCGCAGGATCGCGGCGCCTCCGAAGAAGAAATCGCAGCCATCACCGACGACATCATCACCCCCATTTTCGAAGCCGCAGGCGTGTTGATCGATGACCAGGAATAGCCGATTTCTGCCCGGAATGGTGCTGCTGGCCATAGCGGTCGGTTCGCTGTGGCATTGTTCAGGACCGCCCCCCCGATCCCATGTCCAGGAGCCACAAGTGCCCGACAGCCTCTATCAGATGATGCGTCTGCGGGTCCATGAGATGAAAACCCTCCGCCGCCTGCTGATGCAACAAGCGCCCGCCGATTCGTTGGCCGCCTTTCGTTTTCCTTTCGATTTCGCCGACGGCGTCCCTTCCGAGGGGATGCAGCTCTCGCCGATGTTCCCCGCTTTTTCCGAAGCTTTTTCCCGACACTACGAAGCCTTTTATCAGCATCCCTCGGTGAAAAACTATAACCAGCTCGTTCGCGTCTGCGAAAACTGTCACCAGGAACACTGCCCCGGGCCGCTTCGACTCATCGACCGCCTCTACCTTCCCGAAGAAGGGCACTGAGTGTGGAAGGCCTTGAAGCCTTGTTGACCCTGCTCCTGACCCCGGGCGTGGGCGACGAAACCCTGCGGAAATGGTGGGCTGTGCACCGCACGCCTCGGGGGGTGATGAAGGCCATTCAGGAGGGCAAGCTGCGCCCCGCCGCAAAAGCCGCCCTTGTTCAGCAAGGTATCAACAATCCCGACCTCCGAAAGAAGGTCGAACGCATATTGGCCGACCTCCACCGCCGACAATACGGCGCGGTCACCCTATGGGATGACGCCTATCCGTTTCGACTGCGGGAAATTCCCGATGCGCCCTTTTTGTTGTTTCATCGGGCGGAATGTCCCATCTGGGACTTCGGCCGTGTGGTGGCCGTAGTGGGCAGCCGCCGCGCCACCGACTACGGCCGCCGGATGCTCGCCCGCATCATGGAAGACCTCGCCACCTATCAGCCCCTGATCGTCAGCGGCCTCGCTTACGGCGTGGACACCTGGGCCCACACCCTCGCCATCGAACACGGCTTGCCCACCATCGCCGTCCTTGGATACGGCTTCGACCACATCTATCCGCCGGGAAACCGCCGCCTTGCCGAAGAGATGCCCCGTCACGGCGGCGATCTCGTCACCGAATTTTTTCCATGGCAGGGCCCCGAGCGCTACCACTTCCCCCAACGAAACCGCATCATCGCCGGCCTGGCCGACTTTGTCCTTGTGGTTGAATCGGAAGTGCGCGGCGGCGCCATGATCACCGCCCGACAGGCCTTTTCCTACGACCGTGATGTCGGCGCCCTCGTCGGGCCCGCCGACGCCGTCATGAGCACCGGGCCCCACCACCTCATCAAAACACAGATGGCCCACCTCATCACCAGCGCCGACGACATCGCCTCCGTCATGGGATGGGAAAAAGACCACAACGCCGTCCGACGCCCACCCTACCGACCCGAATCGCCGGCCGAAACCGCCATCTTGCGCGCCCTTATCCGAAAAGGCAACATCTCCATGGATGAGATCGCAGAAAACACCGGATTGCCCCTTTCCGAGTTGAGTGCTGTAATGTTGAACCTCGAATTTCAGCGCGTCGTGGAAAACGTCCGCGGCCAGACCTATCGTTTAATCGCACAAATCGACCTCACATGAAACGCCTGACTTTTTTACTGATTGTTCTAACCACCACCCTCTTCGGTCAGAAGATACCTAAAAACATCGTCATCTTGATCGGCGACGGCATGGGCATCACCCAGATCACCGGCGGGTGGATCTATAAGCGGGGCCATCTGCCGCTGAAGCGCTTTACGGACGTCGGCCTGATGACGGTGCACCCCATCGACGCCCTTATCACCGATTCGGCGGCCGGAGCCACAGCTTTCGCCTGCGGAAAAAAGACCCGCGTCGGCATGCTGGGCGTCGATTCGGCCGGACGGCCCTTGACCAATCTCTTCGACATCGCACGGAAACATAAGAAAAAAGTAGGCGTGATCTCCACCGTCGCCGTCGTAGATGCCACCCCGGCGGCCTTTGTGGCCCATGTGCCCCACCGACGGATGTATGATTCCATTGCCGTTCAATATCTGCACAACATGCCCGATGTGGTCATCGGCGGCGGGCGAAAATTTTTTGAATCCCACCTGCTGCCCACCGCTAAAACCTATCGCCGACTCCGGCGGAAAGGTTATGACATTATCACCCATCCCGACAGCATCGTGTATGCCTCCCGCAAACGCCTCATCGCGCTGGTGGCCGACGTGGACTTGCCGCCGCCCGCCCGGCGCAAACTCTTCTCCCTCATGGCGTGGAATACCGCCCATCGCCTGCTGTCAAAAAACAAACACGGCTACGTGTTGATGATTGAAGGCGGCCAGATCGACCGTGCATGCCATGCCAACCATCCTGACTGGTATCGGCAGGAAATCATCGACTTTTTTAACGTGGTGGAGGATGTTCTCCATCAGGCCGAAAAAGACGGCGAAACGCTTGTGATTGTGCTGGCCGACCATGAAACAGGCGGCCTGGCCATCCCCCACGGTGACCTCACCACCGGAGAAGCGGAGCTGAAGTGGACCACCGGACACCATACCGCCGACCTCATTCCCGTCTTTGCCTACGGGCCGGGCAGCGAGCGCTTTCGCGGCGTTTACGACAACACCGACATCTTCCGAAAACTGCGCGCACTGATCGAAGCCCGCTGAAGGAGATTCAAAAGCAGTCCCGACTAAAAGAAGTCTTCCACCTCGTTGGTGGTCTCGGGATCAATGTCAAGATTGCTGTTGTCTTCCGACCGGGGCGGCACCCATTGGTCGAAAATGTGCGGAATGTCCGACAGATAAAAGAACCGATGCCCCGCCTTCATCAACTCGGGCGCCGAAGCCCCTTCCGGACCAATCACCGTGATTTTCTTTCCGTTCATCACCAGATGATTCACCACCGGCGTCAGCTCACCATCGCCGCTGATTAATACAACCTCGTCATAGTGGTGGGATTGGCTGATGATGTGCAGCGTAATCTCGATGTCGAGATTGACTTTCTTGCTCCCGTCCGGCATCACCCGCACCGGCTTCGTGATCACCCGATAGCCCATCTGTGCCAGGGCCAGGATGAATTTCTTTTGCCCCTCGTTATCCCGACTGTAAGGGATAAAAGCATGCGGATAGAGCACCGTCCCACCCGGAATCTGATCCTGAGAAGCATTGGCCGTGATATGCTGGAGGTTCATCTCCTTGCAATCCGCACAATAAAATTGATGAAGAAAGTTGCGCAATGCCTCGTAATTGACCCGCTTGCCCTGCTGGGCATAAGGCATGTAGATGTTTTGCACATCCACAAAGACTCCCACTTTCCAGAAGGTATTGTTCATATCAAATTTCTTTACCGGTTACAAAACCTGAGGCGAGGCACAAAGATACTTCATTCAATTCAATCTTCTCCCCCGCCTTCCAAAGCGTAATGGAAAAAAACCAATGACGCTCATGCATTCCCCGCCGACCGCTCGATTGCCTTCCGAAGATTTTCAATCGCGGCCATACCCATGGCCTTCACGGCTTCCGCTGCGTTGCCGCCGATGTGGGGCGTGGCGATGAGATTGGGGAGGGAAAGCAACGCCTGATCGGTAACCGGCTCTTCTTCATAGACGTCCAGTGCAGCGCCGCCAATCCGCTTTGCCCGCAGCGCTTCCTTTAAGGCTTCTTGATGAACGATGCCCCCTCGGGCGGTATTGATGACGATCGCGAAAGGCTTCATCATGGCCAGGGTGCGGGCATTGATCATGTAGCGCGTTTGATCGGTAAGGGGCGTGTGGATCGTAATGACATCGGCGGTGCGGAAGATTTCTTCTTTCGTTGCTTCAATGGCCCCCACTGACCGATAATATGCATGCTGGTCGATGATGTCGTTAACCAGAAGCTTGCATTGAAAGGGTTGTAAGAGCCGAATAACCTCTTTGCCAATGTGCCCCACGCCGATAATCCCCACGGTTTTATGTGACAGCTGATGTCCACCGTTTTTTATCCACCGGCCTTGTTTAAGCTGCAGGGAGCTCACGTAGATGTTGCGGAGCAGGGCAATGGCGTTGCTGATGACCATTTCGGCCACCGACAGCCGGTTCACGCCCGGCGTCCACAACACTTGAATGCCTTTTCGACGGCAATGGGCGATGTCGATATTATCCAGGCCGACGCCGTATTTGGAAATGACTTTAAGGCGGGGTAATTGATCGATCACGCGGGCATCCATTTTTTCGAGGCCGATAATTGCCGCATCGCAGTCATGAAGATACGCGACAAGTTCAGCGGGGGAAAAACGTTTCCCTTCCTCATTGAGCTTGAAGTCCTTGAAATAGCGGGCCATCGCGGCCGTCAGATCCGGATGCCGTGAAAAGGATGGAGAAGTAACGGCAATCTTCATCTTATAGATTTTCAATGATGGTAGGCAGCTCCGTGAGGTCGTGAATACGCTTTACATTTTTATCCCGAAAAACGTCCCTGTTGGTGGGGTGTTCTCGTAGCACAAAGTGTAGTCCCCATGCTGTGGCGGCCTGATAATCCGTCAGGGCGTCGCCGACAAAAAGAACCGTTTCCGGATGCAGGTGAAAATCTTTTATGACTTGGTAGGCCATTTCTTTTTTATTAGGCGGGAAGCCGTAGATCGCCCGAAAATAGGGCGTAATCTGCAGCGCATCTGCAATCCGTTGGATTTCCTCGGCAGGCGTGGCAGTCAGCAGGAATTGAAGATATCGCTGGTTAAGTTGGATAAGCGCCTCCCGTGCGCCTTTGACGTATTCCGCTTCGATGACTTTTTGCACCACCAGTTGGGAAAAGCGGCGGCCGAGTGCCTGAGCTTCCGATGCTGATAGAGGTTGCCCGAGGAAGTCTCGATGATAGATTTTGAATTTCTCAAAGCGGGACATACCTCCGTGCGCAAGGTGATGCCGCCGGACTTGCTCGGCGATGGTTTTTCCGTAGGGCAAGTAAAGCGTATAAAACGCTTCCGCTTTCGCTTCGAGCGACTCTTTGATGACGCCGTCGAAGTCGTAAAAGATGGCTTTAATCATGGCGTTGGATGTGGGCCAAAACCGTGCAGGGAGCCCCGTCGGCACGCGCCAACAGCAGGGGAGCCACAATCAGCTGGTCGATGGGGGTGTGGGATTCTATGGTGCGCAGGTCCATCTCTTCCACAATGAGCATCTCATGGTCGATGAGAAAGGCGCGATGGGCCGCCCGACCCACCGCACGATGCTGATACGAGCTCAAAGAAATCAGGTCGAATCCAATGGCGCGCACCTGCGGAAGCCGCTCCTTGATGTAGGGGGCCGTGTCCGGATGGAATCCGTAACCTCGTTGCCAATATGCTTCCGTCCATCGTTGATAGCAAAAACCCGTTTTGACGATCAGAAAGTCGGTGTCGGGATGACAGCCGGCCAGCGGCAAATGTTGTGGACGGATCAACAGGTCGGACACCGGCGCTTGCATCTCCACGATCGCCACCCGATGGAAAACAAAATCTTTCGCCGCATACTCCGACAGCGTCTTCCCGTCCTGATGGAAATGATAAGGAAAGTCGATGTGTGTCCCATAGTGGGCAGGCATTTCAATGTAGGTATTGTTGCTGGAGTCTCCGCGGGCGATGCTTTTCACCTGCCGCATCCGAAGGCGCTCGCCGTTGCCGTAGCCGAAGGCCGACCCATCCAAGGGATATGAGAGAAACCGCCAGCTCACTTTTTCAGGTTATAAGCGTTTTTGATGCAGTTCAACAATCCTTGTCCCATGTCGATGTAGGGGTTTGGTGTGAGGCGTTCGCTGATGCGGGGTTCAAAGCTGAACGGCGTGTATTTATAATGTTCTTTGTAGCCGTCGTTAGTGATGTTGATCTGGATGTTCCCTCCCAGGATTTCATTGATCATGTTGAAGAGGTCTTTCCTTCGCAAGCGCTCAATGCCGGTCAGGATGAGGTGTTTTCCGGAAAACTGCTCGTTCTCGATGACATCGACCGAGAGTCGGGCGGCATCGGCGGCGTGAATATATTCCCGCACTTCTTCGCCGTCTCCTTGGTGGTCAATCCGCCCCGTTTCGATGGCTCGCCGGATCAGGTTATAGATATAGTTGTTCTCAAAAGGCCGTTCACTATACACCGAGCCATATCGTAAGATCGTAAAGGGTAGCCCAAATCGGGCGTGATACTCCTCGACGACCTTCTCGCTGGCCAATTTGGAAATGCCGTAGAACGAACCCTTATTGCTGAGGGCATACACGCTGCTGGCATATACGAAGCGTTCCAGCCGGGATGTTTGGCGGGCCGCCTCCAGAATATGGATGTTGCCCATCACGTTGAGTTCCATCACCTCCCGCGGATGATGCACTGCTTTTTCAAGGCTGGCAAATCCGGCCAGGTTATAGACCACGTCGAAAGCATGTTCCCGAAAGATGGCGGAAATCTGCCGGGCATCTCGAATATCAGCCTTCACAAACGGCACGTCGGGCCGGAAGTCGGTTTTTTTAATATCGAGGGAAACCACCGCATAGCCGCGCCGGGCCAGCTCGGCGGTCAAGTAGCTTCCCAGAAAGCCTTCGCCTCCGAAAACCGCCACGTTTTTCATTGCCTTAATTTTTTCATCTCCTCGCGGGCTTTGTCACCTAAAAAGAAAAAGTCCAGTGAAAACGCCAGAAAGGAATAGCCCCGGGCAATGCGTTCGTTGAGCTCCCGAATGTCTGAGGAGATAACGTGTGCCCCGCGGGGCTTGTTCATAGCGATGCAAGCGGTATCATAGGCTTCGATAGTCTTTTTCACTTCCGGCAAGTGATATTGGCCCGGCTTGCCCATCGAGGCCGACAGGTCATACGGGCCGATGATCGTGGCGTCGATGGCTTCGACGCTCAGGATGCTTTTGATATTCTCAATGGCTTGAATATGCTCTATTTGAGCCACCACGATGATGTCTTTTTCCAGCCGGCGTCGATACTCCTCGAATCCGATGCCGTAGTTCTGGGCCCGCGCCAGGCCGGTGCCTCGCTTGCCTATGGGAGGATAATAAATGTGATCCACCATCTTCAACGCATCAGCCCTGGTATTAATCATCGGCACGATGACGCCGTCGGCCCCGGCGTCCAGGGCGTGCTTGATAGGAGTCGGCTCGTTGGCCGACACCCGAACAAAGGCTTTCATCTTTTTCCCCTGAGCCGCCATGATCAGCGTTTGGGCCTGGGAAATGTTGATGGCTGCATGTTCCATGTCGATGGTCACCCATTCAAAACCAGCTGTCGAGAGAACCTCAATCACCGACGGGTGAGGAATGGTAATCCAGGTGCCGATGGTGAGCTCACCCCG
Source organism: Bacteroidota bacterium (assembly GCA_027009805.1). Taxonomy (GTDB): domain Bacteria; phylum Bacteroidota; class Bacteroidia; order JAADEI01; family JALVCQ01; genus JALVCQ01. The sequence goes on from JALVCQ010000112.1 coordinate 7,947, forward strand.
ACGAATCTTACTTTTCAGGTGCATTTAACGGTAAAATGTTTTGTAAATGGTCTCAGCAATGATAAAATCCGCAGGCTCATCGATATCGAGGGCTTCGAGCCGCGGCACTTCAAACATATAAGGATGCCGGCCGATTCTTCGTTTGCCGGACCGGTAAAATGAATCTCGTGAGAAAATGTAAAAGTTGGAATTTTCCTCATACACCGGCGGCAGGTCCTGGGTGCGAAGCAGCTCGTTGGGATTGTGGTTGACGGGGCTGCCGTCGGGCCAATAGAGTCGCGTCTGAAGCCGGGTGACCGAAAACACCGAGTCGTATTTTCCCTGTTGCTCGAAAAACAGGGTGATGGCTTTGTCGATGGTTTCCGTCTTCAGCAGCGGGTTGGTGCTGTGGGTCTGAAGGAAAAAGGACGCGTCCAATCGTTGAAGGTCGTTATCGATGATTTTATTCATGGATACGAAGTCGCCGTGCAGTTCCACCGGTCGTTCGTGAATGATAACCTTCGGCGAGGCCGAACGGGCCATGTGGGCGATCTCCTCGCTGTCGGTGTTGATGACGATGTGGCTGATAAGGGGCGACTGTTCAAGCGTTCTCAGGATGTGCAGGAAGAGCGGCCGCCCTGCAAAAGGCCGAATGTTCTTCCCCGGCACCCGTTCCGAGTGCCCTTTCATGGGTAAGAGCGCCACTACCTGCGGCATAACATCCGATTTTGGGGTGAGCATTTACGCATGCTTTCCTGTATCCTGTTTGCAAAAGTGTGACGCGTGCACCTAAATCAGCTGCCGCAACATGCGGCGCCCTTTGCGCAGCGTTTTTAACAACCACGGTTGATATAGAAAGAGGCGCAGAAAGTCTTTGAAAGTGACGGGCCTCGGCGGGAGATGTGCCTGTGTAAAGATGCGTTTGAGGTTCTCCATGACGGAAGTGTGGTAGGGCAGACAGTGCTCGATGCAATAGGGCACATGATCGTAGGGAGACGGGGCCTGTTTGATGCGGGCGATGGCCTTTTTCAGCGCTTCGGAGGTGGTACACAAGAACAGGAATGTATCGTTGAAACGAAACTCGTATTTCATGTTTTCGCCGTGCGGGTTGTAGTAAATGACTTTTTTACCCTGTAAGATGCCCTCATGAATCAGCGAGCTGAATCGGGTGATGATAAGGTCGGATTCGGCGATTTGTTGGGCGATGGTCGCAGCGCCGGATGAAATAACCCGTTCGCCGTAACGCCGCAGGTCGCCTCGGTCCCGGGGATGCTGGCTGATGCGGAAGTCAATATGGT
>JALVCQ010000113.1 GCA_027009805.1 Bacteroidota bacterium
GCATACGTCAGAAAGAAAAGGGCCAGAAAGAAGGCCAGCGCCATCAGCTTTTTGCGTTCGTAAGCAGGCGTTATGCGGGGTTCGCAGATGCCGCCCGGGCAGCGATACGTTTTCCATTTGAGCCGTTTGTAGAGCATACACCCCAGACAGATACCGAAAGCAGATTCGACAAACATCAGAAACAAACAGAGCCAGCAAATACCCAGGCGGATGGGCGAGATAATATCGAAGACGATGTAATACGTCATGACAGCGCCCAATATCAGGCCCAGCAGCCATGCGAACTTTTTGGGGCGGGCCTCGACCCATTCCGGTTGCTGATGCCGAACGATGAGGCCGGCAATGAGCATATACGGCGCATATTTCGGGTTAATCAACACGCGCACAAAAAACTCGATGATGAAGGTGATCGAAAAGAGTTCCGCCCAGAAGATGGTCCGATGCAAATGCACCGAGAAAAGGCTTAACAGACCAATCAGAAACATGAGGCCGGCGCTGGCGCGGGCCTCCCGTTCATTGATGACCCTGTAATCGTAGCCTTCCACCGTTTCGCCGAAAGTGAACAGCCTGCCCATCGTCAAGGTGTTATCAATTGGTATCCAGCTTCTTTGATGGCTTTTGTAATGGCCTTGATGTTGGTTTTCGTGGAGTCGAATGCCACGGAGACTTTCTTCTGCGTATGCGATGCTTTGACGTCCACCACCCCTGTCACTTCCGAGAGGCGTTCTTCCAGCGTCACCTCACAGCCCACGCACGTCATTCCATTCACGCCGATGGTTTCCTGCACGATATCTGCTTTTCTGACCACGATCACTTTTTCGCCTTTCTGATTGCCTTGGCTGCAGGAGGTCATCATCATGGCACTCACAGCCGCCGGTAATACCCATCGCATGCGTTTGAAGCGCCCTGCGGCACCCGACAAACGCACCGCAAAGAAGAAAATGTCTGTCAGCTTCATCATCGTTCGGGTTGTTTCGTGGAACCGTCCGCTTATTTCCGGGCTGCATCCGCCAAGCGCATGGCCGTCACCTGATAGCCTGTCTGGCTGATGGCTTTTCGGATGGTTTCGGCATTCACTTTGCTGCGGTCGAAGCGGACGGCGGCTTTGCCTTCTTCATAGACGGCCGTTACATCCAGCACGCCGGGCAGCGGCGCCACGGCATGATGGATGGGCGTTTCGCAGGCGGGGCAGGTCATGCCGCTGACGTCGAAGGTGGCGGTTTGCACATCCGAGGCCTGCACCACCACGACCTTTTTTTGCGGCGTGTGCGGATAGAAGGCGTCGGCATACCATGGGAAGGTCATCATCAACAGGGCAAAGGCCGTGACGACGGCCAGAAACGTCTTGCTTTGGAGAAAAGGTGTTTTGTTGCTCGCCCCACATGTGCATGTGGCGGGTTGGGGTTTGAGCTTGCGATACCATGCAAAGCCCAACACCGCGATGGAGAGCACCATCAGATAGGGCCGCACGGGTTCGAGCCACGAGACAGCGGCCGCCAGGCCGCTGACGCCGGCGATGAAGGCCAACGCGGGGACAATGCAGCAAAGCGATGCGGCCACGGCCGAGAGCACGCCCAGGCCGGCCCATTTGTTCGCAGATGATTGGTCCGTCATAGCATTTATTGTTTAAGGGTTTGCTTAATCATTTTTTTGGAAAAAATTATCTCATGGAGCAACGCTGACGTTTGGGTGAGCGGGTATCCACTCGAACAGGGCATGCAACAGCGGACGGGCGTTTTTCTTCAGGAAGTAATAGATGGTCACGCCTTCCTGGATGCGGTCGATCAACCCGCCATTGTGGAGCTTTTTAAGGTGTTGAGATACTGCGGGCGCGGTCATGCCGAGGATCTCGGCGAGGTCGCACACGCACAGGCGTTCTTCTTCGTTCAGCAGCCATAGGATTTTCATGCGCACGGGGTTCCCGGCCAATTTGAGCAAGCCGGCAAAAGCCGTCGCGTCCTCGTTTATGCGCCGTATTTGTTCCTGACAGCGGCGGATCTGGGCGGCGTCGCGCATGGCGCGCACGCACACGTTGGTTCTGGGTTTCATACGGCAAAAGTATGAAACCGATATCTATTTAAGCATTCTCTTAAATAATTGTGGGTTGTCGGGGTAGCGTGAGGGACCCTTTTTTTCCGCAGGGGCACGGCATGCCGTGCCCCTGCGGAATATCGAACATCGAACACCGGGGGAATATCGAACGCCGAACACTGATTTAATATTTAAGATTTTGTTTTAACATATCTTTTTTTGTTCTTCAATCAGCGTTCGTTAATCGGTGTTCTGCCATCCCCCGCTGGCTGAGCGGAGTCGAAGCCACGCGGGTGGCGCAGGATGTGGAGTGGGATGGTGGGCGGGCCGAGGCGAACAGCCGAGCCCGCAGGGGCCCGACCCGAAGGCCCGTCAGGGCCGGAGGGGCACGCCCAAAAAACAATATAAAAGCACTTCGGCGGATTCTCTTGTGTCGGTCCGTGCTACTTTTGCAGCCCTATTATTATGGAAAGCATTTCGATGGAGAAAAAATTCGTGCGGCCGGCATCGCTCGATCTGGTGGCCATCGCCGGAGAGATTCAGCGTTTCTGGGAGGAGGACGACACTTTTCGCCGCAGCATCGCGCAGCGGGAGGGGGCGCCCGACTTTGTGTTTTACGAGGGGCCGCCGTCGGCCAACGGGTTGCCGGGCATTCATCATGTGTTGGGACGCACCATCAAGGACATTGTGTGTCGGTATAAGACGCAGCGCGGGTTTCGGGTGTTGCGCCGCGGCGGGTGGGACACACACGGCCTGCCCGTGGAGTTGCAGGTGGAAGAGCGCCTCGGCATCCGAAAAGACGACGTGGGGAAGACCATCTCCATCGAAGCGTATAACGCCGAATGTCGGAAGGACGTGATGCGCTTTAAGGAAGAGTGGGAGGCGCTGACGCGCAAGCTGGGCTATTGGATCGACCTCGAACATCCCTATATCACCTTCGACCCGAAGTATATCGAGACGCTGTGGTGGATTTTGAAAAAGCTGTTTCGTCGGGGGCTGCTCTATCGGGGCTACTCCATTCAGCCTTTTTCGCCGGCGGCGGGCACGGGCCTGAGCTCGCACGAGCTGAATCAGCCGGGCACCTATCGGGATGTGAAAGACATCTCAATCACGGCGATGTTTCCGGTGTTGGGCGAGCCCGACGAGTTTTTTCTGGCATGGACGACCACGCCCTGGACGTTGCCGTCCAACACGGCCCTGGCGGTCAATCCCGAGCTGGACTACGTGAAGGTGCGCACGCCGCATCCGTATGATGCCCTGCGGTCGGAAATTTTCGTCTATCTGGCGGCGGAGGCGCTGCCGCGGTATTTCCCCGACGACCGGCCGCACGAGGTGGTGGCGCGGATGAAGGGAAAAGACCTGGTGGGGATGAAATATCAGCCGCTGTTTACGTATGTGGACCCGGGACCGGGCGCCTATCGGGTGGTGCCGGCCGAGTTTGTCGAGGCGGGCGAAGGCACGGGTATCGTTCACATTGCGCCCACCTTCGGTGAAGACGACTTCCGCGTGGCGCAAGAGCATGACATCCCGATGGCACTGGTGCCCGACCCCGAAAACCCGCGGCGGAAGATCCCGCTGGTGGACCGCCACGGACGCTTCGTGCCGCAGGTGACCGACTTCGCCGGACGCTACGTGAAAAATTACACCGACAAGCCCGATAAAGAGTTTGAGGACGTCAACCTCGAAATCGCCCTGAAACTGAAACAGGCGGGGCTGGTCTTTAAGATGGAGAAATACGTCCATGCCTATCCGCATTGCTGGCGCACCGACAAGCCCATCCTTTACTATCCGCTCGAAGCGTGGTTTATCCGCACCACGGCGGTGAAAGACGAGCTCATTGCGCTGAATAAGACCATTCAGTGGCACCCGCCGCATATCGGCGCGGGCCGCTATGGCAACTGGCTGGAAAACCTCATCGACTGGAACCTGTCTCGGTCTCGTTTCTGGGGCACGCCCCTGCCCATCTGGATCACCGAAGACGGCGAAGAGATGAAGTGCATCGGCTCGTTCGAGGAGTTGCGGCAGGAGGTGGAAAAAGCCCGGGCCGCCGGCATCGACCAGCCGCCGCTGGGCGACGACTTCGACCCGCACCGGCCCTTCGTGGACCGCATCCTGCTGGTCAGCGACAGCGGCAAGCCGATGCGGCGGGTGCCCGACGTGGTCGATGTCTGGTTCGACTCCGGGGCGATGCCCTATGCGCAGTGGCATTATCCATTTGAGAACCGAGAGGTGTTCAAGACACAATTTCCGGCCGACTTCATCGCCGAGGGCGTCGATCAGACCCGCGGATGGTTCCACACGCTGCACGTGCTGGCCGCGTTGCTGTTTCACAGCGCGGCCTTCAAAAACGTGCTGGTGAACGGCCTGGTGCTCGACGAAAAAGGCAACAAGATGTCCAAACGCGTCGGCAACGTCATCAATCCGTTTGAGGTGCTCGACACCTACGGCCCCGACCCGACGCGCTGGTATATGGTCTATCACGCGCCGCCGTGGGAAAACCTGCGCTTCTCGCTGAAACAGCTCGACGAGGTGCGGCGCAAGTTTTTCGGCACTTTCTTTAACGTGTATGGCTTCTTTGCGCTCTATGCCAACATCGACGGCTTCTCGTTCGAGGAGAAAGAGATGCCGTTTGACAAGCGGCCCGAGATGGACCGGTGGGTGTTGTCTCGGGTCAATTCGGTGACGGCCGACGTGACCCGGGCGCTGGAAGACTACGACCTGACCACCGCCGTGCGGCGCATTCACGCCTTTGTCATCGACGACCTGAGCAACTGGTACGTCCGCCTGAACCGCCGCCGCTTCTGGAAAGGCAGTTACGAGACCGATAAGATATCGGCCTATCAGACGCTCTATCTGGTCATGGAGACGCTGGCGGGCTTGACGGCGCCCTTTGCGCCCTTTTTTGCCGATTGGATTTATCGGAACCTGAACACGGTGACGGGCCGCCGGCCCGAAAGCTCGGTGCACCTGACCGACTTTCCCGCCGTGCGGGAAGACTGGCGGGCGCCCGAGCTGGAAGAGAAGATGGCCCTGGCGCAGGAAGTGGTCTCGCTGGTGCTCTCGCTGCGCAAGAAGGCCCGCCTGCGGGTGCGGCAGCCGCTGCGCCGGCTCATCGCAGCGCCCGCCCGGCCCGACCTGATGAAAGCCCTTGAAGACATCGCACCGCTCATCCTGCAAGAGGTGAACATCAAGAAAATGGAAGTGGTGCCGCCTGACTCCGACTTTCTGGTCAAAGAGGTCAAGCCCGACTTCTCGAAGCTGGGGCCCCGCTTCGGGCCGAAGATGAAAGGCATCCACCGCGCCCTGCAAGCGCTCGACGCCGCCGCCGTGGCCGACTTTGAACGCACCGGCCGCCTTGTCCTCACCATCGACGGCGACACCGTCGAGCTCACCACCGACGACGTCACCATCAAACCCCGCGATATTCCCGGCTTCCTCGTGGCCGGATCGCCGCAGGTCGTCGTGGCCGTCGATACGCAAATCGACGAAGCCCTCCGCCTCGAAGGCCTCGCCCGAGACCTCATCAACCGCATCCAGAAAATGCGAAAAAACCAAGGCCTGAAAGTGACTACCCGCATCCGCCTCTATCTGGCGCCCCATCCCGAACTTCAAAAGGTCATGGCCGCCCACGGCGAGATGATCCAGCAGGAAGTTTTAGCTGAAAATGTTTCCTTTGCAGCAGAGGGCGATTTCACCGACACCTTCACCATCGAAGGCATGGAAGTGAAGGCGCGCCTCGAACCCGTTGCCTAAATCCATACGACGATGAGCGAACAACAACCGAAAACCCGCTACACCAAGGAGGAACTCGAGGAGTTCCGTCAAATCATTCTTAAAAAGCTCGAAGAAGCCCAAAAAGAATATGAGACGCTGCGCCGGCGAATGCAAATGCCTTCGGAAAACGACGTGATGGACACCGTCCACGAGGCCCATCCCATCGAAGACGCTTACCTGCAGATGGAGCGGGAATATCTGGCCCAGCTGGCTGACCGGCTCTACCGATTTATTCAGAAACTGAATCAGGCGCTGGTGCGTATCGACAACGGCACCTACGGCATCTGCCGCATCACCGGCAAGCTCATCCCCAAAGAACGCCTGCGCGTGGTGCCGCACACCACCGTCAGCGTCGAAGTGAAGCGTGGACCCCATAAATAACCCCTCTTCCTGCGGCGCCGAACGCCGGCGCCTCTATGCCGTCATGGGGCTGATCCTCGTCCTCGACCAAGCCGTTAAAATCTGGATCAAAACCCACATGGGCCTCGGCGAGGAAATCCGCCTCTTCGACTGGTTTCGCATTCATTTCACCGAGAACTACGGCATCGCCTTCGGGCTGCAATTGTTCGGCCGCCACGGCAAGGTGATCATCACGCTGCTGCGCATCCTCATCGCCGCCGTCTTGTTGTATGGTCTGCACCGCCTCTCTTGCCTGCCCGACCTGCGGCGCGGCTTCAAAGTGGCCGCAGCCCTCATCGCCGCCGGCGCCCTCGGCAACATCATCGACTCGGTCTTTTACGGGGTGGCTTTCGGCTACGACGGCTGGCTCCACGGCCGCGTGGTCGATATGTTTTTCTTCCCCATCGCCGAATGGCGTTGGCCCGACTGGCTGCCCGGCATCGGCGGCCGGCGCTATCTGTTCTTCCAATACATCTTCAATGTTGCCGATGCCGCCCTCACCGTAGGCGTCGTCCTCATCATCTTCTTCTATCGGCGCGAGCTCCGTCGCCTGCCGATTTGATGGTTGCTTTCTTGGGCGTGCCCCTTTGGCCCTGACGGGCCTTCGGGTCGGGCCCCTGCGGGCTCGCTGTTCGCTCGGCCCGCCCGTCATCCTACTCCACATCCTGCGCCACCCGCGTGGCTTCGACTCCGCTCAGCCAGCGGGTGTTTCCCATGGGCGGCGGTCCCTGAGCTTGTCGAAGGGCGGGCCGCCTCGCTCCCGCTCGGCGCCCTCCGGGCCCCTCACGCGTTCCTTACATTTGTCAGGATCGAACGTCTATGCCTATGCTCCCTCCCGATAAACTGGCCGATGTCTCGGAAAGCATCTTCTCGGTGATGAGCCGGCTGGCCCGTGATACGGGTGCCGTCAATCTCTCGCAGGGCTTTCCCGATTTTTCACCGCCTGACTTCCTGACAGCGGGCCTCGAAGCCGCCTTGCAGGAAGGGCATCATCAATACGCCCCCATGCCGGGCATTCCGCTGTTGCGGCAGCGCATCGCCGAAAAGGTGGAGGCCCTTTATGGCCGGGCCGTGGACCCCGAGCAGGAAGTCGTCATCACGCCGGGCGCCACCTATGGGATTTACACCGCCGTTCAGGCCCTCCTCCATCCCGGCGAGGAAATCATCCTCTTCGAGCCGGCCTACGATTCTTATGCACCCTCGGTGCGGATGGCCGGAGGCAAGCCCAAATTTTACCGCCTCCGACCGCCCGATTACGCCATCGACTGGGACGACGTGGATGCCCTCATCGGCCCACGTACCCGCGGCATCCTCATCAACTCGCCGCACAATCCCACCGGCACTATCCTCACAGGCGCCGACCTGCGGGCACTCGAACAACTGGCGCACCGACACAACCTGTGGGTCATCTCCGACGAAGTGTATGAGCACATTATCTTCGACGGTGCCCGCCACGAAAGCGTCTTGCGCTATCCCGACCTTTACCGCCGCAGCATCGCCGTGTTTTCATTTGGAAAAACCTATCATAACACGGGCTGGAAAATGGGCTGCATCGTGGCGCCGCCGCCCATCGCCGACCGATTTCGGAAGGTGCATCAGTTTCTGGTCTTCTCGGTGCACACGCCTTCGCAGTATGCGCTGGCTCATGCCCTCACCTTCCCCGAGCATTACCGACAGCTACCCGATTTCTATCAACAGAAGCGGGACCTGTTTCGGGAAGGCCTCGCACAAACGCCCTTTGAGGTGTTGCCCTGCCGCGGGACTTACTTTCAGTGTGCCCGCTTTTCCCGCATCCGGCCCGACCTTTCCGACCAGGAATTTGCCCGCTGGCTGACCACTGAACACGGCGTGGCCGTCATCCCCGTCTCTTCCTTCTATCACGACGGGCACGACGAGCAGGTGGTGCGGTTCTGTTTCGCCAAAAACGACGCCACCCTTCAGGCGGCCGTCGATAAACTGCGCCGGCTATGAAAGTCGTCGGATTGCAACTCGACATGGTGTGGGAAGACCCCGCCGCCAACCGGTCTCACATTGAAGGACTGTTGGGCCGCATTGCCGGGCCGGTGGATGTGATGGTGCTGCCCGAGATGTTTACCACGGGTTTTACGATGGCGCCGGAAAGTCTGGCCGAGCCGCATCCCGGCCCCACGCTCGAATGGATGACACAGCAAGCCCGCCGCCTCGACGCCGCCCTCGTCGGCTCGGTCGTGGTGCGGGAGCAGGACAGGTTTTACAACCGCCTCTATTGGGTCTTGCCCGACGGCACTCACCATGCCTACAACAAGCGCCATCTTTTTACGATGGCCGGTGAACATCATCACTACACCGCAGGCACCGAGCGGCTGGTGGTCGAATGGCGCGGGTGGCGGTGGTTGCCCGTGATATGCTACGACTTACGCTTCCCCGTGTGGTTGCGAAACCGCCCGCCCTACTACGATGCGATGGTGGTGGTGGCCAACTGGCCGCAACCCCGCTCGCAGCATTGGGCGCTGCTGTTGCAGGCCCGAGCTGTGGAAAATCAGGTGTACGTGGTGGGCGTCAATCGTGTGGGAACCGATGGTCATGGTATCTTTCACGACGGCCGCTCGGCCGTCATCGATCCCACCGGCGAGGTCATCATAGCGGCCCGTCAGCAGGAAAATATCCTAACGGCGAACCTGTCTCGCCATGTGCTGGAACGCACCCGTCGGCACATGCCTTTCCTCAAAGACGCCGACGCATTCCGAATGGAAGCGGAAGGCTAACCGTTGTTCTCACATTTGGAAGGGTCGTTGCCGCAGACGGGACACCCCACGCCCTGTTCCCGAAGCATCGGATTGTTGGAGCTGCACGTGCCCCGCGGCTCGGCGCCTTTAATCCACAGCCGCACGCTCAACATCAACACCACCACTACCAGAAGCCCCAGCATCACCAAGATCGTCTTAAGCATCGCAACGTGTATTGAATAGCAGGACAAAGGTAGGCGACGCCCGCCGAAACATCAGTGGGCTTCCAGCCAGTTTTTTCCCGTGCCTACGTTCACCTTGATGGGCACATCCAGCGGCAGGGCGTTGGTCATCCGGTCGGTAACGACCCGGCGGACGGTTTCCAGCTCATCCACGTGCACCTCCACCACCAGCTCGTCGTGAATTTGCAGGATCATCGCCGAGCGGAGCTGTTGGGCCTGAAAGGCCTGATGGATGCCGATCATGGCCAGTTTGATCATGTCGGCGGCGGTGCCCTGAATGGGCGTGTTGATGGCTTCCCGCTCGGCGTTTTTGCGGAGGGTGGGGTTGGAGGAATGGATGTTCGGCAGGCGGCGCTTGCGGCCTGTCAGGGTGGTCACGTAGCCTTCCCGCTGGGCGGTGGCGATGATCTCATCCATAAAACGTTTCACACCCGGGAACATCTGGAAATATTCCTCGATGATGCGGCGGGCTTCGGTGCGGGAAATGTCCAGCCGCTCGGCCAGCCCAAACGGGCTCATGCCATACATGATGCCGAAGTTGACCATCTTGGCGGTGCGCCGCATCTCGGGCGTCACTTGCTCGATGGGCACCTTGTAAATCTTCGCCGCCGTGTAGGCATGGACGTCGAGGTCTTTCTCGAAGGCTTCCAGCAGGCCGGGGTCTTTACTCATGTGTGCCATGATGCGCAGCTCGATCTGGGAATAGTCGGCGGAGAGCAAGAGACTGTTTTCATCGCCGGCAATGAAGGCCTGACGGATTTTTTGGCCCAGCTCGGTGCGGATCGGGATGTTTTGCAGATTCGGATTGCTGGAGCTGAGGCGGCCGGTGACCGTGCCGGTGGCATTGTAAACGGTGTGCACGCGGCCCGTTTGCGGATGGATAAAGCGGGGCAATGCGTCCACGTAGGTCGATTTAATCTTCTTCACCATCCGGTATTCGAGGATTTTCTCGATGATGGGGTGCTTGTGGATTAAGCCGCGGAGGACCTTTTCGCTGGTAGCGTATTGGCCCGACTTGGGCGTTTTTTTGGCGTTGGGATCGAGACGAAGCACTTCAAAGAGCACTTGCCCCAACTGAGCGGGGGAGTTGACGTTGAAGGGCACGCCTGCGAGGTCTTGAATTTCCTGCTCGAGGGTGTGGAGTTGTTGTTCCAACACACCGGAAAGTTCTTTGAGGTAATCGACGTCAAGGGCCGCACCGCGGCGTTCCATGGCAATCAGCACGGGAATGATTGGGATTTCGATGTGTTCATAGACATGGATCAGTTCTTCCTTGACGAGGCGGGCATAGAGGCGCTCGTAGAGTCGCAGGGCCAGGTCGGCGTCTTCGCAGGCATAGCGGTAGATTTCATCGGCAGGCATCGTCCGAAAAAGGGCGGGGTTTTTGGTACCGCGGGTGGCTTCCTGAAAGGAGATGGGGTCGTAATTGAGGTGTTTCCGGGCCAGGGCGTCGAGGGTGTGGCGGCTGTCGGGGTCGAGCAGAAAGTCGGCCACGAGCGTGTCGCCAATGCGGGGCGGCAGCGGCAGCCCGTGCCAGGCCATCACGGTGAGGTCATATTTAATGTTGTGTCCTATCACTTCAAT
>JALVCQ010000114.1 GCA_027009805.1 Bacteroidota bacterium
CGTTGCGGCTGCGGGAAGCCGTGCTGCGCAGGCCGCTGGGGATGGTCTATGCCCCGGCGGCCCTGATGGAAGAGTGGCGGGAATATCACTTTGGATGGTGGGTGGCAGGCCGCGGTCTGGTGGCGGTGCTCACGCTGGCGCCGCTGGAAGAGAACGGCTGGAAACTGCGGCAGATGGCGGTGCATCCCGACTATCAGCGGCGGGGATACGGCCGCTGCCTCATCGCCGCCGCCGAACGCTGGGCCGCCCAACGAGGCGGACGCCATATCGTCCTGCACGCCCGACATTACGCCGTGCCCTTTTACGAAAAACTCGGCTATCGCAAAGAAGGCCCGCCTTTTGAAGAGGTGGGCATGCCACACTACCGGATGCGGAAGGCGTTGTAAGGGGCGACCGGCCGGTCGCCCCTACGGAATATCGAACTCTGATTTTTGATTTAAGATTTTATCTTAATTTATATTCTTTGTTATTAAATCAGCGTTCGTTAATCGGTGTTCTTCAATCAGCCAGAAGGGGGGCACGCCCAAAAGAGAAAAGGTTAAAGGCACTGCTTGCCTTCTTCCATTGCATTTTATACCTTTGACATCGCAACCCCCTGGGTAAGAGCCGCCCAGTGACAAGGCCGCACCGATGACTTTGCAAGAGATGCAACGCAAGCTTATGGCGATCAAAGACCAAGGTTTTATTCCGTCATTGCGGCGAGGTTCCACGGGCATTGGCTATACCCTGGAAACCCTGCTCGGCGTGGCGGAAAACAACATCCCCATTCCGGACATCGGCGGCAGGGTCGAGATCAAAACCATTCGGCGAGACTCGCAGTCGTTGATCACCCTGTTTACCTTCAATCGCGGCGTGTGGCATATCCCTCAAAAAGAACTTATCGAACGGTATGGCTATTGGGATAAAAAAGGAAGGCGGGCCCTCAAAAACACGGTCTTTTACGACCGTCCAATTGCGCAAGGGATCGCCTTGGATGTCGATGAACAGAAGCACACCATCCATCTGGTGGATGTTGGCAGTGGCGAGCCCTTGGCCACGTGGGATGTTTTCGTCATCGTGGGCAAGTTTATGAGCAAATTGAGCCGTTTGTTGCTGGTGTTTGCCGACAGGCGGCGGGAAGGCGGGCAGGAGTTTTTTCATTACGATGAAGCATATTTGCTGACGGAACCCAGTCCCCGCGCTTTCCTGAATGCCTTCCGGGGGTCGGTGATAGGCATCGACATCCGAATGCACCTCAAAGACAACGGTGCGGTGAGAAACCGGGGCACCGGCTTTCGCATCGCCGAAAAAGATTTAATCGGTCTTTATGACCGCAGAAGAAAGTTGATTTGACATGCAGCCGCTGACATCGACCACCTATCGGGACGAAACGTGGGATTTCCGCTCGGCCGACACCAAGCAATACACCCACGGTTTTCATCCCTATCCGGCGATGATGATCCCGCAGATCGCCCGCCGTATCTTGGAAGAGTTTGGACAGGGGGCGCAGCAGTTGTTTGACCCTTATTGCGGCACGGGCACTTCGCTGGTGGAAGCCAATTTGAAGGGCGTCGATGCCATCGGAACCGACATCAATCCGCTGGCGCGGCTGATTGCCAAAGTCAAAACCACGGTCATCCCGCTGGAAGTCATCGACCAGCACATCAAGGATTTTAACGATTTTGTCTTTTCCATCCGCTGGGACCGGGCCAGGCCCACGCCCGTCATTCCCCGGTTTAAGAACATTGACTATTGGTTTAAGGAGGACACGCAATATCAGCTGGCCGTCCTCAAAGAATACATTGAAGGCATCGCACACGAAGATGTGCGGGACTTTTTCTCCGTGGCATTCAGTGAGACGGTGCGGGAGGTATCGCTCACCAGAAACGGCGAGTTTAAGCTGTATCGGAAGACGCCTCGCCAGATTGAGACGTTTTTCCCGGATGCGTGGGCGGTGATGGCTAAAAAGCTGGTGCGCAACCGCCGCGGGATGGCGGAATATATTCGGGCCAAGGCCCCGGCGGCCGTGGCGAGGATTTATGATTTTAATACGGTGTATGGCATTCCGCAGGACGTGTTGGGTGCTGAAAGCGTCGATATCATCATCACGTCACCGCCTTACGGCGACTCCCGCACTACGGTGGCGTATGGGCAATTTTCTCGCCTCAGCAACCAATGGCTGGGATTTGAGAAGCTTAACGAGGTGGATAAAAAATGTATGGGCGGGAAGCGGGATAAGGAAATCAAAACATTCGACTTTCCGCCGTTGGATGCTGTCTTGGCTCGCATTGCGGCGCTGGATCCCAAGCGGGTGCACGACGTGGTGGCTTTTTACGCCGATTATGAGGCGTCTATCCACCACGTGGCCGGGGTGGTGAGGCAAGGGGGCATCGTGGCTTATGTGGTAGGTAATCGAAGGGTCAAAGGCATTGAAATCCCGACGGATAAGGTAACCAGCGAATTTTTTGCCCGCTGTGGGTTTACGCATCTTAAAACGGTCATTCGGGCCATTCCCAACAAGCGGATGCCCAAGCGTAACAGCCCGAGCAATGTGGTGGGACAAACCGACACCACGATGAACCGAGAATATATCGTGATCTTGCGGAAAGAAGGATAGGCAGGGAGTGCGCCCGACTTCGTCGGGCCGCTGCGTGCTTCGGCCGAATATTGAACACCGAACACGGGGGAATGTCGAACATCGAACACTGATCTTTGATTTTGTTGTAACTTATCTCTTTCGTTCTTAAATCAGCGTTCGTTAATCGGTGTTCTTCAATCATCATCGTTTGTAGGGGATGCCTATTTCGTAGGGGCGCAGCACTGCTGCGCCCCTACTGCGGGGCACGGCATGCCGTGCCCCTGTGTCGCGTGAGGGGCCCGGAGGGCGCCGAGCCGTGAGGCGAGGCGGACCGCCCTTCGACAAGCTCAGGGGCCGTTGCCATGGGAAACGCCCGCTGGCTGAG
>JALVCQ010000115.1 GCA_027009805.1 Bacteroidota bacterium
CGACTTCCTCTCCGGCAATCCGCAACTGCGCAATGCCAACTCGGTGACGCAGGCCCTGAGCGCATACGCCGCCCCACCCTACAACTTCCAGAATGGTCAGGACTACCTGAAAATAGAAAACGCCCGCAAGCTCAAACCCAACGAATACACCCTCAACCCCTATCTGGGCTATATTTCGCTGAGCCAGTCGCTCAATCCCAACGAGGCGCTGGCAGTGGCGTTTGAATACACCGTCAACGGGCAGCGCTTTCAAGTGGGCGAGTTTTCCACCGACGTGCCGCCCAATCCCGACACGCCGTCGGTGCTGTTCCTCAAGCTGGTGAAAAACATCAACGTCCGGCCCGACCTGCCCACCTGGGACCTGATGATGAAAAATATCTATCCGCTGGGTGCCTTCCAGATCCAGCGCAAAGACTTTGACCTGCAAGTGGTCTATCAGGACGATAAAACGGGCACCGACCTGGTGTATATTCCCGAGCCCGACGAACCCAACCTTTACAAGAAGCTGCTGATTCAGGTCTTGCGGCTCGACCAGCTCAACGAACAAAACGAACCCGCACCCGACGGGCAATTTGACTTTCTGGACCGGATCACGATTTTGCCCGACAAGGGACTGGTCATCTTTCCGGTGGTGGAGCCTTTCGGCGATTTTCTGGCACGGAAGTTTACGGACTCGCTGCGGGCCGAGCGCTACGTATTCCGCACCCTTTACGACTCGACGAAATTTTACGCCGAGCAGCAGGCCGCCAAAAACAAGTTTTTCCTCAAAGGCAGCTATGCCTCTTCGTCGGGCAAGGAAATTGCGCTGAACGCCATCAACATTCCGCGGGGTTCGGTGAAGGTCACAGCCAACGGCGTGCCGCTGACGGAGAACGTGGACTATACGGTCGATTACCTGCTGGGCACGGTGCGCATTCTCAACGAAAGCATCCTGCAGTCGGGGGCGGTCATCAAGGTCAGCCTCGAAAGTCAGACCGTGCTGGCCTTTCAGCAGAAGACGCTGCTGGGGACGCGCCTCGAATATCGCTACAGCCCAAAGGTGCGGTTCGGCGGGACGTTCCTGCACCTGTGGGAAAAGCCCTTGGTGCAGAAGATCAACATCGGCTACGAGCCCATCGCCAACTCCATTTGGGGCGTGGACGGCTCGTTCGACACGCGGTCGTTGCTGCTGACCCATCTGCTCAACAAGCTGCCGCTGATTCGGACCAAAGAGCCCTCCCGCATCGTCATGGAAGGGGAGTTTGCGCATCTGATTCCGGGGCATCCGAAAGTGCTGGGCAAGACCGGCACCGCCTACATCGACGACTTCGAGGGTTCGGAGGTGCCGTATGACCTGAAATTGGAAGGCGACTGGAAATTGGCTTCCCGCCCCCGGTTTCAGGACTATCTTTTCCGGCGCTACAACCCGGCCGATCCGCTGTCGGAAGGTTACGACCGGGCGCTGATTTCGTGGTATTCCATCGACGACATCTTCTATCGCAATGCGCCCACAACGCCCACACACATCCGGGCCGACAAGGACATGCGTTCCAACCATTACATGCGGCAGGTGCAGGAAACCGAAGTGTTCCCGAACAAGCAACTTCCCAACGGGCTGCCCGCCATCCTGCGCACCTTCGACGTGGCCTTCTATCCACACGACCGCGGCCCTTACAATTATTCCACTTTCGACCTCACCCCCGACGGCCGGCTGGCCGACCCGCAAAGCCGATGGGGCGGTATCATGCGCCGCCTCGAGGTGACCGACTTCGAAGCCGCCAACATCGAGATGGTCGAGTTCTGGCTCATGGACCCCTTCATTTATAATCCCGACAACGGCGGCGAGCTGTACCTGCAACTGGGCTACATCTCTGAAGACATCGTGCCGGACGGCTACCGCTTCTTCGAAAACGGCATGCCCACCGACACCTCAACGAGCGGCCTGGCCCGCACGCCGTGGGGATATGCACCCACGCACACGCCCGTTAACTATGCATTCAACAACGACCCGCAGGCCCGCCCGCATCAGGACGTGGGCCTGGAAGGCCTGACCACCGAACGGGAACGCAGCTTTCATCAGCCGTTTTTAGACTCGCTGAAATCCGTCTTCGGCACCGCATCGGCAGTCTATCAACAAGCCTTCGAAGACCCCTCGGCCGACAACTACCGCTATTATCTGGGCGATGAATGGGACCAACAACAAGCCGACATTCTCCTGCGGTATAAGTATTATTCCCTTCCCGAGGGTAACTCGCCCACGCCCGACCAATGGCCGTCAGGCTATTCCAACGCCCGCACGCCTAATCCCGACGTCGAAGACATCAACCGAGACTTTACCCTCAACGACCTCGAAGCCTATTTTCAATATCGCATCAGCCTGCGCCCCGAAGACCTCGAAGTGGGCAAGAACCATATCACCGACGTGCGCGTGGCCAACGTCCGACTGCCCAACGGCAAGGTCGAACAGGTCAAATGGTATCAGTTCAAAATTCCGGTGCGGGACTACGACCAGTCTTTCGGGGCGATTTCCGATTTTCGGTCGGTTCAGTTTATGCGCATGATGTTGCGGGGCTTTTCCGACAGCGTGGTGTTGCGGTTTGGCGAGCTGCAGCTTGTGCGGAATGAATGGCGGCGTTACCTCGAATCCTTAGGGGAAGAGCGGGAAGAAGTGGCCAACGACAATCTGGACCAGACCACTTTTCAGGTCTCCTCCGTCAACATCGAAGAAAACGGGCGGCGCACGCCCATTCCTTACGTGTTGCCGCCGGGCATCGAACGGGAAGTGACCTATTACGTCAATCAGCAATTAGAAGAAAACGAGCAGTCGATGGCGCTGCGGGTGTGCGGCCTCAACGACGGCGACGCCCGCGCGGTGTATAAGACGGTGGGGCTGGACGTGCGGCAATACAAGTATCTGAAAATGTTTGTGCACGCCGAGGGGGACGACCTTTCCGACGGTGACTTGTGGATCTTTGTTCGGCTGGGCACCGACTTTAAGGAAAATTATTACGAGTATGCCATCCCGCTGAAGGTCACGCCGCCCGGCGCCCGCACGCCGTATGAGATATGGCCTTCGGAAAATGAAATCCGGCTGCGGTTCAACGAGCTGTATCGGGCCAAACAGGTCAAACAGAACCTGGGGCTTCCGTTTGGGGTGGCTTACACCGTTCCTTCCGACTCGGGCGGCTACGTCACCGTCAAAGGACGGCCCGACCTGAGCAACGTCCGGGTGATGATGATCGGCATTCGCAACCCGTTGCGCACGGCCAACCCGCTGCCCGACGACGGCCTGTCCAAATGCGGCGAGATATGGGTCAATGAGCTGCGCTTGACCGACTTCGAAGAAAAAGGCGGCTGGGCGGCCCGCGGACGGGCCACGGTCAAACTGGCCGACCTCGGACGCGTCAACCTCACCGCCCAACGCAAAACCATCGGCTTCGGCAGCATCGAACAAAAACTGCAAGAGCGCAACCTCGTCGATCAGCAAGACTATTCGATGGGCCTGAACCTGTCGCTCGGGAAGCTCTTTCCCACCCGATGGAACGTCTCCCTGCCGCTCTATTACAGCATGAACGAACAAATCAACCGCCCGAAATACAACCCGCTGGACCCCGACCTGCTGCTGGCCGCCGCCCTCGAAGCCTATCCCACCCGACGGGCCCGCGACTCGGTGCGTCGCATCGTGGAAGACTACACCATGCGCCGCAGCTTCAACTTCACCAACATCCGCGTCGGCCGGAGCGGCAACGCCCCCCGCTGGATGTTTTTCCATCCCGCCCTGTTCAACTTCACCTATGCCTATCAGGAAACCTACAAGCGCAACATCCGCCAGCAATACAACCTGCAACGCACCCAGCGGCTGCTGGCCGACTACACCTACACCTTTCCCAACAGCGGATGGCGCCCCTTCAAATTCCTCAAAGGGCGAGCGTTTCGGCTGCTCAACAGCATGACCATCAACTTCCTGCCCCGCAACCTGACCATCAACTCCGAACTGCAACGCTACTACTCCTCCATCAAGTTTCGGACGCTGGTGCCCAACGCGCCGGAGCTGGACCCGATCTTCAATAAAAACTTCACCTTCAAACGGACCTACGACCTGAGCTATCCGGTCTTCCCCTCGCTGATGCTCACCTACCACGCCGTGGCCGACGCCCGGGTGCGTGAACCCGAAGGGCCGCTCACATCCGAGGTGAAAGACAGCATCTGGACCGAGCTGAAAAAGCTGGGCACCCTGCGAAAATTCGACCAACAGATCACCGCCAACTATAACCTGCCCTTCAACCGGATTCAGCTTTTGAATTGGATCAATGCTTCCACCTCCTACTCCGCCTCCCTCCAATGGGACGAAGCACCGCCCACCACGCCCACCTTCGGCAATACCATCCAGAACTCGGCTCGAAAACAGCTGAACACCCAGCTGAATATGGTCAACTTTTACAACAAAATCAAGTTTCTCAAAAACATCAACGCCGGCCGGTCGAACGTCGAACACATCCGCAAGCGGCGTTACGAGAAGCTGCGCAAGCAATACCTCGCCGACAAGCAAGCCGGGGAAAAAGTCAACCCACCTCCTTCCATCGACGAGATCGAAGTCCCCGAGCGCACCATTAAGATGTTTGAGTCGCTGCTGCGCTTTTTGATGGTTACCCGCAACATTTCGCTGACCTATTCGCTGAATGAAGGGACGTTTCTTCCCGGCTTTTTGCCCTCGCCGCGGTGGCTGGGGCTTTCCGCCGACGGCACCGCCCCCGGCTGGCCTTTCATCTTAGGAATACAAGACCCCAACTTCCACCGCTACGCCGCCCAACAAGGCTGGCTGACCACCGACACCAGCCTCAACACCCTCTATCGCCTCACCCGCACCGAGAACTTCACCGGCCGCATCCAGCTCGAACCCATCAAAGCCCTGCGCATCAACGTCACCTTCAACCGCCAGCACAATCACACCGACCAGCGCCTGTTCCGGGCCACCTCACAGGGCGCTTTTCAGGAGTTCAACCCGCTGAAAGGCGGCAGTTTTTCCACCTCGTTTATGTCGTTGCGGACCGCCTTCCGGGCCGGCAAAGAAGAAGGCCGCGACGAGATTTATCAGCAATTTGAAAACAACCGCTACGTCATCGCGCAACGGCTGGCCCCATGGAATACCATCGACACCATCACCCATTATCCGCTGGGTTACGGCCCCCGCTCCCAGCAGGTCATCACGCCGGCCCTTATCGCCGCCATTGCAGGGAAAAACTCCAACTCCGCACCGCTGGACCCGTTTTCGCTGATTCCCGCCCCCAATTGGCGAATCACCTACTCCGGCCTGGGACAGTTGCCCCTGTTCAAGCCCTACGTCAACAGCATCACCATCAACCACAACTACACGTCCACCTTCAACATCAGCCGCTATTCCAACTACCTCCAGTATGACCCCAACGAGCCGCCCCAATACGGAAAGAACCTCACGCCCGAGCTGCAATTTCATCAGATAGCCATCAGCGAAAACCTCAATCCCTTGCTGGGCATCAACGTGCTGTGGAAAAACGGGATGACCACGTCGTTTAACTTCCAGCAACAGCGCACCATCATGTTCAGCTTCGCCAGCTATCAATACACCGAGACGTTTGCCAAGACCATCAACTTCGGCCTGACCTACCGGACCCGGGAATTCGTGTTGCCCTTCCGCATTCGGGGCAAGCAAAAAGTGCTGGAAAACGACCTGACCTTCCGGCTCGACATGTCGTTGGAAGACCGCCAGACCGTATTGCGCCGGCTGGATGAAGACCGCAAGACCTCCACTTCCGGCAACCGGCGTTTTCTGCTGAAACCCTCGATTGAATACGCCATCAGCCGCAGCCTCACCGCCCGCATTTTCTTTACCCGCACCAGCAACGTGCCCTACGTAGAAAACACCTATCCCACCTCCCTGTCCAGCGGCGGGTTCAGCATCCGCTGGTCGTTGGGAATGTAGCCCCCGCCCTGAAATCCATCCACACCGTCCCGATTAGGGCCCGAATCTGCTAAATTTGCCCCGCCGTAGCCAAAGCAGGCATTTCAACCCACGATGAAGGCTGATTATCCTTTCCTTACCGAAGAGCATCAGATGTTGCGGGATTCGGCCCGTCAATTCGCCGAACAGGTGTTGTTGCCGACGGTGATTGAGCGGGACATCGAATCGCGCTTCCCCACCGAGGAAGTGCGGCAGATGGCCGAGATGGGCTTTATGGGCATGGAGATCAAGCCCGAATACGGCGGCATGGGCATGGACAGCCTTGCCTACGTGATTGCCCTCGAAGAAATCGCCGCCGTTGACGCCTCGGCGGCGGTGATTATGTCGGTCAACAACTCATTGGTCTCTTACCCCATCCAGAAATGGGGCACCGAGGCCCAAAAGCAGAAATATCTGCCCAAGCTGGCCGCGGCGGAATGGATCGGCGCCTTTTGCCTGTCCGAGCCCGAGGCCGGGTCGGATGCCACCCAGCAACGCACCACCGCCGAAGACAAAGGCGATTACTTCCTCATCAACGGCACCAAGAACTGGATCACCAACGGCACGGTGGCCGGCCTTTATCTGGTCTTTGCACAAACCGATCCCGCCAAACGCCACAAAGGCATCACGGCTTTTTTGGTCGAACGCGACCGGGAAGGTGTGGTGGTCGGCAAGAAAGAAGACAAGATGGGCATCCGCAGCTCCGACACCGCCAGCATCATGTTTCAGGACGTCAAAGTCCCGAAGGAAAACATCCTGGGTGAAGTGGGGCAAGGTTTTAAGATAGCCATGCAAACCCTGAACGTGGGCCGCATCGGCATCGCCGCGCAGGCGCTGGGCATCGCCAAGGGAGCCTTCGAGCGGGCGCTAAGCTATTCGCAAGAACGCAAAGCCTTCGGCAAGCCCATTGCCGAGCATCAGGCCGTGGCTTTCAAGCTGGCGGATATGGCCACGCGCATCGAAAGCGCCCGGCTGCTGGTCTATCGGGCGGCCTACGTCAAGTCCAAAGGCGAGCCCAACCCGACATACAGCGCCATGGCCAAAGCCTTTGCCTCCGAAACGGCCACCTACGTAACCAAAGAAGCCGTCCAGATTCACGGCGGTTACGGCTACGTGCGTGAATATCACGTAGAGCGCATGATGCGGGATGCCAAGATTACGGAGATTTACGAAGGAACCAACGAGATTCAGCGCATCGTTATATCGCGGGCGCTGTTGAAACATTAACATAAGCCGGCATAGCTCAGTGGTAGAGCGGTTGATTCGTAATCAGCAGGTCAGGGGTTCAAGTCCCCTTGCCGGCTCTTTTTAACATATTGGCGGGCTGTTAGCTCAGGGGTTTAGAGCGCTACCTTGACGCGGTAGAGGTCACAGGTTCGAATCCTGTACAGCCCACCACCTGATGCCCGGGTGGCGGAATTGGTAGACGCGGTAGACTCAAAATCTACTGCCCGCGAGGGCGTGTGGGTTCGAGTCCCACCCCGGGTACGACGTGTGCGCCCGTAGTTCAGCTGGATAGAACGTTGGCCTCCGGAGCCAAAGGTCGCAGGTTCGAATCCTGCCGGGCGTACTTTCTTTCCGGCAAGACGGCCGAAAGGGGCGCTCACGCCCCTTTCGGCAAGTTCTTACGCCCCACAGCCTACTCAGCTTTGCGCGGATAGCGCGCCTCGGTCATCTCGTAAGAAACGGCGGTTTTTTCCACCGTAATTCGGATGTTGGGCGCCACTTCGAGGCCGATGGTCTCGTCTTTGATTTCCCGAATGCGGCCGTGAATGCCGCCGGCGGTGACCACTTTCTGTCCCTGTTGCAGGGAGCCCAGAAACTCCCGCTGACGCCGGGCCCGCTTTTGTTGCGGCCGGATCATCAGAAAATAGACAACCACCAGAATGAGAATGAACGGCAAAAACGAAATCAGCGGATTCGGCCCACCGGCGGGCGCCGCTTGCAATAAGGTCAGTAAGAGAGTCATCATGTTATTTTTAGAGGTTTACGACATTGCCGGTGATCTTCAACACATGCCGGGGCGGGTCGGCATTGGTGATCACCGTGATGGTTTTGGTAAAGCGGCCCCGTCGTCCTTTGCTGTCGAAACGGACTTCGATGGCGGCACTGTCGCCCGGCGCCACGGGCTGGTGCGGATAGTCCGACACCGTGCATCCGCAACTGGTGGACACGTTGCCGATGACCAGCGGCGCATCGCCGACGTTCCGGAACTTAAACGAGTAGTAGGCTTTGGCGCCCTGCGGCACGTTGCCGAGGTCGTGGACGGTGTCGGCCCATGCGATGCGGGGCGTTCCTTCCACCTCGCCGGCCACCATCGCCGCCGGCGTCGAACCGGACGCCTCTCCGTCATTCGCCGAAGGCGAACCGCTGCATCCGCCAAGCAGCACGCCCATCATCATCCACCATCCGAGTAAAAAAAGCTTACGGTTTTTCATAAGAAGCACCTTTTTTGCGAAACCGCTTTTGACGGCCTGTTTGCGTCTGATAGATCGAGTCGAGCACGCCGTTGACAAAGGCGGCGCTGTTGAGGTGACCGTATCGGCGCGCCAGATAGACATATTCATTAATCAACACCTGCATCGGGGGCGCAAAGGCGGTCATCTCCTGCATCGCCAGCTGGAGGATCAGCCGATCGACCCACGGCGTCTGAAACTGAAACTTCTTCTCATCCACATGCGGCAACACCCACTGCTGTATCAGCTGCTCGCCCTGTGTGGCCGCCCCCACCAGCAACTGATGCGCAAAACGCTCGTTTTCTTCTTCCACGTAGGGATACCACAAGAAATCCTCGGACACCGCCGCCCGCTTCAGCGAGCGCTGTGCCGCCTGCACGGCCAGGTCTCGGTCGTCTTCCCAGTTGAGGAAGGTTTCGTCCATGTGGGCTTCCAGATGGGCAAAATGCAACGGATAATGCTTCAAAATATATTGGAGGATCTTGAGATGACCCGCCAGGTCGGGGTCAGCGGCCCGAATATATTCGCCGTATGCTTGGGAGGTTTTCAGGTCCAGAAACACCCGTTTGATCACCTGATCATCGCCCTGCCAGCGAACGTGAAACCGGCGGGAATGTTCGATGAACTGCGGATGTTCCCGAATAAACGCCAACACCGGATTGGCATGCAAGCGCAGGTGGCGCTCGACGCCCTGCGGCCGGAACTCCTCCGGCAGACGGGTGGTGTCTTCGTAATATTCCACCACATAATCGCCCAGCCGGACCAGAAAATGAAACTGATAGAGATAAAGCCGATAAGAGCGGCTCAAAAAGTCATCAAAGAAAGACGCTTTCCGCAGCCGGTCGAGCGGACACGCCTCGCTCGCATAGGCATATAGCAGCTGCAACGCTTTAATCCGTAACCGTCTTCGACCCAGCATAGAAAGCGCACCGTAAACGGCTTAAAGGAACATTAAGTTGGTCCGGCCCACGTCCCGCATGCGTTCTTCGGCCATGGCGTTGGCCATCTGATGGGTGGGCACTTTGGCGTCCAGCGCCCGGGTCAGGATTTGATAGGTCGTATCATAAATCTTATCGGCCCGGGCCATGGCCAGATCGTGGTCGTAGCCATGCCATTCGGTATAGACGTTGATCAGGCCGCCGGCGTTAATCACAAAGTCGGGTGCATACAGGATGCCGCGCTCGAGCAGCATCTTCCCGTGGCGGTCTTCATCCGCCAGCTGGTTGTTGGCCGCCCCCGCCACGATGCGGGCTTTCAGTTGCGGGATGGTCTCATCATTCAACACGGCGCCCAGCGCACAGGGCGAATAGATGTCCACATCCGCGCTGTAATGCTCGCCCAGCGGCACGATTTCCACCGACGGATAGCGCTGTTTGATTTCTTGCAGGCGGGGTTCGTTGATGTCGGTAATCAACACGTGGGCGCCGTCCTGGACCAGATGCTGCACCAGATAGCTGCCCACTTTTCCCACGCCTTCCACGAGCACGCGTTTGCCGTTGAGGCTGTCGTGACGATGAAGCACGTCCACGGCGGCTTTCATGCCGAGGAACACGCCGTAGGCGGTGATGGGCGAAGGGTCGCCGCCGCCGCCCATGGCTTCGGGAAGGCCGGTGACGAAGTCGGTTTCCCGGGAGACGATTTCCATGTCGTGGGTGGTGGTGCCTACGTCTTCGGCTGTGATGTAGCGGCCGTTCAGGCTTTCCACATAGCGGCCGAACCACCGCAGGAGCGCCTCCGATTTATCTTTCGCGGGATCACCGATGATGACCGCCTTGGCGCCGCCCAGGTCCAGCCCCGAGATGGCGGCTTTATAGGTCATGCCCCGCGACAGCCGCAACACATCCCGCAGGGCTTCTTCTTCCGAAGCGTAAGGATACATCCGCAACCCGCCCAGACCGGGCCCCAACACGGTGCTGTGAATGGCGATGATGGCGCGTAATCCGCTTTCGGCGTCGTGGCAAAAAACGACCTGCTCATGGCCCATTTCTTGGATGTGGGCAAATACCGACGAGGGGGATACTTTTTCGGAGACGCTTACACTCATGACTGTTAAAGCTCAATTTGCGGCGCAAAGTTACTATTTTGCAGCCCGTATGAAAGCCCTGCTCGCCCTCCTGCCCTATCTGCGCCGCCACCGAACAAAGCTGTGGGCCGGTTTTTTATTCGTCGGGCTTAACAGCCTGCTGGCCACCATTCCGGCGCAGCTGGTCCGCCACGCCATCGATCACTTCTCGACACCAGCGGCCTCCCGATTCGAGCTTT
>JALVCQ010000116.1 GCA_027009805.1 Bacteroidota bacterium
ACGCCTTCCCCATACGGGCGCTTTCTGGATACTGCGGAACGGCCGGAAGGGGTTTACCTATCGCTCGACGTTCTTATTTCGAAGTCGGATGGTGGGCTTGTGATATAGGAGGCCGGCGCAGCATCACCCGTAACGAGAGGGCATGAGAAACGGGAAGCAGCGAGGCCGTGCCCATATCGGCAAGGGCATAGTCGATAGCGAAAATGTCATAAACGAACCCTACGCCGAATGAGGGGCTGACGATCGTGACGCTGCGTCCTTCCGGAGCAGGACTGGTGATGCGCTGGAAGCGATGCGCACCCATGCGGAAGAAGAAGCGTTCGTGATAAGCGACCTCCACGCCCACGCGCGGGTCCATGCCCCGTCCGTCGAAAGGCATCATCAGCGTCACTTCCGGACGCACCGCCAGCGCCGACAGCGGACGGGCCTCGTAACCGACACCCAACAGCAACGATGGTGGGGTGTTCTCCACCGTCCGCACAGGGACGGCGTTTCCCGTGCGTTCAAGTTGTTGCCGTTGTTTGTCCGTGAATGTATAATGCCAGATGTTGAACGTGCCCGTTATATCCCGCAGGCTCAACGCCGCCCGCCATGGGCCTGCGAGCACTTTGGCGCCGAGGTCCAGGCCGTAGCCCTGCGACCGGGCAAACGTCCCCACCTTCCGGAACACCATTTTGGCCTGCGCACCCACCATAAAACGGACCGGCGAAGCCCTTCGGAATTTCGAGAGCGTGCCGCGGTAAGCCACGGCTGCAAGAATGGCATGGTCCACAGCCGAGAAAGCGGTAACCTTCTCGTAATGCACCTGCCCGGCGGCATCCAGCAAGTCGAGCGTGTTGGGAATGTTGTCGATGCCCCACCGGACGTAGGTCACTGCGGCATTGAGTTGCGGCGCCACGTGCCCTCGGATGCCGACCGTGTTGTAATTGGCTATGCCGCCGTATTGCATCATATGAAAGAACGATCCATGAAGCGGCGAAGTGAGTGCGCCGATGTTGGCGGGATTCCAGTAAGTGCCCAGCGAATCAAAGGAAATATGTCCCGGAGCCAGCCCCAGGTCGCGGGCATCCTGCCCAATCGAGAGAAATGCATTGCTGTATTGCACTTGTGCCGTCCCGAAGGTGGTGTAAGCGGTCGCCAGCAAGGCGCCGAATATCCGGACGTATCTCATCGGAGGATCACCATTTTCCCGACGCCGTGTTTGAAGAAGTCGCCCAATCCCTTCGATCGGATTTTCACCGGCTCACCGTCGATGTAGGCCACCACCTTGTAGAGATAGACGCCGTTGGCCAGCGGCGTGCCGTCTTCGGTGGTGCCGTCCCACACATAGGAGGAGATGTTTTGCCCCACTTGAAAGGCGTCGTATTCGTGCAGGTGAATCTCTTTGACCACCTCGCCGGTAATGCTCATGATGTAGATGCTGATTCGGTCGGGGAGCCGACTTCCTGTGAGGCTATACACAAACCGTGTGGAAGTGGTGAATGGGTTGGGGTAGGGGAGCACATAACTGATCGTGGTGGCGTTCACCACTTCGAAGTCGATGGCGTAGGAAGGCGAGTCGGCGGTGTTGCCGGCGGGGTCCCGGACCATGACTTCCAGTGTATAAACGCCGTCATTGAGATGTGGCGGGCGCCAATACACCACCGCCGGCTGGCTGCTGCTTTCCGAGGGGATGAATTCGACGGCGGGATCGGTGAAATGCAATCGCCGGGCCACCGAATCGTTGGGATATCGAACGGCCACGGAGATCAGCGCGGTGTCGTCAATGAAGAAGAAGGGATGGTCGTCCCGTCCGGTGATGCGCACTTCCGGTGCAGGCGACACCTCCTCGCCGTTGAAGATGTGTTTCCCGTCGAAAGTCACGTCAATAACGGGATTCAGATGGTCGCCCTTGACGAAGAAAGGTCGGAGATAGAAGTTGTTAAAGAGGTATATCTCGCCCGGGTTATTCCCGGGATTGAGTTCGATGGAGAGCCAGTAGGTCCCCTCTTTGAAAGCGGCCGTAGGGTGTTGGAAGAATAGGGTGTCGGCATGGGAAGGAGGCAGCGGTCGGCGTCGGAGGGTGTCGGTGAAAAGAACGGCGTTGGCAGATGAGCGAATGGTGATGACCACCATGACGGAATCGGGAAAAGAGTCGGCGGCGATGTTTTCGTATTGCATGACCATCCGAAGGGTGTCGCCACGAATAAGCGTGTCGGCATGAAACTGAAAGAACGCATCAGGTCGCACGGATAGGTCGGCGGCGCCTTCATAATGAATGATCCAGTAGCGAAGCTGCGGCGGCGTCCGGTCTTGCCGGTCTTCCAGATACGCTTCAATTTTGATATAGGGATATTGTCGGGCGTCAAAAGTGTCGAGGTCCCGAGAGGTGGCTTGAAAGTAGTTGGTGAGGGCCCGCTCTTCTCCCGAGGGTGTAATGCCCCAGAGTCTGAACTGGACGGAATCGGCGCCTGTGTGTTGCCATCCCGTATAGAAGTCTTTCCAGCGATAGGCGGGCCCTACGGGTTGCGAAAACATCCGCGCCCATTCCCGGATGGGATAAAAGGTCGTGGAAGCCGATATTTTTTGCTCTCTTGGATTCAGGGCATTGGCTGAGGTGTCGGCGGTCAGTTCCACGGCAGGCCCGTAATTCCCTTTCCGCCCGATGCAGATATAAGGCCAGCCGGTGCCGGATATCTGTTGATACATGCCGGCGCCGATGAGTTGCATTGCATTGGTAAACACCGTGTCTTGTGACCACTGCGGAAAGTTATTCGCCGCCCTTCCGGCGAAAAGAATCACATGATAGCCGTCCGGTATTTGACGCATGATATGGGCGAAAGAATCGCGGGCCGAGGAAACGGAAATGTCGCTCCCGAAATGAAAATGGAAAAAGGTGTGTTGCGCCCAGGGAATACGTGTGTTGCTGGCAA
>JALVCQ010000117.1 GCA_027009805.1 Bacteroidota bacterium
GAGGAAGGGGCGCTGCACATAGCCGATGCCGTGTTCGCCGGAGATGGTTCCGCCCATTTTGACCACCTCCCGAAAGAGCTCCCGCAGGGCTTCGGGTAAGACTTTTCGCCAGACCTCGTCGCTGAGACCTTCTTTCAGGATGTTCACGTGGATGTTGCCGTCGCCGATGTGTCCGTAGCAGATGCATTGGAATCCGTATCGGTCGGCCAGTCGGCGGACGAAATGCAGCAGACGGGGAATCTGCCGGATTGGCACGACGGTGTCTTCTTCTTTATACACCGATCGGTGGCGCACGCCGTGACCGATGGCCCGGCGGAATTGCCACAGGTGTTCCTTTTCTTTATCCGATTCCGCCACAATGGTTTCTCGAGCATAAGGGTCGATGTGTAAGAAACCCTGTTCGGTTCGTCGCCACGTGTGTTCTCGGTCGAATCCGTCGATTTCGATCAGGAGATAGGCTTCGGCCGTCTCGATGGGAAGCGGCTGGTTGAGGTATGCGGCGGCGGCCCGGAGGGCGCTTCCCTCCATGAATTCCAGAGCGGAAGGGCCGATGCCGCTGAGGCGCAGGGCCAGGGCCGCCTGTGCGGCCTTTTCAACGGTGTCGAAGGCGGCCAGCATCAGGTAAGCGGTGGTGGGATGCGGCAACAGTCGCAATACGATTTTGCTCAGAAAGGCCAGCGTACCTTCGCTGCCCACCATCAGCTGGGTGAGGTTATAGCCGGTGGCGTTTTTCAGCGTGGGGGCGCCGGTCCATAATACGGTGCCGTCGGGCAGGACTATTTCGAGATTCAGCACGTAATCTTTTGTCACGCCGTATTTGAGGGCGCGGGGGCCGCCGCTGTTTTCCGCTACGTTGCCGCCGATAAAGCAAGAGCCCCGACTGGCGGGGTCGGGCGGGTAAAACAGCCCTGCTTCGGCCACCCGTTCCTGGAGCACCTGCGTGATGACGCCCGGCTCGGTGATCACCCACATGTTTTCCGGGTCCACCTCCAGGATGCGATTCATTTTTTCAAAAGAAACGACCAGTCCACCGGTCACCGGCAGGGCCCCCCCGCTGAGACCGGTGCCCGCCCCGCGCGGGGTCATCGGGATGTCATGGGCATAGCAAAAACGGGCAATACGGCTCAGCTGCTCGGTGGTGGTCGGAAAGGCCACCGCTTCGGGCACGAAGCAGTAATCCTCGGTTTCGTCGCTGCAATAGCGTCGGCGTGTTTCTTCATCGAGGGTCAGGGCGCCGTCGGG
Source organism: Bacteroidota bacterium (assembly GCA_027009805.1). Classification (GTDB taxonomy): domain Bacteria; phylum Bacteroidota; class Bacteroidia; order JAADEI01; family JALVCQ01; genus JALVCQ01. Next base: position 1,243 of record JALVCQ010000117.1, read on the forward strand.
GAGCTGTTGGAGAAGCGCCCGCCAGCGGGATTCATTTGCGGGATTGGGCATATCGTCCGAATGGATGATAGGTCTCGAGGGTTTCTTTCAGCATCTGCCGACTCACGTGGGCGTAAATTTCGGTGGTGGTGAGGGAAGCGTGTCCCAGCAGGGCTTGAATGGCCCTGAGGTCGGCGCCGCCTTCGAGCAAGTGAGTGGCAAAGGTATGCCGAAGGGTGTGGGGGCTGACGTTTTTCCTGACTTGGGCCCGTTCAGCGGCTTCTTTGACGATATGAAACACAGCCACCCGACTGAGGGGGCTCCCCCGCCGGTTGACAAACACGTAGGGGGCGGAGTGGGGCCGTTCGGGAAACCGGGGCCGAATATGTTTCCAGTAGTCGATGAGCCGGCGTTTGACCACGGTCCCCAGGGGGATGATGCGCTCTTTTCGTCCTTTCCCGGTGATGCGCATCAGGCCTTCCTTAAAGAAGAGGTGAGTGCGTTGCAACTGACATAGCTCCGACACCCGAAGGCCGCAGCTGTACAGCACTTCGAGGATGGTGCGGTTTCGCTCGCCAAGCGGCGTGCTAAGGTCCCACACCTTCATCATGCTTTCCACTTCTTCGACGGTGAGCACCGTGGGCAGCTTCCGGGAGGCTTTGGGGCCGATGCGGGGCGGCACCGGCGAGGCATCGATGGCGCCGGCCCGAAGCTGGAACCGGTAGAAGGTGCGCATCGCGGCCAGGCGCCGCCGGATCGAACGATGACCGAGGCCGTATTCCATCAAAAAGTTGATGTAGGCTTCCACCTCGGCGGGCGTGGCTTCATGCCACTGTTTTCCTTCCTCGTTTAAGAAGGCAAACCATTGGGAAAGATCCCGCAAGTAGCCTTCGCGGGTGTGGACGGAGGCGTGTCGCCGAAGCGTCAGATAGCGGTCGAAAGCATCCAGCACCATCGGCGCGGCGGACGGCTTCATAGGCTATCTTCCGACCAGTTCTTCTTTCAGCGATTCGCTGGCGGGATTTTTCCCCAGCCAGATACCCCAAAGGGCTTTTTTGAAGTCCAATCCCTGAATGACACCTTTCTTTTTGCCACCCCGATAGATCACGGTTCCGCTCCGGGGCGTATAGGCAAGAATGATTTTTTCGCCTTTGTGGATATCTCCGGCGAAAAGGTTAATGAATCGATGAATTTCGGCTTCCATCTTGGGATAATCTTTACCCAGTGACTTCTGAAATCCTTCGATGGTGGAGTGGCGCATTTTTTCCTCGGTGATAAGGGAGGATATAATGACCAGTCGGAGCAGCATCGGCTCGTCGGCGTTTTTCATGGCCTCCGCCGAAGGATACTTTTTCAGCGCATACGTCCCGATGGCGTAGAGGTCGATCCACAGCTTTTCCCGGACGCCGGCCCCCTGCAACTGGAAGGTGTGGCCAAGCGCTTTGACCCTTTGTGGAAAGGGCACGCCGCCGACTTTTACCTGTGCCGGCAGAGAAAATGATATGAACACCGATACCAGGGTTGCCAAAAGTGTTTTCATCATTTCTTGCTTTTTTTCCTATGGTGAAAAGTGCGGAAAAGATACACGTTTTTGGTTCAACGACAGCGGCGCCGTTTTTCTCACATTTCAAAGAAATGTATTCACAGGCGAAAAGCGCGCTTTTGGGTGAGGAACAAAGGGGAACAGATGTTGGCATGCAGCATCTTTAATGGATATTCCGTTCGTTGAGGGCCCGTCGATAGCGAATGGCATTGCGTCGATGTTCGGCGAAGGTGCGTGCAAAGGCGTGGTATCCGCTGAAATCGGCTTTCGCGCAGAAATAGAGGTATGGGTGTTTTTCGGGGTTGAGGACGGCCTCGATGGCTTGGGGGGCGGGCACGGCGATGGGGGCCGGCGGCAGGCCTTTGTTGAGGTAGGTGTTGAAGGGGGAGGGGATGCGGGTGTGGCTGTGCCGGAGGCGGCGTTGCCAGCGCCGGAGGACATACTGAATGGTGGGGTCGGCCTGTAGCGGCATGCCGATGCGGAGGCGGTTGAGATAGACGCCGGCGATGCGGGGCATTTCCTCGGCGTGGAGGGCTTCTTTTTGCACGATGGACGCCAGAATGGCCACTTCAATGGTCGAAAGCCCTAACTTTCGGGCTTTGGCCCGCCGTTGGGCCGTCCAGAACTTGCGGTGTTCGCGGGCCATTCGTTCCATGAAGTCCATGGCGTCGGTGGTCCAGTAAAATTCATATGAGTTTTCCTGAAACATGGCGAGGACGTTGGTCGGCGTAAATCCCCATTGGGCCAGGTAGGAGGAGTCTTCCATCAGCGCGAGCAGTGCCAGTGAGTCGGCTTCGAGCTGGCGGGCCACCCGTCCGGCCAGTTCGTCTTTATAAGACACGTTTCGGATGACCACCGTCACCGGCTTTTGCATACCTTTCCGAAGGAGGTCCAGGAGCTGGTAGTGGGTCCATCCCGAAGAGATGAGGTAGTGTCCGGGGTGCACTTTCTCAAATTTATATAGCCGGGCCGCCCAGCGAAACAGCCCGGTGTCGGAGACCAGTGCCGTGCTGTCCAGAATATGAAGCAACTTCGGCAGCTGCGTGCCGGTGGGGATGTAGAGATGGGTCTGCGGTTCCGGTAGGGCAATCTTTTCCCAGTAAAGGAAGCGGAGCAGGCGCCCTACGGTGAGCGTCAACGCCCCCAGGAAGAGGACTATTGCAAGGAAGAAGAAGCGGAGGAGTTTGCGTTTTCGAGCAGCTGCCATACGCGCGGAAGCATTTGATTGTTCGGAAACAGGTGTTTGATTCGGGTTTTTAACGAATCATATTTTTTTTGATTGCCTTGAATAAAATACAGTTTCAGGAGGTTGGCCCATACGTGCGGATTGTCAGGAGCCAGCAGGTAAGCCTTTTGCAGGCAATATGCTGCGCTGTCGAGATGTCCGATGAGCAGGTAAGCAAAGCCCAGGTTGTTCCACGCGGTGGGGTAGGCGGGGTCCAATTCGACGGCTTTTCGGAAGAAGTCTCGGGCCCGTTGCGGCTGTCGTTGCTGAAGCCATGTGATGCCGGTTTTCATATAAAACGGCGGATGGGCGGGCAGTTTTTGAGCCGCCCGGTTGAAGAAATATCGGGCCTGTCGGGGATTTTTCATTTGCAGGTAGGCTTCTCCGATGCGATAGAGGGTGAAGGGCCGGAGGCTGTCTTCGTTCAGGCGGCCGCGGGAGACGATGGCGGTGGTGAGGGCATATTGCCCGCGAAGAAAGGTGTAGTATATCCATTCGTTGGGATAGGTTCGGGGCGGCAGTCCTTCGAGGGTTTTTTCGGCGCTGTCAAGCAGATAGTGCGGGGCGTTCATTCTTTCGATAAATTCGAGGATGGCGCGGGCGCGTTCCGCCGGCGGCGGCGCCGAGTCGATCATGGAGATGACGATCGGTTGGGGAAGGTCGGGGTTTGTCCGTCCCGGCACGCGAATGAAATGGTCGTGAATTCGCACATGCGGGATGTCGTAAGGTGCGCTTTCGGGCATGTGGCAACGGATGCAGTTGTCCTCCTGCCGCGGGGCGGGACAGTCTTTCGTCTGATGGCATCCGAGGCATTTGGCTGTGAAGGTCTCGACGGGCGTTTGCCGGACGCTGTGGTGCGGATTGTGGCAGGTCAGGCACGTCATATCCGGCACATCGGACCGTTCACGGGAAGCCATATAGCAGCGGCTCATTTTCAGCCGCGCCGGGTGCGAGGCCATCAGGAAGGAGTCGCCCATCCACGTGCGGGCGTAATAGACATTCCAAACGTCGGCCAGCCGCATGCCCGGGATGAAGTCTTCATACGACTTTCCGGGCCGAAGGATGCTGAGTCCCTGTAAATGGCATCGTTGGCAGAGGTCCATCTGGCGGTCGGGAGAGAGACGGGCCGGGTGCACGATTTCCCGGTTGTTGTCCAGCAGGGGCAGGCCCTTGCGCCGCCGTTCGACGTGCAGGCTGCCGGGGCCGTGGCAGCGTTCGCAGTCAATGCCTGTGGGCACCTGCCGGAAACGATTGATGGAGCCGCTGTCAAAGTCGGGATGGGCGTTGTGACAGCTCATGCAGGCGAGGCCGATGGGGCGTTCCCAGCGGAGGGCTTTCATCCCGTGAAAGCCGGGCGGCAAATCCCAGAGGCCCGCTTGTGTGTAAAATGTCAGCGGTGCCTGGTATAAAAAGCCGTTGGCCGAATATATGTGGGAATTGGTGTGCTGTCCCGAGCCCACAATGTAAGTCAGCGGTTGAACTCGACGATAGAATGTATCATGCGTGACGGGGTCTATGCGAAACTCTTCAATGAAAATGGAGTCGTTTCTCAGAAACGCCCGAAAGTAGGCCTTCCGGTTGGCGTCGTAAACGGGCGGACTGGGAAATCGGGCTTTACTTTCCGACGGAACGGCTTCGTGAAACGACTGCCCCATGCCCGTATGGATGAAGTCGGCATACACGTCGGCATGGCAGGTGCGGCAGGAGTCGATGCCCACGTATCGGGCGGAAGATAGGGAAGGGGAGGGGTTTTGGGTGGAGCTGGAAGCGGTGTGTTCGCACCGCCAGCCGGACAAGCCCGCCAGCAGGAGTGCTGCTGTCAGTCCTGCGGTCACCCGTTGCGGGCTTAACACGAATCGCAGCATCGTTGGGAATGATCTGCCTTCGATTCGGACTTGAGGATGTCGTGGCCCAGTTTGTCCCGTTTGGCTTCCAGATAGCGGATGTTGTGTGGTGTGGGCGGAATTTCGATGGGGACGCGTTCGACGATTTCGAGGCCGTAGCCTTTGAGTCCGGCCCGTTTTTTGGGGTTGTTGGTCATCAGGCGGAGCTTGCGCACGCCCAGGTCCCGCAGGATTTGCGCCCCCACGCCGTAGTCCCGCGGGTCGGCGCTGTATCCTAACTTCTGGTTGGCTTCCACGGTGTCGAAGCCCGTTTCTTGGAGCTTGTAGGCCCGCAGTTTGTTGATTAGCCCGATGCCGCGCCCTTCCTGATTCATATAGACGATGACGCCTTTTCCTTCTTTTTCGACCATGCGCATGGCCTGATGCAGTTGGGGGCCGCAGTCGCATCGGCATGAGCCGAAGATGTCGCCCGTGATGCAGGAAGAGTGGACGCGCGCCAAGACGGGTTCGTCTTCTTTCCATTCGCCTTTGAACAGGGCGAGGTGAGTCTGTCCGGTAGTGGTTTGCCGATAGGCGCGCAGCCGGAAATGCCCGTATTCAGTGGGCAGATCGACCTCGATGATGCGCTCGATAAGGCGGTCGTGCCGGAGGCGATATTCGATCAGGTCTTTGATGGTGATGATGGGAATGTTCCATCGGCGGGCCAGCCGTATCAGTTCGGGGAGGCGGGCCATGGTGCCGTCGTCGTTCATGATTTCGACGATGGCCGCTGCTGGATAGCACCCTGCCAATCGGGCCAGGTCCACGCCGGCCTCGGTGTGTCCGGCGCGGCGCAACACGCCGCCCTCTTTGGCCACCAGTGGGAAGATGTGTCCCGGGCGGGCAAAATCGTCCCGGGAAAACGCCGGGTCGGCCAGCGCCCGAATGGTCTTGGCCCGATCGGCGGCCGAGATGCCGGTGGTCACGCCGTGCCCTTTCAGGTCCACCGACACCGTAAACGCCGTTTCGTGGAGCGAGGTGTTGTCCCGAACCATCGGCGGGAGGTCCAGCTCCTGCGCCCGGCCCTCCAGAATGGGCGCACAAATCAGCCCCCGCCCCTCCCGGGCCATGAAGTTGACGATTTCGGGCGTAATCTTCTCCGCCGCCGCAATGAAATCGCCTTCGTTTTCCCGGTCTTCATCATCCACTACGATGATCACCCGCCCTTTGCGGATGGCCTCGATGGCTTCTTCAATGCTATTGAATGTCATGTCGGATACGTCGTGCGTCATAGCAACTCCACGCTTCGGTAATGGAAAAAGTTCCATTTGCAAAGGTAGGCAGCCCTTTCTATGCATTGGGGTTTTCAGGGTTTGGGCCGGAAACCGCCATCTTTGCATGCATATTCAGTGCTGTGGCATGAGACGCCGCGAATGGCCCATATTACTTGTCCTGTGGACGGCCGGCCTGCTGTCCATTGCGGTGAGTTTTGCCATCATCTGGATTCTCATTACGCAATCCATCCCGTTCTTTCAGGAGGTTTCGGTCGTCGAATTTCTCACCGGCACGCGCTGGACGCCCCTCTTCACCAACAAAGCCTTCGGTGTGTTGCCTCTGCTCACGGGCACGCTGCTGACCACTTTCGTGGCCCTTGCCGTGGCTGTTCCTATGGGCGTGACCATCGCCATCTACCTCAGCGAGTTCGCCTCCGCCCGCTTTCGGGAAGTGGTTAAGCCCGTCCTTGAAGTGCTTGCCTCCATCCCCACGGTGGTTTATGGATACTTTGCCCTCGTGGTGGTGACCCCCTTCCTGCAACGTTTCATCCCCGACCTCTCATCATTCAACGCACTCAGCGCCGGGCTGGTGATGGGCCTGATGATCATGCCGATGGTCAGCTCGCTGTCGGAAGATGCGCTCTATGCCCTGCCTTATGCGCTGCGGGAGGCCGCCTACGGCCTCGGCGCCAACCGCCTGCAAACGGTCTTTCGGGTGCTGCTGCCTACGGCCTTTCCGGGCATCCTCGTGGCCGTCATCCTGGCCATGTCGCGGGCCATCGGCGAGACGATGATCGTCACCATCGCCGCCGGTATGCGCCCCATTCTCACCTTCGACATCCGGGAGCCTATCCAGACCATCACCGCCTATGTGGTGCAGGTCAGCATGGGTGACGTCCCCCACGACAGCCTCGAACACCGCACCATCTACGCTGTGGCGCTCCTTCTCTTTGCCGTGGCTTTCCTGCTCAACCTCATCAGCTACCGCATCCGCCGCTACTACGTCCGCAAGTTCGGCATGTAGGGAAGCAAGCCATACTTTCCGGTCGTGCCCTTTCTTCATGGTTGAAGGACATGGGTGTAAGTCGCTGACCGGAGTCTGATATTCAGTGGGGGGTGCGGCGCTGTTGCGCCCCGGATTGCGTGAGGGGCCCGGAGGGCGCCGAGCCGCAAGGCGAGGCGGACCGCCCTTCGACAAGCTCAGGGACCGCCGCCCATGGGAAACACCCGCTGGCTGAGCGGAGTCGAAGCCACGCGGGTGGCGCAGGATGTGGAGTGGAAAGGCGGCGGCGGGCCGAGGCGAACAGCCGAGCCCGCAGGGGCCCGACCCGAAGGCCCGTCAGGGCCGAAGGGGCACGCCCGCAAAAAATACAACCTTAACGTTTTCATTTCATCACAGCAGCATGCAATGCTACCTTTGCAGCACACGCACATTTGGATACGCCCTATGAATGCCATCGGCTTAATATTGAAGGGATCGCTGGAGCTGACAAGCAAGGCCCTGCTTCGGGACGTCAACGTTGAGCGGGCCCAGCGTCGGATGTTGAAGAAGTTATTGAAGAAGGCGGCCGAGACGGCGTTTGGGCGGAAATATCGGTTTTCGGCGATTCTGGCGTCGGCGGATCCGGTGCGGGCTTATGCCGAGCGGGTGCCGCTGTTTACTTATGAGACTATCCTGCCGTGGTGGGAACAATTGCTGCAAGGCTATCGGGACGTGACGTGGCCGGGGCAGGTGAAGTATTTTGCACTTTCGTCGGGCACCACGCGGGGCACCACCAAATACATTCCCGTGACCAAAGAGATGCTGCGGGCGATTCAGCGGACGAGTGCGGAGCAGTTGCTTTCGCTGGCGAACTTTCCGATTTCAGATGATTTTTTCAGTCACCAGATTCTGATGCTGGGCAGCTCCACGGACTTGCAGCGTCACGGTCCGCTGGCCATCGGCGATCTGAGCGGGATTATCTCTCGGCGGATTCCGGCATGGTTTCGCCCCTTTACGCGGCCCACGCCGGAGATTCTACAAACCCGAGACTGGGCCGAGAAGCTGGATAAAATCGCCCGGGATGCGCCCAAGTGGGACGTTAGCGGGATCGTCGGCGTGCCCAGCTGGTTTATTCTGCTGTTTGAAAAGATTGCGAAGATTCACGGCCTAGAGAAAATTCATGACATCTGGCCGCGGCTGGAGCTGTTTGTGCACGGCGGCGTGAGCTTTGCGCCCTATCGGGCCTCTTTTGAGGCGTTCCTGCGCAAGCCGCTCATCTACGTGGAGACCTACCTGGCCAGCGAGGGTTTCATCGCCTACCAGCGACGCCCGCAAGTGCAGGCCATGCACCTAAACTTGCGCAATGGCATCTATCATGAGTTTATCCCCTTCACGCCGGAGCATTTTGACGAAGACGGCAATCCGCGGCCCGGCGCGCAAGCTGTGCCGGTGTGGGAAGTGGAAACGGGGAAGAATTACGCCATCGTGCTGAGCACGGTGGCCGGCGCATGGCGATATATCATCGGCGACACGGTGAAATTCGTCACGCCCACCGAGCTGATCATTACGGGGCGGACGTCGCATTACCTCAGTTATGTGGGCGAACACGTCTCGGTAGGTAACATCGACACCGCCATCGAAATGGTGAGCAAGGAATTGGGCTGTCCCATTAAAGAGTGGACGGTGACAGGCCGGAAAGCCGATCGGCTGTTTTTTCATCAGTGGTATCTGGGCATCGAGGAGATGCCTCCGCATTGCACGCCGGAGTTGCTGGCGGAAAGCATTGATACCGCGATGAAGTCGATCAATGAAGACTATGCGAGCGTGCGGAAATATACGTTGAAGCCGCCGCAGGCGACGATTGTGCCGCCTTCGCTGTTCATCGAGTGGTTGCGGAAACACACCAAGTTCAGCGCTCAGACCAAGTTTCCGCGCACGCTGCGGGGCGAGCGTCTGAAACAGTGGGAAGACTTTCTGTATGCGCATGGCATAAGTTAGCGCACTGTGGAACCGCTTCTGAAAGGGGTCGGATTCGGGCTCATCCTGTCGGTGGCCATGGGGCCGGTGTTTCTGGAATTGATCCGGCTGAGCCTGATGCTCTGCTATCGGCGGGTGATTGCCTTTTCATTGGGCATCATGCTCAGCGACCTCGCCCTGGGACTTCTTTTTCTTTCCATCACAGGCCCATGGATGAAAGCAATGACGTCGGCGTGGTGGCTTCGGCTGGCGGGTGGTGGAGTGTTTATCGGATTGGGATTGGGCAAGCTGTGGCAACACCGTAAGATGCCCGACCCGACCATTCCCCTTGAGCAAATAGCTCCCTCTTCTTCGCCGTGGCGGCTTTTCATCAAGGGCATTTCACTGAATGTATTCAATCCTTTCGTGCTGGCCTTCTGGTTGGCCACCTCTTCGCTGGCCCGTTTGCAATACGGATACGATTTCAGCACAGGCAGCATCTTCATTGCGAGCATCGTGGGCACCGTATTT
>JALVCQ010000118.1 GCA_027009805.1 Bacteroidota bacterium
CGGGGATGGTTTTTGCGGGTCACGCCCGGCACGCGATTCGTCACCCTGGGGGGAGCGGTGGCATCGGATGTGCACGGCAAAAACCACCACGTGGAAGGCAGCTTCTATGATGCGGTGGAAGCCCTGACGCTGGCATTGCCCACGGGCGAGGTGGTGCGATGTTCCCGAACGCAACGTCCCGACCTTTTTCAGGCCACCTTCGGCGGCATGGGCCTCACAGGCACCATCCTGACTGTGCGGCTGCGCCTGCGGCCCATTACCACCGCCTATATCCAACAACACACCTACAAGGCGCGCAACCTCGACCACATCTTCCGCCTCTTTGAAACCCACGCCGCCGCCACCTATTCGGTGGCATGGATCGACTGCGTCGGCGGCGGCACACACCTCGGCCGGAGCGTCCTGCTGCTGGGAGAACACGCCGCAGAGACCGACCTGCCGCCCGCTTATCGGCGCCGCCCGTTGCCGGTGCACCGCCCGCCGCGCCTCTCGATGCCCTTCTTTCTGCCGCGAGGCGTGCTCAATCAGCAGACCATCCGCCTCTTTAACGCTTTCTATTACCGACGCTATCGGGACGACCACCGCACGCTGGTGCATTACGGGCCCTATTTCTATCCGCTCGACGGCATCCACCACTGGAACCGCATGTATGGCCGACGCGGCTTTGTGCAGTATCAGTTTGTCATCCCGCCGGCGCAGGGATATGAAGGCGTGAAGGCCGTGTTGGAGGCCATGGTGGCCTTCGGACAGGCCTCCTTTCTGGCGGTGCTCAAACAATTCGGCGATGCCAACCCGGCGCCGCTTTCTTTCCCGACGGCGGGCTATACGCTGGCGGTGGACTTTCCCATTCAGGAAAAGCTGTGGCCGTTTTTGCGTCGGCTCGACGACATCGTGATGAAATACGGCGGGCGCCTATATCTGGCCAAAGACGCCCGCATGCCGGCGGACGTCTTTCAGGCCGGTTATCCGCAGTGGAAGACCTTTCGGTCGTTCATTCGAAAGTTGGACCCGCAGCGGAAGATGCAATCGCTGATGGCCCAACGGCTGACGCTCACATAGCCCGGCGCTCGTGAAATTTTGCACGGGAACATCACAAACCGGATTTGTTGTTAATTTTGCGGCCCGTTCTGCCCGGTGGTGTAATGGCAACACATCTGATTTTGGTTCAGAAGACTCCAGGTTCGAGTCCTGGCCGGGCAGCTTTTTAGTCTTTCTTTATGCCGGCGCGCTTCAATCCCATCAAAGTCTTTGCGGGATCGGCAAGCCGTGCGCTGGCGGAAAAGATGGTCCCTTATCTTGGTGCGCCGCTGGGTAAAAGCCGGTTGCAGCGTTTCAGTGACGGCGAGCTTCAACCGGTGATTGAAGAAAGTGTCCGCGGGTGCGATGTGTTTTTCGTGCAATCCACATACAGCCCCGCCGACCATCTGATGGAGCTTTTGCTGATGATTGATGCGGCGCGGCGGGCTTCGGCCCACTACATTACGGCGGTTGTCCCCTATTACGGCTACGGCCGTCAAGACCGTAAAGACAAGCCCCGCGTGCCTATCGGCGCCCGCCTGATTGCCGACATGCTCACCGTGGCCGGCGCACACCGGGTGATCACCATCGACCTGCACGCCGGCCAGATTCAAGGGTTCTTCAACATCCCACTCGACCACCTCGAAGCCCGCGTCATCTTCATCCCTTACATCAAGGCGCTGGGGCTTGAGCCGCTGGTGTTGGCCGCCCCCGATATGGGCAGCTCGGCCCGAGTGCGGGAGTATGCCAAGTTCCTGAACGCGGAAATGGTCATCTGCGACAAACACCGCGAACGCGCCAACGAAATCTCCGAGATGCGCCTCATCGGTGACGTCAAAGGGCGCCACGTCGTCATCATCGACGACATGATAGATACGGCCGGAACGCTCACCGCCGCCGCGGGTCTGATCATGGAGCAGGGCGCCCTCTCGGTGCGGGCGTTGGCCACCCACGCCGTCTTCTCGGGGCCCGCCCTCGAACGCATCGAACAGTCGGTGCTGGAAGAAGTGGTCGTCACCGATACCATCCCGCTGAAAAAGTCGGCACCAAAAATCCGCGTCCTCTCAGTGGCGGAACTGCTGGTGCAGGCCATCCGCAGTGTTTACGAACACCGCTCTATCAGTCAGCTGCTGCGGGTGAAGGAGTAGTTTTGTTCATGAAAAAAGCGCCCGGAGCCTGCGGCCCCGGACGCTTGTATGACGTGTGCCGGGCAGGCGCGTTACCGGATGGAAACGGGGATGGTGGTGCTGCCGTGCGGCCCGGAAAGGACGAGGTAATACCGGCCGGTGGGCGGGGCTGACGTGAGCAACCGGGTGGGGCGGTTAAGGTGTGAAAGGGGAGCGTATCCCCACGAACGCCCCGCGGCATCGTAGAGGTGGACGTGGGTGTAGTCGTTGCTCGGACTCACGATGTGGAACACGCCGTCGGAGGGGTTGGGGTAAACCAGCACATCGTCGGGTGAGGTGCCGCACAGCACGGCAATGGGGTCAAAGATGGTCCGCTTGCCGTCGATGTCTTCCTGTACGAGCCGATAATAGGCCGCGGGTTCCCGCTGTGGTGCGGGGAGGGCGTAAAAGTATTCCCGCCATTCGGTGCTGGTGCCGGCGGCTTTCACGGCGGCCACGGGCGTCCATTCGTTCGCTTGCCGTTTTTCGATGATGAACTGATGGGAGTGGCGTTCGCTGGCGGTGGCCCAGTGAAAGGAGACCGTTCGGTCGGCACAGGTTCCTTTGAAATATACCAGCGTGACCGGCACGAGCGGCCCGCCGAGCTTGGTCACAAAGGCATCTCGGGCGCCGTTGTGCGTGATGTCATACGAGCCCGTCACAGTGGGGAAGTCGGACGAAAACGTATAGCCGGCCATCAGGAAGTCGCCGCCGGAAAGAAGCAAGCCCCGCCAGATCTCATCGTCCAGCGAACCGCCCAGATACGAGCCGTAAGAGCTGGTGTTGCCTGTGTTGTCGAGGCGGAAGATGAAGCCGTCGTTTCCGCCGTTGTGGGTTTGGTCGTAAGCGGTGGTGGTCACGTCGAAATCGGTGGAGGTGGTGTAGCCGGTGGCGTAGGCTGTTCCAATGGCGTCCAGGACCACTGAATAGGCCTCGTCCCATCCGCTGCCGCCGAAATAGGTGGAGTAAATCAGGCTGCTTCCTGTGCTGTTGAGTTTGCTCAGGATGCCGTCGGCGGTTCCTCCACCGTGGGTGTTTTGATAGGCGTTGACGGTGGGAAAGTTAGTCGAGAGGGTGGCGCCCGCCGTTACGATATTGCCGCTTGCTTCCAGTGCGGCGCTCCATATGATGTCGGCGCCGTTGCCGCCCAGAAAGGTGGAATAGGTCAACCCGCCGGCGGTGTTGGTGAGCTTGCTGATGAATCCGTCGTATGTGCCGCCGTTGTGGGACTGGTCATAGGCGCCGGTGGTGGTGGGAAAGTTGGTGGAGGCGGTGTAACCGACCACATAGGGGTTGTTGCCGCCGTCCAACACCACGTCGAAGGCCCGGTCGTCTCCGCTGCCGCCGAGAAAGGTCGAATAGGTCAGGCTGTTGCCGCCGCCGGCCAGTCGGGTGAGAAACGCGTCGTTGTTGCCGTTGTGGGACACGTCGTAGGCGCCGGTCGTGGTCGGGAAGTTGGATGATGCCGTATAGCCGGTCACCACCGCCTCGTTGGTGCCGGCGATTTTCACGGCCCAGGCGAAATCTTCGGCGGACCCGCCCAGATAGGTCGAATACGACAACGCCGTGCCGGTGCTGTTAAGCTTCAAGACCACGGCGTCTTTCCCGCCGTTGTGGGAGTTGTCATAGGCGTTGACGGTGGGAAAGTTGGTCGATTCGGTCCATCCGCATACATAGACGTTGCCGCTGCCGTCCAGCACAATGGACGTCCCTTCCTCGTCGGCTGTGCCCCCTACAAAAGTGGAGAAGACCAGTGCCGAGCCCGCGCTGTTGAGCTTGGTGACGAAGATGTCCAGCCCGCCGTTGTGACTGACGTCGTAGGCGCCCGCCGTGGTAGGATAGTTGGCCGAAGCGGTGTAGCCCGTAGTGTAGGCTTCCCCGGCGGCGTTGGTGGTCAGGTCTTTGGCGGCTTCGTCCGCACTATGACCGATAAAGGTGGAATATACCAGCGGGTCGATGATGAGCGGCCGGTCGGGGTCGTAGGCTGCCACCTCAAAGCCGATGCGGTTGCCCTTCACTTTGAATCGGCCGGCGACCGCTTGTTCGCCCTGTTCGGTGGGCTGGTAGATGTGAAGCCCGCGATGACGGATGGTGCCCAGCGAAGTGCCGATCAGCAAGTCGCCGGTGGCGGGGTCCACACTCAGCCGTTCGGCGCCCTCCACTTCCAGCTCGATGGCTTCCACCGAAGCGTGCGGGCGCACGATGAGGTCATATCGCACCATGCCGTCTTCGTCGTAAAAGCGGGCATCGACGCCTTCAAACACGTCTTTTGCTTTCACCTCTCCAAAGAGCGGCACGGAGGTGCGCCAACGGGTGGGGTCGTTGCCGATGAAATAGTTGTAACAGCCCGGCAGGCGGTCGATACCTTCCGCTCGGGCTGCTGGGTTGGCCCATTTGAACCGGATGACGTGCCCGTGCAAGCCGGCGGGCGCTTCCGATGCACGCCGCAACGGCGTCATCGCGGCCGAATATGATGACGCATACAAATCATACGTCACGCCGTCGCCGGTAATCCATACGTTCATGTTTCCTTTGCGTGCCAGAAAGCGCACCGACGGGTCCCATTGGCCCTTGTTCGCAATGAATCGGGAAGAAACGCCTCCTGCTGCTTCCAGTGAAGCCGCTATTCCCAGCGCTGCCCAAAGCAGCCATTTCCGTGAATTACCAATCTGCTTCATCGTTACATTTTTTAGGGGGTTCGCATCAAAGATAATAAATTGTCGGGATATGTTTCTTCCCTATTCCGACCTTGTCGGCTTTTGATGCGATTTGCTACTTTTGCAGCCCTCAATTGTTGTGGTCTGATGAAACGGTATCGAATTAAAGCCAAACAGCGCACCACTACGGGACGTCTGGAAGCACGCAAACTGCGTCGTCAGGGGTTGATTCCGATTGAAATATATGGTGAAGACGCTGGCAACATTCACGCCTATTGCTTTATCGGCGACGTGGAAAAGATTGTCTTCACACCGGAGACCTATCTGGTGGAAGTGTTGCTGGACGATAAGGTGTTGCCTACAATTATTAAAGATGTGCAATATCATCCGCTTTCCGATCAGCCCATGCACATGGACTTGCAGGTGGTGGATGATGAGAAGGTGGTGACGGTGTGGGTGCCGGTTCGGCTGGTGGGCACGGCTGTGGGACAGCGGAAAGGGGGGCGCGTGCAGCAGATGACGCGGCGTGTCAAGGTGCGGGGAAAAACCAAAGACATCCCGGCGGTGATTGAGGTGCCCATCGACCATCTGGATCTGGGCAAGGTGATGCGGGCCGGGGAAATCCAGCTGGAAAACCTCACGTTGCTGACGCCCGCCGATGCGTTGATCGTCAAGATCAACGTGCCGCGAACCGCCAAGGCCGCGGCGGCTTCTTCTTAATTATTGTCGTTTCGGACGTAAATGCCCCGGAAATATCTGATCGTGGGGCTGGGCAATGTGGGGCTCGACTATGCGGGAACGCGCCATAACATAGGATTTGATGTGGTGGACGTCCTGGCCACGCGCCATGCGGCCGACTGGGTGCCGGCCCGATATGCTTTCACGACCTCATTTCGATTGAAAGGGCGGATCGTGCATATGATCAAGCCCACCACCTTCATGAATCGTAGCGGGCAGGCCGTCCGCTACTGGATGCAGCAACACCGCGTCGAACCCGAGCAATTGCTGGTGATCCTCGATGACGTCAGCATCCCGCTGTGCCGGATTCGCTTGCGGCCCAAAGGCGGATCGGCCGGACATAACGGCCTGCAAGATGTGATCGACCACCTGGGAACCGACCGATTCCCGCGCCTGCGCATCGGCATCGGGAACGACTATCCCCGCGGCCGGCAGGTCGATTACGTGCTGGGGCGCTGGACGCCGGAAGAGCAGCAGAAGCTGAAAGAAATATTACCGGCGTCGGCGGATGCCGCCGAAACGTTTGTGTTGGCGGGCATCCAGACGGCTATGAACCGCTATAATGCAAAGGTGGTTTGTGACGATGATTTATCTTGAGAAGGCGTCCCACTGATCGTATTTCCGAAGTTTTGTCAGGAAACTGCGAAAATCTTTCGGATAGGGGGCCGTCCATTCCATCGCTTCGGCACGGCCGTAGGGCACCAACCGCAGGGCATAGGCGTGGAGGGCGGTCCGACCGATAAGGGGCGGTTCTTCCCGGTGGGCTTTGGGTTTATAGTTTCGTTTGATCTCGGAGAGGCGGGGAACGCATCCGCCGTAGAGGACGTCGCCCGCAATGGGAAGACCGATGCTGCTCAGGTGAATCCGGATCTGGTGATAACGGCCCGTAAGGGGCTCGCATTTCACCAGTGAAAAACGGCGAAAGCGCTCGATAGGCTCGACAGTGGTCTGGGCCGGACGGCCGTAACGATGGCTCACCCGTCCTTTGCCGGAAGCGGTGCGCATGAGGGGCAGGTCGATGGTTTGCGTCCCTGTGGATATTCTGCCGCAGACAATGGCATGATATACCTTGCCAACCTGTCGCTGCTGAAAAAGCGTCGAATAGTAGCGATAAGCTTCGTCGGACAAGGCCCACAATACCAGACCGCTGGTGTCTTTGTCGATGCGATGGACAGGGCGCGCCCCGGGAAACTGTTTCTGCACCGCTGCTTTAAGGGACGGCTCATGGGAATGAGAAGGGTTTTCCACGACCATGCCCGGCGGCTTGTCGATGAGCAGGGTGTGGGCGTCGTGAAAGCAGACTTGAAAGGTATGTTTCGAACGGGTCATTTACTGACCGAGCTGTTCAGTCAGGAAATCGTCGAGGGCCTGTCCCCGCAGCATCATCGAGGCGATGCGCCCGTTCGGGTCGATAATGACGTAATGCGGAATGCCCTCCACCTGATAGTCCACCGCCACCTGCGAACGCTCGCCCGCCCACAGGATGAGCCACGGAATTTGTCGCTCCTTCACCACAGCTTCAGCCTTCTCGGCGGCATCGTCAATCGAAATGCCCACAATCCGGAAGCCCTTGCCGGCAAACAGCTGATGGAGCCGTTTGAGGTGAGGAATGCTGCGCAAACACGGCTGACACCACGACGCCCAGAAGTCCAGCAAGACGTATTGCCCTTTGAAGTCCGAAAGGGCATGTTTTTCACCGGTAAGATCGGGCAGCGTAAAGGGCGGAGCGGGTTTGCCCGGCATGTAGGGATAGGCGGCGAGATATTTTTTATGGACGTCACGGGTCAGGTGCGACGTGGGATAGCGGGATTGCAGCAACGAGTCGGCATATGCGAGGTCAGGGAAAAACACGTCGAGATTCAAGCGCAGTGCGGCGATGCCGATGACGAGCATGGTGTCGTGGGTGCGGATAAAATGCTGCATGGCCCGATTTTTCCGGTATTGAATCCCATAAGAGACATAGCCGATCGAGTCGATGACCCGCTTCACCAGCGCGGCGTCTTTGGTGTCGCCGGCTTCGTCGGAACGCTTCTGCAAGCGG
The DNA here is from genome assembly GCA_027009805.1 of Bacteroidota bacterium. Classification (GTDB taxonomy): domain Bacteria; phylum Bacteroidota; class Bacteroidia; order JAADEI01; family JALVCQ01; genus JALVCQ01. The sequence goes on from JALVCQ010000118.1 coordinate 7,620, forward strand.
CGAAATTCGTGATTAAACTGATTGATGATGTGGTAAAGATGATATAAGGCCCGGGTCTCTTCGGCGCCGTCGCCTTCCACATCAAAGTTGGAGAGCCGGTCGATGCTGCCCTGGATGTGCAACGTTCCGCCTTTGAGGATGAGGTGCATCGTCCCGTGTGGAAACCGCAGTTGATAAGGGCCGGGGGCGGGGATGGTGGTCTGGATGTCGATCACGCCGTTGGAATCGGCCACGGCTTCCATGATGGGTTGAAAGGTGGTGGATTGAAGCTGGTCGAAGACCACGTTGATGCCGCGTCCGCCTTTCATGTGGGCGATGATGTGAATGGGGATTTGCTGGTCCGCGTCGGCGGGCGGCGTGGTTGCGTCGGCGGGTGTCTGCTGTGCAGTGGAGGAGGTGGTGGTGTGTTCGGAAACCGCTGTGGTGGCTTGTGACGTGGGCTTCGACGAAGAAGCGTTGCAGCGCGTGAATAAGAAAGAAAAGCCGATAGCGGCAAGGAATAATAAAGCCGAAAAATGTCGTCGCATGGTAATTATGTTTGATTGAGCCGTTCGGCCAATAGTTGATTCGTAAGTCGGGGGTCCAGTTTTTTGGGGGCCCGCCGCATGATCTGGCCCATGAACATGCCCAGCAGTCCTTTTTTGCCGGCCCGATATTGGGCCACTTTCTCGGGAAATTCCGCGAGCACCTCTTCGATGAGCTGCTGGATGAGGACCGTGTCCGATGCCTGAATGATGCCCAGTTGTTCTGCCATCGCCTGCGGCTCGGCTGTTGAGTTTTCGATGAGCGCCGGCAGGAGGGTTTGGGCGGCTTCGCTGTAGCTGACGGCGTTGTCGTCAATCAGCCGCAGGATTTTTTGCGTGGTGTGTGGTGGGATGGGAAATGCTTCGATATCTACGGCTTGCCGGTTGAGCCATGCCCGCACGGGGCCGTTCAGCCAGTTGGCCGCCTGTTTGGGTTGCGCCCCGGCCTGCACCGTTTCTTCGAAATAGAGGGCAAAGGCTTTGTCGCTCACCAGCAGGCGGGCGTCATACTCGGAAAGCCCATAGCGGGTAGTGAACCGCTCAAACAATTCATCCGGCAATGGCGGCATCTGCTGGCGAACGCCTGCAATCCATTCGTCGGACAGCGTGACCGGCGGGATGTCGGGCTCGGGAAAATAGCGATAGTCGTGCAGGGCTTCCTTGGCCCGCATCGTGAAGGTGATGCCCTGGTCGGGGATAAAGCCGCGGGTGTCGGCTTCCACTGGCTTGCCGGCTTCAATAAGCGCCACCTGCCGCCGAAACTCATATTCGAGGGCGCGCTGGAGGTTGCGGATCGAGTTCAGGTTTTTGATTTCCACTTTGGTGCCGAAGCGCCGGCTGCCGCGGGGGCGCACCGAAATGTTGGCATCGCAGCGAAGGCTGCCTTCTTCCATATTGCCGTCGCAGATTTCCAGATAGCGCACCAGCTGGCGAATCTTAGCCAGCGTTGCTCCGGCTTGCGCAAAGGTTCGGATGTCGGGTGCCGTCACAATCTCGATCAGCGGCACGCCCGCCCGGTTCAGGTCGATCAGCGTAGCGAACGGATCCAGGTCGTGAATGCTTTTGCCGGAGTCTTCTTCGAGGATGACCTTGTCGATGCCGACGAAGGCGGGCGGCTCGCCTTCGGGCTCGACGCGCAGCCGTCCGTCCTTGCAAATCGGGATGACGTATTGCGTGATCTGATAGCCTTTCGGAAGGTCGGGATAGAAGTAATTTTTTCGCGAGAAATAGGTAACGGGCTGGATTTCCGCCTCGATGGCATGGCCAAAGCGCACGGCCATCTCGTAGGCGGCTTTGTTCGGACGGGGAAGCGTGCCCGGGTGCCCCAGCGACACCGGATGCGTTTGCGTGTTGGGCGGCGCACCGTAAGCATATGCTTCGGGGCTGAACATCTTACTCTTCGTCAGCAGTTGGGCGTGGATTTCCAGCCCGATAACCACTTCATAGCGGTCAAGAACTTCCGCGGGAACGTCGGCCATAACGGTGGATTAACCTTGCAGCTTTTCCGCAATGATACGCCGTCCTTCGGCAAGGGCTTCCGGCAGCCCCTCGGGATGTGCGCCGCCCGCCGATGCAAAGAAGGGCTGGCCGCCGCCGCCCCCTTTGATGAACGACGCAATCCGGCGGATGACCTCGGCGGCGCTGACCCGCTCGGTGAGGTTTTTCTCGACATACATCCACAGGTGGGCTTTGCCCTTCTGACCGGGATTGCCCAGCAACACCACGCCGCCCAGCCGCCGCCCCAGTTGAAACACCAGGTTTTTCATCGTGGCGGGATCGTCGAGGGGCAATTGTCCCACCGCCACCCGAACGCCGTTGACCGTTTCGGCCTGACGTTCGAGGGCTTCCAGATGAAGCGCGGCCACCTGTTGCCGGCCGGCTGCCAACTGTTTTTCAAGCTGTTTCTTCTGTTGTGCCAGCTCTTCCACCGCTTTCAGCAGCGGCCCCGAGGCTTTGAGGTGTTCGCGGATGGCCTCACTTTCCATCCAGAGGGCGCGCACCCATTCTTCCGCCGCTTTGCCGGCCTTGGCCGTGATGCGGCGGATACCGGCCCCCACGGCCGACTGGGAGATGATTTTGAAAAAGCCGATGGTGCCCGTGGCGGGCACGTGCGTGCCGCCGCAGAGCTCCCGGCTGAAATCGGGACCAAACGTGATCATCCGCACCTTGTCGCCGTATTTCTCGCCAAAGAGCGCCATCGCACCCTTTTCAAGCGCTTCCTGAAAAGAAATGGCGCGGTCTTCCTGAAGCGGCATGTCAGCACGGATCTTTTCATTGACGAGGGATTCGATGCGGGTCAGTTCTTCCGCCGACAACTTTTGGGGATGCGAGAAGTCGAACCGCAGGTGGTCGGGCGCCACCAGCGAGCCTTTCTGCTGGA
>JALVCQ010000119.1 GCA_027009805.1 Bacteroidota bacterium
ACGGTGCACGCTATTACGATCGGGCACATGCCCGCCGGCGCGCCGATTGGGCCCGCACCGACCGTGAGCGCCTCATCCGGAAGGTGCTCAACACCACCCATCGCCAATCCCGCGTGCCCGTAAAACCCGCCGAACGTCCACCTTACCGATGCGAAACCGTTCATGACTATTTGAAAACACAGCCATGAAAAAACTTCTGCTTGTTGCTTTATCGGCGCTGACCCTCTCCTTTTCCGGCCGCTGTCAGCTGTATCTGCTGAAAGCCGACACGCTCCACGTGGGCAACGGCACAATCATCAGCCCGGCCTACTTCTATTTTTCGGCCGATTCGATTGTAGCGGTCGGCTCACACCCGGTGGCGGGACTTGCTCCCGACTCGGTGATAGAATATCGGGGCGGGCACGTATATCCGTCGTTCATTGCGATGAGCACATTGCTGGGATTGGTGGAAATCGGGGCGGTGCGTGCCACGCGTGACTATGACGAGGTGGGAAGCATCACGCCGAACGTTCGGCCCATTGTGGCGTTTAACATGGACTCGCGGGTGGTGGCGACCACGGCGTCGAACGGCGTATTGGTGGCGCAGATTCGTCCGGCGGGCGGCATGTTGCCGGGCAAGACGTCGGTGACTTACCTGAAAGGGCGGACGTGGGAAGAAGCCGCTATCCGGCCCGAATACGGCCTTTACCTTTCGTGGCCCCGGCGGTATTACCGGACGGGCTGGTGGTCGGCATCCCCGGGGCGGGTTCGGGAAAACAAGCAATGGAAACAGCAAATCGACCGCCTTTACACCTTTTTCCGGGCGGCGCAGGCTTACGTGCAAGGGCCGGTGCCGCCGCATCGGCGCAATCCGGCATATGAAGGGTTGCGGGGCGTGTTTCTCCGGGGCGAACCCGTTTTTATCGAAGCTGACCACGCCACGGACATTCTGGCCGCTTTGCGATTTAGCGAGACTTTCGGGCTTCGGATGGTGTTGGTGGGCGGCCGCGGCATCGGTCCGGTCATTGATGAGCTTCGGTGGCGGCGAATTCCGGTGGTATTACAGACCCCGCACACCCTTCCCGCCCATCCCGATGCGGCCGTGGACGAATGGTTTCGGATGCCGGTCCGATTGGCTGAGGCGGGCATTCCCTTTGCCATTGCCATCAACAAAGTGTGGGACGGCGCATGGCAACAGCGCAACCTACCCTTTGCCGCGGCCACGGCGGTGGCCTACGGGCTGGCGCCGGAGCAGGCCCTGGCGGCCATCACGTCGGTGCCGGCGCAGCTATTGGGCCTCGACCGGCGCCTCGGGACGCTGGAAACCGGGAAAGAAGCCACTTTCATCGTGAGTCGCGGGCCGGCGCTCGACATCCCCACGCATCGGATTTCCGCTGCCTTCATCCGCGGGCGACGAGTTTCCCTCGGCGACCCGCATCAGCAACTATATCGCAAATACAGCCGGCTATACAGCATTCCGGCGCCGTAGGAAATGCGCCGGTTAAATCATAAATGCAGAGCACGACATGCTTCGAGGGAATATCGAACCCTGAACACCGATCTTTGATTTAAGATTTCATTTTAAATTGTCTTTTTTGTTCTTAAATCGGCGTTCATTCATCGGTGTTCTGCCATCCCCCGCTGGCTGAGCGGAGTCGAAGCCACGCGGGGGATGGGGGGGCCTTCCGCACCCTTCGACTCCGCTCAGGGAGCGGAAGGTTCGCGTGAGGGGCCCGGCGGGCGCCGAGCGCCAGCGAGGCGGCCCGCCGCCGCCCGTGGGGGGGGATTTGCAGGGGCGTAGGGGTACGGCATGCCGTGCCCCTACATGATGCGGCGGCGGGCCGAGGCGAACAGCCGAGCCCAGAGGGGCCCGACCCGAAGGCGCCCGAAGGGTGGGACTTGTAGGGGCGATGCATGCATCGCCCATGAAGGCGCCGAAGGGGCACGCCCATATTCATATGCTTCCCTGCGGCCCTTGAAGTCACCGTTATATTTGCCGCATCAATCGGAGCATGCACGCATGGATATGACCTTTAACAAAAACGAAGACGCCCACCGGCTGACGTGGGCCGAGCTGCTGCAACGGCGCGACCGGGTGGCGCTCGGCGGCGGGAAGAAGCGGCAGGAAAAACTTCGCCGTCAGGGGAAGTTGCCCGCTCGTGAACGGCTGGACCGGCTCTTCGACGGCGGAAAGTGGCTGGAATTAGGGACGTTTGCCGGTTGGGAGATGTATGCCGAATATGGCGGGGCACCGGCCGGCGGCGTCATCGTCGGACTGGGAAAGATTGCGGGCCGCACGGCCATTGCCGTGGCCAATGACCCCACGGTGAAGGCGGGGGCGTGGTTTCCCATTACCGCCAAGAAAAACCTGCGGGCCCAGGAGATTGCGATGGAAAACCGAATTCCAATCATCTATCTGGTGGACAGTGCGGGTGTTTTTCTGCCGATGCAGGACGAGGTGTTTCCCGACAAAGAACATTTCGGGCGCATCTTTCGGAACAACGCCGTGATGTCGTCGGAAGGCATCCTTCAGATTGCGGCGGTGATGGGCAGTTGTGTGGCGGGCGGGGCCTATCTGCCGGTGATGTCGGACGAGTCGTTGATTGTAGATAAAACGGGGTCGATTTTTCTGGCGGGGCCTTATCTGGTCAAAGCCGCCATCGGTGAGGAGGTGGACAAAGAAACGTTGGGCGGCGCCACCACGCAGACCGCCGTCTCGGGCGTGATCGATGCGAAAGTGGCGGACGATGAGGAATGCCTGGAACGGATCCGGACGCTGATGGGCCAGGTGGGGGCTGCGGAAACGGCCGGCTTCGACCGCACCCAACCGGCGCCGCCCAAGCACAGCCCCGAGGAGATTGCCGGCATCCTGCCGGCGGACGGCAGCCGGCCTTACGATATGATGGAAGTGATCAGGCGGCTGGTGGACAACTCGGAGTTTACGCCTTACAAGCCGGACTATGGGAAGACCATCATCTGCGGATATGCCCGCATCGACGGCTGGGCCGTGGGGATTGTGGCCAATCAGCGGCTGATTGTCAAGAACGCCCGGGGCGAGATGCAGGTGGGCGGCGTGATTTATTCCGACTCGGCCGATAAAGCAGCCCGCTTCATCATGGTGTGTAATCAAAAGAAGATCCCGCTCGTTTTCTTACAAGACGTCACCGGTTTTATGGTGGGCTCGAAGTCGGAACACGGCGGCATCATCAAAGACGGCGCCAAAATGGTGAACGCCGTGGCCAACAGCGTGGTGCCGAAATTCACCGTCATCGTAGGGAACTCGTTCGGCGCGGGGAACTATGCGATGTGCGGGAAGGCATACGACCCGCGGCTGATTGTGGCGTGGCCGTCGGCCCGCATCGCCGTGATGGGAGGGGCGCAGGCAGCGCAAACGCTGTTGCAAATTCGGGTCAGCGCCCTCGAAAAGCAGGGCAAGAAAATCGACGAAGCGGAAAAAGAAAAGTTGCTCTACGAGATCACATCCCGCTACGAAGCCCAGACATCGCCTTACTATGCGGCGGCGCGGCTGTGGGTGGACGAAATTATCTTGCCCACTGAAACGCGGCAATGGATCTCGAAAGGCATCGAAATCGCCAATCATGCACCTATTAAAAAGCGGTTCAATGTGGGCGTTATTCAAACATAGCGCGGCGGGAAGCCTGCTGCTGCTGCTGATGGGGCCTGCGACGGCCCAGCTCTCTTATGAAGCGCCGGACTGGGACTCGCTCTACCGTCCCCATGCACCATGGCTTCAATATTATGCGAAGGAATATCAATTTACGCACTACGACACCCTGCGGGGCACTTATACCCCCTATCGGCAGGTCTTCGACGTGATTCACTATGACCTTGCCGTCCGGGTGCATATCAAAGAGCGGCGACTCAGCGGGCGCTGCCGGATCGACTTCGAAGTGACGGACCGGCCATATGATTCACTGCAGGTGGATTTGCACCGAAACTTTGAGGTAACAGGCCTGCGGATGGACGGCGTTCCGTATGACGATTGGGTGCGGCGAAACGACTTTATCTTCATCAAGATTCCGCCGACGTGGCAATCCTTCGAGCGCCACTCGGTGGAAGTGGCCTACGAAGGAAAACCGCAGAAGGCCCCTCGGCCGCCGTGGGACGGCGGCTTCGTGTGGAAGAAAGATCGGGAAGGACGCCCGTGGGTGGGCGTGGCCTGCGAAGGAGACGGCGCCATGTTGTGGTGGCCTTGCAAAGACCAATTGGTGGACGAACCCGACAGCGGCGTCACCTTCCGAATTGAAATCCCACGACAGAAAGGACTGATGGCGGTGGCCAACGGCAACCTCATCGACAGTGGAGCTGTGGACGCCCAGTGGCAGTATTTTACGTGGTATAACGCCGCGCCCATCAACATCTACGACGTCACCCTATACATTGGGCATTTCATTCACTGGAGCGACACTTTCGTGTCGCAACACCGGCTCACCCGAGGGCGTAAGCTGCCGCTGGACTATTACATCCTGGACTATGACGTAGAAAAGTCGAAAGCCCACTTTCCCGAACAGGTGAAAGCCTCGCTGGAAACTTACGAAGCCTACTGGGGGCCTTTTCCATTCCGGAAAGACGGGCTGGCGCTGGTCCATGCACCTTATTGGGGGATGGAACACCAGGCTGCGGTGGCCTACGGGCATAACTTTTCCACCAACCCGTATGGATTCGACTACATCATCCTTCACGAACTGGCGCATGAATACTGGGGCAACAGCGTCACCGCCTTTGATTTCGGGGATGTGTGGATTCATGAAGGACTGGCCACCTATACGGAAGTGTTGCACGTGGAGCGGACCCGTGGACAACAGGAGGCGGCGCGCTATCTGGCCGGCAAAAGGCGGTACATTCACAACCGTTATCCGGTGATGATGCCGCGGGGCGTCTATCGCTGGCTCCCTAAAAACGACATGTATCCCAAGGGCGCCTGGATCATGCACACGTTGCGGTCGTGGCTCGCACCAAACGACGACACGAAATGGGTCAAAATGCTCCGCCGCTTTTATGCCTTCGGCGAACACAGCGTGATCACCACCGAGCAGGTCATCGAACACTGGATGCAGTATGACCCCGCCGTGGCGGCCTTTTTTGAACAGTATCTGATGCATCCCCGTTTGCCGGTGCTGGAATATCATATAGAAGGAGACCGGATGTGTTACCGATGGGCGGCGGACGCGCCGGACTTTCAAATGCCTTTTGAATGGCGGCCGGACGAACAATCGCCCTGGCGACGCCTTACCCCCGCCACCCGCTGGCAAACGACATCCCTTCCTTCGAAGGAAGTCGAATGGCATACGGATGCTTTCTACGTGGAAGTAAAAGAAGTCTCCCGGTGTCCTTCTAAATAAATGGAAACGCTACTTTTGCGCCCCACACGGTAAACATCGCCTTGCTTTTTCCATGAAACGTATTATTCGTCGCTATTACCTTATTTTTTACATCCCTGCGAGTCTTTTCTTGTTTCAGGGCTGTTTTACCTATAAAAATTCCGCTCTTTTTCAGGATGCCACGGCGCCTCCCAACGTAACGGGCGACAGTGTGGAGCCGGAGCTCCGGATTCGTCCCAACGACTTGGTCCGGTTGACAATTCTCACGCCGGACACGAAGCTCAATCAGCTATGGACGTTTCCCGAAGGGGTATGGGTCGATCAGAAAGGCAATATCAAGATGCCGCTTTTGGGGACGATCCCTGTAAAGGGGCTCACGATCGAGGCGTTTGAGGACACGATTTACGGGCGGCTGCAACGCTTTACGTCGCGTCCCTACGTGCAGGTTCAATATTTATCTTTCGAGGTGTATGTGATGGGTGAGGTGTCGATGCCGGGCAAGAAATTGCTGATGCGGGAAAAGGGGACCGTCATTGATGCGCTGGCGGAAGCCGGCCCGTTTACCGACGTAACGGATATTCGCCACGTAAAGGTGCTTCGTAAAAAGCCGGACGGCCACGTGGAGACTTATCACCTGGACATGCGCAGCAAAGATATTTTTCATGCCCGGGGCTTTCACCTCAAGCCCGGCGACATTGTGTATGTGCCGCCTTCGCGAAGGGGGATTTTGGCCAAGAACATGGCAGCACTCAGCGGCGTTTATGTGATTGCGCAGGTGTTGCTTTTGCTCCTGTCCCGCCCATAAGACATTCCTATGGATTATTCAGAAAGCCAGAAAAGAGACACCCCCCTCATCAATGCCCGCTATTTGATCGGGCTGGCACTAAAGTATCGCTATCTATTTATTACCTCCTTAGTTTTCTCGGTTTTCATTGCTTTTTTAATCAACCGATATACGACGCCCCTCTATCTGTTGGAGGGGAAAATGTTGCTAAATTATAAGCGGCAGCAGTCCTATGACCCCACAGATGTGGCCAAGGTGCCATGGACGCCCACCTATTGGCAGTTTCACCCGGCGGCCAATGACATTGTGCTGTTTCAAACCGCCGGCGTGATCAACCGCACCCTTAAAAAGCTCAATTTAGGGGTGCGATATTATAGTATCGGTCGGTTTAAGGAAAATGAGATTTATTACAAGGAAGCCCCTTTCACAGTCAAACCGATTAAATTGAATGAGGCGGCTTACAAGTATTATTTCGTTTTTTCTTTTTTAAGCGGCGGCAAGGACTATCATCTGACATGGTATAAAGGTGAAGATAAAATCGGAGAGACCACAGGCACGCTGGGAAAGCCGCTGACGATTGATAAAATCGGCCGATTCGTCATTACGCACAACCAGGACGAGAAATATGTCATCGGCATCTCATATAAGTTTTTATTTGTTCCCTATCGGGAGCAATTTGCGGCTATTCGCAATGAGATAAAAATCAAAACGAACGAAAAAAACTCGGTCATCACGCTTACAAAGGAGGATAATATTCCGGACCGGGGCAAGGCGATCATCAACGCCATTATGGACGCTTACATCGAGGAAGACGTCAACGATCGCAGCAAAAAGTCGGAGAACACGATTCAATTCATCGAAGGCCAGATTCAGAAACTATCTAAAGAGCTGGCCTCCATCGAGGAACAGATCAAACATTTCCGAAAAAAGAACAAAGCCCTGACCCCTTCCGACGAGCTGCGGTCATATCTCGATGCTTTTACGGAGTTGGAAAAAGAGCGCCGGGAGCTTTTATTCCAACTTGAAGTGGCTCGTTTTATCCGGAAACAAATTCAGGAAGAGGAAGTCGGCAAATTGATCATTCCCAGTCTGTTGGGCGTTACCGACCCGCTTCTTCCGGAGTTGATTAACCGGTTCATTGCCGCCGTCGAGGAGTATCAGATGCTGGACAGCACCCTGCAGCCCCAAAGCCTCTCGGTCATTGAATCCCGCCGCAAGATCGAGAGCCTTAAAGAAACCATCCTCAAAAGCATATCATCGATCGAGCATAACCTGCAGGCACAGCTTGCAACGGTGAATAAGGAATTGAACAATCTGTCTCAGAAATTAGGGAGCATCCCGTCCAAAGAACTCCTCTACTTTGCGTTGAACCGCAAATACACGGCCACGGAGAAGATGTATAACTACCTCTACGAGAAAAAATTAGAGGTGGAGCTTGCAAAGGCCGCCATCGTGCCTGACGACATCATTGTAGAGAACGCCGCCGTCAAGAGTCAGATTCGTCCCCAGAAGGGCCGGAATTATATCATATGGGCATTGTTGGGGATTTTGCTGCCTGTGGGGCTGATTGGCTTGCGGGAGTTGTTGGATGACAAAATTCGAGAGATTGATCACCTGAAAAGAATTTTGAAAGCACCGCTGTTGGGCGTTATCGGCTCCAGCAGATATGAGGCCCCGCTGGTGGTGGTTGACCATCCCAAAAGCCGGGTGGTGGAAGGATTCCGGACGCTTCGGGCCAATCTTCAATACGTGCTTCCCGCTCGAACCGATGATAAGGGGCATATTATTCTGCTCACGTCAAGCATCAGCGGCGAAGGGAAGACGTTCATCGCCACCAATCTGGCCGCCATATTGGCCTTGGTGGACAAGAAGGTGCTCCTTATCGGCGTGGACCTTCGAAAACCCCGTTTGCATGAGGTGTTTACCCATCTTCCAAAAGAAAAAGGGCTTTCAGGTTATTTGGTAGGCATCCATTCGCTGGAAGAGGTGCTCTTCCCCAGCGGCGTAAAAAACCTCGAAATCATTCCCTCAGGCGCGGTGCCGCCCAACCCCGCCGAGCTGTTGGGAAGCGAGCAAATGAAAGCGTTGCTTCACGAGCTCCAGAAAAAATACGACTTTATCGTGTTGGATGCGCCACCGGTGGGACTGGTTACCGATGCCCTCGAAATTGCTTCATTCGCCGAATTGATCCTTTATATCTTCCGACAAGGATACAGCCGGCGGGCGCTGGTCAATACCGCCAATGAGATTCATGACAAAGGAGAAGTCAAGCTGTACGGCGTCTTGAACGATTATAAAATCAGCGACAGCATCTACGGCTATGGCTACCAATATGGATACGGGTATGGATACGGGTATGGGTATGGATATGGATACGGATATGGATACGGCGGTCGATATGGATACTATGGAAGTGGAACGGGCTACTACTCGGATGAAGAAGAAGAACAGGAAACACCGCCGCTGCTCTTCCGAATTATTCAATATATCCGCCGCCAACTTGTTAATGGAGAGGACGAGTAACTAAAAAACATATAATAATATGAAGATCGGAATTATTGGTCTGGGGTACGTCGGGCTCCCGCTGGCCATGGAGTTTGCCCAACATTTTGAAGTGATCGGCTTTGATATTAAAGACAAGCGGGTTCAGGAGCTCCGTCAGGGCATCGACCTGAATAATGAGTTTACTCCCGAGGATTTTAAGGAAAAAAACATTCTCTTTACCTCGTCATTGGACGATATCAAGGACCTTTCCCTTTACATCATCACCGTTCCCACGCCTATTGATGAACACCAGAATCCGGACCTGCGAGCCGTTCGGGGCGCATCCGAGATGGTAGGGAAACTGCTGCGCCCGGGCGACACGGTGGTGTATGAATCCACAGTGTATCCCGGCTGCACGGAAGAGGTGTGCGTTCCCATTCTGGAGTCCGTTTCCGGCTTAAAGCTGAATCGGGATTTTAACGTGGGCTATTCACCCGAACGGATCAATCCCGGTGACAAAGTGCACACGACTTCGAAGATCGTCAAAGTCGTTTCCGCCAGCAATCCCGAAACGCTCGAAAAATTAGCCGACATCTACGGCACGATCATCGAGGCCGGCATTCACAAAGCCCCCTCCATCAAAGTGGCCGAAGCCGCCAAGGTGATCGAAAATACCCAGCGGGACCTCAACATCGCCCTGATGAACGAACTGTCCATCATCTTCCATAAGATGGACATCAACACCTACGACGTGATCGAAGCCGCAGCCACGAAATGGAACTTTATTAAGTTTTATCCCGGCCTGGTGGGCGGTCATTGCATCGGCGTGGACCCTTATTATTTAACCTACAAAGCCAAGGAGCTGGGGCACTATCCAAAGGTGATCCTTGCGGGCCGGGAGATCAATGATTCGATGCACGTCTTCGTAGTGCGTGAGCTTATTCGGGCGATTCCACACAAGGAAAAACCGCTGAAAGACCTTTCCATTCTGGTGTTGGGCGTGACGTATAAAGCCAACGTGCCCGATTCTCGAAACTCAAAAGTAGCGGACCTGATTCGGGAGATTCAGGGCTACGATATGCAGGTGGACGCCTTTGATCCGGTGGTTATCAAGGAAGAATTTGAAGAAGAATACGGCCTTTCGCTTTCGTCGTGGGACGACATCGCCCGAAAGCAATATGACGCCGTCATTCTGGCGGTGCCTCACCGGCAGCTTATTGAAAAGCCGCTGTCGTTTTACCTTGAACGCTTTAACGACAGTGGGCTGTTGATGGACTTTCAAGGCGTGTATCGGGATGCCCCCCGTCCGGCATCGATTCACTATTGGATGATGTAAGTTATGCAGAAAGTTTTACTCACCGGCGTTTCCGGCTTTATTGGTTATCATCTGGCCCGTCGGCTGGCGGAAAAAGAGGGTATGGAAGTATGGGGCATTGATGCGGTGAATGACTATTACGACCCCACGCTTAAGATTGCCCGCCTCCGTCAGTTGGGACTTCCCGTTCCCGAGTGGGACGATTTATCATGGAATAAGGTTTACCATTCCAACACTTTGCCGATCCATTTCCAGCGCACCGCCCTTGAAGACGCCGAAGCGATCGAAGACCTTTTTCGGGCACATGATTTCGACTATGTCATCAACCTGGCCGCACAGGCGGGCGTGCGCTATTCACTGACTCACCCCCGAGCATATACCCGGAGCAATATTGACGGTTTTCTGAACATTTTAGAAGGCGCTCGGATAAAGAAACCGCGCCATCTCATTTACGCATCCAGTTCGTCGGTATATGGGCTTAATCGAAACATGCCGTTTCGGGTGGGAGACAATGTTGATCATCCAATTTCCC
>JALVCQ010000120.1 GCA_027009805.1 Bacteroidota bacterium
GTTGTCCACCAGCATTCCCAGCGCCAGAATCAACGAAAACAGCACCATCATGTTGAGGGTGGCGCCCATAGCGCCCAACACCAGAAAGGAAATCACCATGGAAAGCGGAATAGCCACCCCCACGAAAAGAGCGTTGCGGAAGCCCATGAAAAACATCAGCACCAACACCACCAGAATGACGCCGGAGATGATGTTGTTTTCGAGGTCGGCCACTTGTTTTCTGGTCCGGTCCGACATGTCGTTGGTGATGTTGACCCGCAAGCTCGGCGGGAAATATTCTTTTTGGGCGGCTTCGATGATTTCCTTAATTTTATCAGCGGCCATGATCTGGTTGGCGCCCCGCCGCTTCTTCACGTCCAGCATCACCACGGGCTGTCCGAACTGGCGGGCGAAGCTTTCGGGCTCTTTGTCCTGAAAGCGCACCGTGGCAATATCCCGCAGGTAGGTGACCTTGCCGCGCGCCCGCTTCACCACGATCCGTTCCAACTCCCGGGGCGACTTGATTTCTCCCACCACGCGCACCGTCCGGCGGATGCCGCCCTCCTTGAGGTCGCCCGCCGAGATGGTCATGTTTTCGTTCTGGACGGCCTGGATGATGTTGCGGAACGAAACGTTGTGAGCCACCATTGCCACCAGGTCGATCGCCACCTCCACTTCCCGGTCTTGCAGCCCCCGAATGTCGGCGGTGGAAATCTCCGGCAGCTGCTCGATCTTATCTTGCAGATATTCGGCGTAATCTTTCAGGTCGTCGGTGGAAAACTCGCCCGAGAGGTTGATGTTGAGAATGGGCCGCAACTCCGAGAAGTCCAGCTTGACGGCGTGCGGCTTGGCGGGCAGGTCTTGCGGAAAATGGCGGTCGGAGGTGGCCTCGTCGATTTTGTCTTTCACTTCCCGCAGGGCCTGATCAGGGTCCACGTCGAAGGTAAACTTCACGTCGATGGCTGAAAATCCGGCCTGCGAGGTGGACGTGATCTTGTCAATGCCCGATATTTTTTTGAGTTTCTTTTCCAGCGGGCGGGTAATCAGGTTTTCGATGTCTTCGGCCGAGTTGCCGGGATATTGCGTGGTGATGAACACTTCCGGCGCCGCCACGTCCGGAAGCGCTTCGCGGGGCAGCGACAGATAGCTGAGAATACCGGCTATCGACACCAGGACCGTAAATACCAACACCGTCGTGGCGTTTTTCAACGCCCACGAAGTCAGACCGAATGTTTTGAAGATGGTTTTATTGGAAGCGTTGGACATGGGAGGCCGTTTTTAAGGGAGCGGGTGAGGTTCGGCCAGGCGGACGAGCTGCCCTTCGGAAAGGCCGCGGCTGGCTGTGGCCGCCACGAGGTCGCCGGGGCGAAGCCCATCTTCGACCAGGGCGTTTTGCTTATAGGTCCGGCCCACTTTCACAGGTTGGCGGCGCACCTTATACACGTCCTCGGTCTCGGTGCTGTCCAGCACATACACAAAGGATGCTCCCGTGCGGTCTTCCTGAATCAGATCCAGCGGCACGACCAGGACGTTGTCGGCATGGTAGGTGTGAATGTGCAGAATGCCCGTGAGGTTCGGACGCAGCATCTCCGCACGGTTGTCGAGCGCCACTTCCACCTTGAAGGTGCGGTTGGTGGGATGGATGAAGCTGCCCACATACCGCACTTTGCCCGTCAGGGTCGAGTCAAAAACCGGGAAATAGACCTGGACGTTTTTCCCTTCCTGAACGATCGGCAGAAACCGTTCCGAAATGTCGCTTTCCAGATAGAGGTCCCGAAGGTTGATCATCCGCCCGATGGGGCGCAGCGGTGCCACCACTTCCCCCTTTCGGACGTCCAGCGCATCCAACTTGCCCGAGATGGGCGCTGTGACGGCCATCTTCTTCAGCTGGGCCCGAAGGGCCGCAATCTGTTTTTCGAGGGCGTTTTTGCGGGTTTTTGCTTGAAGATATTCCATTTCCGGAATGACGCCTTCCTTGTAAAGACGCAGCTGGCGGTGATAGGTGGTCTTCGCCAGTTGATACTGGGTTCGGAGTTGGCCTAATTGGTGCCGCAGGGCTTCATCATCAAGCCGCAAGATAACCGCGCCTTTCGGAACGATGTCGCCTTCTTCATGGAGAATGGCCACCACTCTGCCACCCGCTTCGGGCGCCAGCGTCACGTTGCCGTCGGTCTTCACCGACCCCTGAATGTCAAGATACTGGTCGAATGAAGTAGGCTTGACAACGTAAGCCGTGATGAAAGGCAGCTCCGATGCGTTTTCCCGTGCGATCTTCTCGTCGAGCGCATGAAGAATCTTTGAGAGGCTGTCCAGTTGACGGACGATGCGCTCCCGCCGAGCGAGAAGGTGATCCACCGAGTCGGCGGCCTTCGGTGGAACGTCCGCGCCCTCCTGACGTGGATGACATCCTCCCAGCGCAAGCCATGTCCCTATGATGGCAAAAAGTGGAAATGTTCTCATGGTGTGACAATATTTTTACCCAGGAAGTTCATCAGGGCGATTTTCTTGTTCATAAAGTCGGCGATGCTTTGCAGATATTGTTGTTGGGCCGAGAAAAGTTGCAACCATGATTGATGCAGCTGAAACGGCGACAGCACGCCTTCCCGATATTTCACGCCGTCTCGGCCGGCGATGCGCCCGGCCAGTTCGAGGGCTTCTTTTCGGAGTATCACGTTCCGCCGCGCATAGCGATATTCATTGAGCAGTCGGCTGTATTCGGCGTTGAGGCGGTGTTCGGCGTCCCACAGGTCGAAAAGGGCTTGCTGATATTCCATGCGGGCCTGATCGATCCGGCTTTGCCGGCCCCAGCTGGTGAACAGCGGAATTTGAATCTGCACGCCCACCAGCGATTGTTCCCGCCAGATGTCGGCGTTGTCGAAAAAGTCGAAGTCGTTGCTGTAAGCATATTTTCCGTAAGAGGCAAACGCACTGATGACGGGCAGGGCCCGGGCTTTTTCATTTTTCCACAGCAGTTTGCGGGCTTTGAGTTGCTGCTGGGCGATGCGATAGTCGATGTGTTGTTGGACGTGAAAATCGGAGTCGGAAACGGCCGAGTCGTCGGCCTGCGCCCACAGCCCTTCAAGGTGGTCGGTGAGGCCCAGCGTGTCGTCGGGTGCTCGTCCCATCACCCAGTTGAGCATTTGGCGAGCCGTCCGAGCCATTTGCCACGCATAGTTTTGCTGTGTTTTCAGCTCGGTGAGCGTGAGTTTTATTTGATCAACAGCGCTTCTGTCGGCAAACCCTTCCCGATAAAGCTTCAGGGTGTGCTGATAGTTTTTTTCCACTACGTGCAGGTCTTTGGTCAGGATATCATAGTGGGTTTCGGCCAACAAGGCTTGCATGTAAGCGGCCGTGACGGCTTCGGTCACTTTCTGGGCGGTTTTCTCGGCGGCCAATTCCGAGATGGCTTTGTAGGTGCGCGCCGACTGCAACCCCACGATGTAGGAGCCGTTGAAGATGAGTTGCGTGATGCGCCCCTGCCAGCGCATGTCCTGTTCGGTGCCGAATTTGACGGGCACGTAAGCATCGGCGGGTGCCTGCGGATTGAAAATCCGGGCCGGTATCAGCTGCTCGGGCTGCTTGATGAATTGCTTGTAATTGGCGTCGAGGTGCAACTGGGGCAGGCCGACGGCGGTGGTTTCCCATACTTTCTTGCGGGCCTTGCGGATGTCCAGCTGGGCTTTTTGCATCTGCGCATTGTGGGTGAGGGCGTAACGGATGGCTTCTTCCAGCGAAAACGACGTTTGTGCCCGGACGGTCAGGGAGGCGACAAGCCCGATGCCCAGCCATATCCATCTTTTCATGGGCGATCGATTTTTTGAAGTTGCTTTTTCCCCGCCGGCGTAAGCAGCGGCACCAGAAAAAAGTGAAAGAAACGGTCGAACAGCGTCCAGCGTGAGAAGCGCTCGGGCGGAAAAAGCAGTGGATTGTGAATACCGAGAATGCCGGAGAAAAAGAAACGACCGGCCAGTTCCGGGTCGATGTCGTCCCGGTAGAGGCCGGCCCTTTTCCCGCGTTCGATGTTGCCGGAAAACCAATCGATGACGATCTTCATGTGTCGGGCGCGCATCCGGTCGGCGATGTCGGGATAATAGCGTTCCAGCTGATAGGCCGGCGCCGTCTCGATGTCTTGAAGCACCTTGCGGACGATGTCCCGAACCGCCAGAAACTCCTCCACCGGATTCAGCCCCCGCTCTTCCAGCGCAGCAATGTAACGCAACACCGCCTGATGCAGATCGTCCACAGCGGCCTCGATGAGGGCTTCTTTGGCCGGACAATGCTGATAAAGCGTCTTTTTGGAAATGCCGACGCCGCGGGCAATCTCATCCATGGTGACGTCTTTGAACCCGTAACGGAAAAACATCTCCCGCGCCTTCCGGATAATCTTCTCTTTCATCGGTACAAATGAGGCGGCAAAGGTAAACGATGGAAACTAAAAAGACTTATTCGGTTTCCGTGGGTGCAAACGCCCCTTTCTCTGAAAGGTCAAACGTTTCCCGTAATTTAACTTTTACGGTCTTCCTCAATCAGCTGCCGCAGTGCCTCGACGGCCTGTGCTTCGGGGATGTTGCGCCGGACCATTTCCCGTCCCCGAAACAGGGCGATGCGGCCCGGTCCGGTGCCGATGTAG
Organism: Bacteroidota bacterium; assembly: GCA_027009805.1. Lineage (GTDB taxonomy): Bacteria > Bacteroidota > Bacteroidia > JAADEI01 > JALVCQ01 > JALVCQ01. The sequence continues at coordinate 4,610 of JALVCQ010000120.1, forward strand.
CCGTAGTCGGCATCGGCCATCTCGCCAAAGCCGTTTACAATGCAGCCCATGATGGCGATTTTCAGGCCCGGATAGTCGTGAAGCGCTTCCTGAATCTTGCGGGTGGTGGTTTGCAGGTCGAAGAGCGTCCGCCCGCAGCTGGGGCAGGCGATAAATTCGGTTCGGAACATGCGTCGCCGGCAGGCCTGCAATACCTGAAACGCCCATTGCCAGCGTTCGGCATCGGCATGTTCCCACAGCAGACCGTGTCCCCAGCCTTCAGCCATGACCCCGCCGATGTCGGTGCTCACCGCCATCAAATCCGAGATATCGGCCGGCAACGGGACGTCCCAGATGACGCTTTGCGAGCTGCTTGTTTTCAGGAGCAGCGCCCGAAGTTCCTTGTAGGTGAGCCCCGCCGTGTTGACGATCCGATGGCCACCCGAAGGAAGCGGTGTATGCAGGGCTTTCTCCAATGAAGCAAAATAAACGTAGAATTCATGCTCGGGATGGGCTGCGGCAAAGGCCTGCCAGGGGGCTTTTTCCTCGAACCACGGGAAGGTTGTTGGCCTGCCCTCCCATGAAGATGCCGGGACGATGGCCGGCACGTCTTCCGGAAGCGAGGCGGGCGCCTCGGTGAACCATACCGCATCCGGTATCGGAACGTCATCATCAAACGGCTGATAATGACCCCGAACTTTTGCTATCACCGTTGGGCGCACCGAAGACGGCTTTTGTAAAAACGGATCCCATGAAAGCCGCGGCACTGCATCCGACGATTCCATCCGTCGGGTATATTGTTCGCCGTATCGGCCTGCAATGGCACGCGCCACCGGCACTTCCGCTTCGGGCGGCTCGGCCAGCGACACCCGGATGGTGTCGCCGATACCGTCGGCCAGCAGCATCCCGATGCCCAGCGCCGATTTGATGCGGGCGTCTTCACCTTCGCCCGCCTCCGTCACGCCCAGATGAATGGGGAAGTCCATTCCTTCCTCGTCCATCTTGGCCGCCATCAGCCGGTTGGCGGCCACCATCACCAGCGGATTGCTGGCTTTCAGCGAAATGACAATATGATAGAAACCCTCATCCACGCAAATCCGCAGGTATTCCATGGCCGATTCGACCATGCCCACGGGCGTGTCGCCGTAGCGATACAGCATCCGGTCAGACAGCGACCCGTGGTTCACGCCGATGCGCAGGGCGGTGCCGTATTCCTTGCAGATGGCCAGCAACGACCGCAGTCGTTGTCGGATGCGTTCTTGGGCGGCCTCAAAGTCGGCGTCGGTGTATTCTTTCGTAGGGTTGAGGGATTTTTTATCGACGAAATTGCCCGGGTTGATGCGCACCTTTTCTACGATGCGGGCGGCTTCTTCGGCCACATTCGGCGTAAAGTGGACGTCGGCCACCAGCGGGACGTCATAGCCCCGCGCTTTGAGGGCGGATTTGATGACGCGCAGGTTCTTTGCCGTGGTCAGGTTCGGCGTGGTGATGCGCACGTAGTCGCAACCGGCGTCGGCCAGCCGGATGGTCTCGGCCACCACGGCCTCGGTGTCGAGCGTGTCGGCGGTGGTCATCGATTGAATGCGAATCGGCTGCCGCCCGCCCAGCGGAAGATGTCCGACGGGCACTTCCCGCGTGGGCCGCCGTCCTGTGCCCTGCACGTAGCGTGAATAAGCGGCTGGGTCTTTGAGATATTCTGCAATGCTGCTCATGAGTTCATCTCCGATTCTGAGAAGTCGCCGGCCTGTGGACGAACCACCAAGTCTTCCACCACCGCATCGGCCGGCAGTTCGGTAAGGTGATGAATGATGCGGGCCAGGGTGTCCGGTAAGATAAAGCGATGCGGCTCGTAGGGCGTCCCTTCCCACGAGTCGGTGTAAACCGGCCCGGGATACAGGGTGCTCACGCGCACGCCCGTGGGTTTCAGCTCTTCCCGAAGCACCTTCGAAAAGCCGGTCAGCGCATATTTCGAAATGCAATAGGACGCCCCGTTCGGATAAGGCTGCAAGCCGGCTGTGGAGCTGATGTTGACGATCAGGCCGCTTTTTCGGGCGGTCATCATCGGCAGCAGCCGCTTCGTCAGATAATAAGGCGCCGCCGCATTAAGCGCCATGAGATACTCGAACGTGGCGTCGTCTTCCGTCTGAATTTTTCCGGGGATGAACGTGCCGGCATTGTTCACCAACACATCGATACGGTCAGTTTTTTCTTGCAGCCACCTTACCCACTTTTCGATATCGGATTTGCGGGTGAGATCGCAGGCATATCCTTCCACTATCCTCCCTTCGTCGCGCAGTTGCATTTGCAGGGCCTGGACGGCCTCGGCATGGCGGGCGGAAAAAAAGACCCGCCAACCTTTCCGGGCAAATAGGGTCACGACGGCCCGCCCCACGCCGCGGGTCCCGCCCGTGACGATGACTACTCTGTCGCCGCTCATCACGATTGCAAATATCAGGTTTCCCGCTGGATAAGCGAAACGGGCCAAACCCGCCGCCTTTGCGCATGCATTTCGGAAATTTGAAGCCGCTAATGCATGCTTGCCAACGATGAACGATCCATTAAAACTCTGGGAACCGTCCCCGTCGTTTCGGGAGAACGCCCATCTGACGCATTTTGCCCTTTGGCTGGAAACCCGGCGGGACCTTCACTTTCCTGACTATCACGCTCTATGGCAATGGTCTGTGGACCATTACCGGGATTTCTGGGCGGCCGTCTGGGACTATTTTCAGATCGAAAGCAGCACACCTTATCGGGAAGTGGTCTCCGGCGATGAAATGCCCGGCGTGCGCTGGTTTACGGGCGCCCGACTAAACATTGCCCGCCACCTGCTGCGGGCCGGAAATGATGATGACACCGCGCTGATTTTCGGCAACGAACGCGGCGCCGAACTGCGGTGGTCGTGGCGCCGACTGCGGCGTGAGGTGGCGGCTTTTCGGGCGTTCTTAGAAGCGGAAGGCGTGCAGCCGGGCGACCGCGTGGCGGCGTTTTTGCCCAACGTGCCGGAGGCCACCGCGGCCATGCTGGCCACCGCCGCGCTGGGCGCGGTGTGGTCGAGTTGTTCGCCCGACTTCGGCGCAGGATCGGTCGTGGATCGTTTTGCGCAAATCGAACCCAAGGTGCTGATTGCCGTGGACGGCTACACCTACGGCGGCAAGCCTTTCGATCGGCAGGCCGTGGTCACCGAAATTTTGAGCCACCTGCCCACCGTCCGCAAGGTCGTCTATTTGCCCTATTTGACGGAGGACGCCGCGCAGTTGGCGGCGCTTCCGGGAGCGGTCTCGTGGGCCGATGCCGTCGCCGCCCACAGAGACGCTCCCCCGGCCTTTACCGATGTCGATTTCAACGCCCCGCTCTGGGTGTTGTTCTCCTCAGGCACCACCGGCATCCCCAAAGCCATCACGCACTCGCAGGGCGGTATCCTGCTCGAGTTGATTAAATACCATGCATTTCACAACGACACGCGGGCCGGCGAGCGCTATTTCTGGTACACCACCACGGGCTGGATGATGTGGAACTTCCTCCACGGCGCCCTTTTCTTCGGCGCCCCCATCGTGCTCTACGATGGCAGCCCCGGATGGCCCGACCTGAACGTGTTGTGGAAATGGGCCGAAAAGGTGAAAATCACCCATTTCGGCACCAGCGCCCCCTATCTGGTGGCCTGCATGAAAAAAGGCCTCACGCCGTGGAAAGACTTCGACCTTAAAGCGATGCGCTCCATCGGCTCCACCGGCGCGCCGCTGCCGCCGGAAGCCTTCCGATATGTGTATGAACACGTGCATCCCGACGTGTGGCTGTGTTCGATGTCGGGCGGAACGGATGTGTGCACGGCCTTTGTGGGCGGCAACCCCTGGCTGCCGGTCTATGAAGGCGAAATCCAGTGTCGTGCGCTGGGAAGCGCCGTCTATGCCTTCGACGAAAACGGCCGGCCCGTCTATGACCAGCTGGGTGAGATGGTCATCACCCGTCCCATGCCCAGCATGCCCATCTATTTCTGGAACGACCCCGACATGAAGCGCTATCGGGACAGCTACTTCTCGGTCTATCCCGGGGTGTGGCGCCACGGCGACTGGATTAAAATCATCTCCGAACGCTATTCCCTCATCATTTACGGCCGTTCCGACGCCACCCTCAACCGGCAGGGCATCCGCATCGGCACCGCGGAAATCTACCGAGCGGTGGATACCATCCCCGAAGTGAAAGACTCGCTGGTCATCAACCTCGAATTGCCGGGCGGCGACCACTATATGCCGCTGTTCGTCGTCATGGAAAAAGGACACCTCACCGATGACGTCCGGCAGCGCATCAAGAAGGCCCTGCGCACCCAATATTCCCCGCGTCACGTGCCCGATGAGATCATCGAAGTGCCCGACATTCCCTATACCATCAGCGGGAAAAAGTTGGAAGCGCCCGTGAAAAAAATCATGATGGGCATGCCGCCGGAAAAAGCCGCCAGCAAAGACGCCCTGCGCAATCCGCAGGCGTGGGACTATTTTCTTGACCTTGCCGCCCGCATCCGAAAAGAAAAAGGACTGGAATAAGAAAACCGGCGCTCATTCCGTCACGGCCAGCTGCGTCTCCACCAGGTGGCGATAGTAGCCGTTCTGTTCCATGAGCTGGGCGTGTGTGCCTTGCTCGATGACTTGACCGTCTTTGAACACGAGGATGAGGCTCGCCCGGCGGATGGTGCTCAGCCGATGGGCGATGACGATGCTGGTGCGGTTGCGTAAAAGCCGGTCGGTGGCGCGCTGAATCAGCTCTTCATACATCTCATCGACAGCCGAAGTGGCTTCATCGAGGATTAAGATGGCCGGATTGCGCACGTAGGCCCGCAGGAAAGCGATCAGCTGACGCTGCCCCAGCGACAGGTCGGCCCCGCGCTCCTGAAGCGTGTATTGGAGTCCGCCGGGCAAGCCGTCGATGAATTCCCGCATTCCCAATTCGTCAATCGCAGCTTCAATCCGACTTCGCTGGATCGGGCTGTATAGGGTGATGTTGTTTTCCACCGTATCGGAAAACAGGAAAATGTCCTGCGTCACCAGGGCCAGATGCCGCCGATAGTGGTCGAGGTCGTAATCTTCGATGCGCACGCCGTCCACGCGCACCTCGCCCCCCTGATACGGGTAAAATCGGGCGATGATGTTGGCCACGGTGGTCTTGCCCGCCCCTGTTTTGCCCACCAGGGCCAGTTGCCGACCGGCGTCGATCGAGAAAGAAACACCGTCGAATACGGGCCGATCCGGAACGTAAGCAAAACGCACATCCCGAAATTCGATGCGTCCCCGAATCGGCGTTTTGACTGCACCCGTCCGGGGTTCGACGGGCACGGTGGCGGTGATTTTACGCACCCGCTCGGCGGCCACCAGACCCATCTGAATGGCATTAAAACGATCGGCCATCCGACGCACCGGACCAAAAAGCAGGTTGATATACATGATGAAGGCCACAATGGCCCCCAACGTCACCTCACCCGTCACCGTCATCTGCATGCCGCCCCACAGAATCAGCGCCAGCGACACCGCAAAAAGCAACTCAAGAACAGGAAAAAACAGCGAATACGCAAAGATGACCTGATAATGTCCGCGGAGCAGTTCTTCATTGATGGCGTCGAAACGGCGGAGTTCCCGCGGCTCGATGGCCAGCGTCTTCACGGTGAAAATGCCCGAGATGCGCTCTTGCAGAAAGGTGTTCATCCGGGAAATCAAATTGCGGATGTGATGAAATCCTTTCCGGACGCGCTCTTTGAAGATGTAGGAAGCGCCTATCAGCAGCGGAAACACCGACAGCGTGATGACAGTCAGCCGCACGTCGGTCCACAGCATCAACCCGATGATGAACGTCACCAGCATCAGATCGCCCATGATGCTGATGATGCCTTGCGAGAACATCTCCGCCATGGCTTCGATGTCGGAAATGCTGCGGGTGACCAGGCGGCCCACCGGCGTTTTGTCGAAGAAAGACACCGTCCCATGCAGCAGCCGCTGAAACACGTGCCCGCGGAGCTGTGTGACCACCTCGATGCCAATGAAGAAGTTGTAAAACTCATTGAGAAAAGCCACTCCGGCATTGAAAAAGATCACGCCGAAAAAGAGCAGGCCGCCCCACCAGAGGCCCTGCATGTCCCGATGGGCGATCGGGCCGTCGATGACCTGTTGCACGATGTAGGGACGCACGGCCGCCGACACCGAATAGCCCAGGACGATGAGCAGTGCCGCCGGCAGCCGTCGTCGGGCGTGCGGCAGAAAAGAGGTGACCCAGCGCAGATCCGACGCCCATGAGGTGCGAAAGGGCTTCATAGGATGGGAATCAACAGGTTTTGCGGATAGCGAATCCGCGTCAGGTAAAGGCCGTGCGGCGGCGCCAGCGGTGCTGAAAGATCCCGCCGGCGGGAACTCAGCATGGCGTCGAAGTCCTCAGGCGTGGTGCGCCCGCGGCCCACCGCCAGCATGTTGCCCACGATCAAACGTACCATTCCCCGCAGAAAGCGGTTGGCCGTGATGGTGAAGATCAGGCGGTGTCCATGGACGTCCCATCGCGCATAGCGCAAATCCACCGTGTGGTTGCCCCTTCCGTCCGTTTTGCTGACGGCTTCAAAGTCGCTGTGTTTGAGCAGGACGGCAGCGGCCCGGTTCATCGCCTCGACGTCCAGCGGATGGTGAACCAGCACCGCCCTTTTTTGAAGGAACGGATTCTTGACCGTGGTCAGGTGATATTCGTAGGTGCGTTCGAAAGCATCGAAACGGGCGTGGGCCGGCCGTTTCAGCTTATACAGTCGGCGGGCTGCCACGTCGGGCGGCAAGATTTGATTGAGCCGCTGAATAAACCGCTCGGGAAAAGGCGGTTCGGTCTCGAAATGAAGAAAAAACTGCGCGGCGTGGACGCCCGTGTCGGTGCGCCCGCAGCCATACACGCCCACCTCGTGCCGCAACAGCAGCCCCAGCGCATCTTCCACCACCTGCTGCACCGTCAGTTCCCGCCGTTGCTTCTGCCAGCCGTGGTAATGCGTCCCGTCGAAGGCGATTTCCAGAAAAAAGCGTTGGGCCACGCGCCGTTACACTTTTTCGACGATCATCGCTGCGCCCTGTCCCACGCCCACGCACATCGTGGCCAGCCCGTAGCGGACGCCTTCCCGCCGTTTCATCTCGTGCAGCAACGTCGTCAGGATGCGGGCGCCGCTGCAGCCCAGCGGATGCCCCAGCGCAATGGCGCCGCCGTTCACGTTCACAATGTCGGGATCAAGCCCCAGATCGCGGATGCACGCGATGGACTGCGCGGCAAAGGCTTCATTGAGTTCAACCAGACCGATGTCGCCGAGCGACAAGCCGGCCCGTTTCACGGCTTTTTGCGTGGCAGGGACGGGCCCGATACCCATAATGGCCGGATCGACCCCGGCCACAGCCATGCTGACGATGCGGGCCATCGGCCGAAGGCCGAACTGTTTCAGCGCCGTTTCGCTGACCACCCACACCGCCGCCGCCCCATCGTTAATTCCCGACGAATTGCCGGCTGTAACCGTCCCGCCTTCTTTGAAAGCCGGTCGCAGGCGGGCCAGCTTTTCCAGCGTGGTGTCGGGCCGCGGGTGCTCGTCGGTGTCCACCACCAGCGGCTCGCCCTTCCGTTGCGGAACCGTCACGGGCACAATTTCATCGGCAAACTTGCCCGCTTCGGCGGCGGCTTTATATTTCATTTGTGAGGCATATGCAAAAGCATCCTGTTCTTCCCGGGTGATGCCCCACCGTTCGGCCACGTTTTCAGCGGTTTCGCCCATCCCATAAGGGTAATATTGTTGGGCCAGCCGCGGGTTGATGAACCGCCAGCCGATGGTGGTGTCGAACACTTCGGGACGCCGGTCGAAGGCGGCCGTGGGCTTTTTCATCACCCAGGGCGCCCGGCTCATACTTTCGGTGCCGCCGGCGATATAAACGTCCGCTTCGCCCAGCATCACCGCCCGGGCCGCATCCATCACCGCCTGAAGACCCGAAGCGCAAAGCCGGTTGACGGTTACGCCCGCCACGCTCACCGGCAGCCCCGCCATCAGGGCGGCCATCCGAGCCACGTTGCGGTTGTCTTCACCCGCCTGATTGGCTGCTCCGAAAATCACATCCTCAACGGCCTGCGGATCAATCGCAGGCTGCCGTTGCAACAGGGCTTCGATGACATACGTGGCCAGATCGTCGGGCCGAACACTGCTCAACACCCCGCCAAAACGCCCCATCGGCGTCCGAACGGCGTCCACAATATAAGCGGTTTCCATAGATTTTCGTTGAAATGCCGCAAAGGTAAAGCCGACCGAGAGAGGTCGGGAAGAAGGCCCTTGCCTGCCAGCCTATCCTTTGATTTTAACGTCCAGCGCGTCCCGCAGGCCGTTGCCCACCAGATAAAAGGCCAGCACGGCCAGCATAATCGCCAGCCCGGGAAGAAACGCCAGATAGGCGGCATCCACCACGATGTAGCCGCGGTGGTCGTTCAACATATAACCCCACGACGGCGTGGGCGGCTGCACGCCGATGCCCAGAAAGCTCAGGCCCGCCTCCAACAGAATGGCCGTGGCAAAGTTGGCCGCCCCAATGACGATGAGCGGCCCGATGATGTTGGGCAGGATGTGCAGCGTCAGGATGCGAAAAAAGCGGAATCCCAGCGCCCGCGCCGCCGTGATGTATTCCTGCTCACGCACCGACAACACCTGCCCCCGCACAATCCGCGCCACGCTCACCCACATCGTCAGCCCCACCGCCACAAACACCTGCCAGAACCCTTTCCCCAGCGCAATGCTGATGGCGATGACCAGCAACAGCGTCGGAATAGACCACGTCACATTGATCAGCCACATCACCACTTCGTCGATCCAGCCCCGATAATAGCCGCCGATGGCGCCGATGATCACGCCCAGCAGCAGCGAGATAATCACCGCAATGAAACCCACCGACAACGACACCCGCACGCCCAGCGCCAGCCGAGACAACATGTCCCGACCGAAACGGTCGGTGCCCAGCCAATAGGTGCGATGCACGATGTGTTCTTTTTTAACTTTTTGATGGAGGGCTTCCCATGTCGTCTGAATCCGCCGACCTTCGACGTCCCGAAATGAAACCCCATTCTGGTCGATATGCCAGTCGGGATTTTCGGGATGAACGGCATAGACCGCTTCGGGTAAGAAAAAAGACTCCCAGATGCCCGCCGTGTCGTTGCCCATAAAACGCTCGACGTAAATGGAATCCCGCGTCAGACGGTATTGCAGAAACGGCACTTTCTCATAGGCCGACGGACGCCCGTTGAGCCACGTTTGCCACCACGACGTTTCCGGCACCACCTGATTTTTTCGGATCAGCAGCAGGTTAATGGAAAATCCCGGCGGTTGGGTCTCGATTTCGAGGATCATATCGTTGGCGTAGGGCGTTTTGTCGGGAAGAATGAGCGGGCCGAGGAGGGCCACAACCAGCAAAAAGAGAATATAAATCAGCCCCGCCACCGCCGGCTTGTTCTTCAAGAAGCGTTGCCGGGCGTAATAGGCGGGCGACCGCCCGGTGGATGTGTGCGGCGTCTCAGCCATGCGTTACAACAGACGATTGTGGAGCATCAGCCCCTTGCGCGTGATCACAAATCTATATTCCGCCAGATTATCCTTGTCGAAAATGGCGGTGGGCAGCCAGTCGCGCCGCCGATCATCGTAGCGCAGAATGCTGATGAGGTCATTATCCAGCAAGGAAAGGATCACGTCGCGGATCACCGCCGGAGCGGCGTCCACTTCCTCATAGAGCGCATCCAGCGACTCCGGAAAATACAGCTTGTCGAGGATGTCGAGAGCTACCGGATCGGCGGCTATCGGGCTTTTCTTCCTTTCCATCGGTAGGATTTGGGGCCAAAAATAGCCCGAATGGTGATAAGCGGGACGTAAACCAGATAATACACCGCACCCGGCGGGTAATATTTCAGCAGTCCGGCGGCGCCCATTTTTCTTGTGACGGCATATAAAAAAGGGACTTCGGCCAGAGCTTTCCCGCCCAGCAGCGTCAGCGCCGGTGCCCATCCGTGGCCGAGGAGGGCGGCTGTCACAGATGCCGCAGTCAGGATGTGAAGGGCGGCGGTGGCCAGGCTCACGGCTTTCGCAAAGCCGTTTTCGTAGTGGGCGGAAGCGGCCGCCCAGCGAAGGCGCTGATGCCACCACTGCCGAAACGTTGCCGGCGGCAGGGTCGAGACCGTCGCTTCCGGCGTGGCTGCAAAGCACACCGGCCCCTGTGAAGCCAGGCGATGCGCCAGCAGCTCATCATCGCCGGCGGCAAAGTGGTCGATGCCCGCATAGCCGTTGACGGCCTCAAAGGCCGAGCGCAGGAAGGCCATATTGCCCCCGTTGACCATTGTCAGCCGTCCCGCAGTCATCGATGCCGCCCCGATGCCCACCAGCCCCCACTGTTCAAGGGCCAGCACCTTGCCCGGCAGGTGCGCGGCTTCAAGGCGGATGGGCCCTGACACCAGAACGGGCGGACGGGAGCGGGAAAAACAGCCCGCCAGCACATCCAGCCATTGCGGCGACGGGCCACAGTCGGCATCGGTCAGCGCAATCACCGGATGGCGGGCATTCCGAATGCCGTGCGTCAAGGCGGCTTTCTTGCCCATCCGGCCCGGCGGCAGGGAAAGCACACGGTAAGGAATGCCCCGTCCCTGGGCTTCAATGACGGCGGCGGTGCCGTCGGTGGAATGATCGTCCACAAAAATGACCTCGTAGTTTTCCGTCGGGTAGTGCAGCTTTTTCAGCGCTTCCAGTAAGTAAGCGATGCGGTGGGCTTCGTTACGGAAAGCCACCACCACCGAAAAGCGAACGTCCCCCGTGGAAACCGGATGCACCGGCGGCAACCGGCGCCACCAATACAGAAAAAAGCCCATCAAGGCCGCGTAGGCGCATGCCGCCGCGGCCGATGCCAACCAGACGCCGCTCATAAGGCCATCAGCAGATTACACCCGCGCACTTCGGCATGCGCATAGCGCCCCAGAATACTGAACGTCCCGTCGGCGTGGACGATCCCCAGGTCGTCGGTGGCAATGAACGCCATCGAATGTTGGTTGGCCAGGTCGATGATGCCCAGCCGCCCCCGACGGCCCGGCGGAAGCATCGATAGCGGATCATAAAGGTCAACCGCCACGGCCCGCATCCATGGCGGCGGGCGCATCCGGGTGCTCGCCTGCGGCGTGGAATAGGCCTGCGAAAGCAGCTCGGTCATCCCATATTCGGAGATGATGCGGCTGCCCGGAAAAGCTTCCCGCAATATCGCATGAAATTCTTCCTTGACCAGCTCCCGCCGCTGCCCCTTCATGCCGCCCGTTTCGATGATCCAGTCAGGAACGGTCCGCACGCCCCACTGGATCCAGTTCAGCAGCGCAAAGGCCACGCCGAAGACCACCGACTGCCGTCCCATCGCCCGGGCCCGCCGAATGTGGGCTTCCACGGCATCGAAATCGGTTCGAACAAACGGCTTCTCATCCTGCCCTGCGGCTGTCATAAAGTCCCGCACCATCGATAAAAGCGACGCATGCGGATTGTCCAGATAAGAGGGCAACAAACCGATAAAATAAAACCGTTCCAGCGGCCCCACCAGCCGTTCGAAGGCACGCCGCGCCACCGCATGATAAAACCGCAGCGACGTGATGTAGTGCGAGGACCGAAGGGCTGTCCCGGTGGTCCCGCTGCTGATAAAGACGTGCGCATGGTCGGGCACCGACAGCACACGCTGCGTTTTGAAAAAGCGAATGGGCATCAGCGGGACGGCATCAAGGCGTTCCACCGCCTCCGGAGATTTTCCCAGATAATGCAAGAACCGCCGATATACCGCATTGTGTTCGGCCTGAAAACGAAACACGCGCAAGGCTTTCGCTTCAAAATCAGCCGGCGTGAGGGCATCCAGCGCCTCGGCGGAAAAAAGCGGAAAAGAAAGCCCCAACGGTGTTTCTTTTGACGGGACGAAAATAGCGGCTGCCCGCAAGAAAAGCTTGCTGTTACCTTTGTTGCAAAGAAAGAAAGGCATGGGCCGCACAAGCTGGCTGGAACGGGTGATGCGCTGGCAGGGCTTTCCGATGGAAGAAGCCGAAGCACAATACCGCCGATTATTGAACCTCTCGGGTGAAAGCCTGCACCAATGGCAACAACAGCAACGGTGGGCCGTCTTCCGGCACCACTTTGAAAATAACCCCTACTATCGAAGCATCGTCGGCGATAAACCCGCCCGGTGGGAAGACGTCCCCGTCCTCACCAAATCCCATTTACAGCAGCCCATCGATACGCTCATTACGCCGCCGCTGGACAAAAGCAAGGTCTATATCAACAACACCTCCGGCTCCTCAGGTCATCCTTTCTTTTATGCCAAAGACAAAATGAGCCACGCCCTCTCATGGGTGGAGATTAAACACCTCTATGCGCTGCATGGGCTCACGTTGCGCTCCTTGCAGGCCCGTTTTTACGGCATTCCGCTCGGCGGCAAGGGCTATTGGGTGGAAAAACTCAAAGACCGGATCGCCCGTCGGGTGCGTTTTCCGGTGTTTGACCTGAGCGAGCCCGTGATGGATCGCTGGATCGAGCGCTTCCGCCGCCTTCCTTTTGAATATGTGTATGGCTATACCAGCTCGGTGGTTCGATTTGCACGGCATTGCCGCCGGCGCGGCATTGTGCTGAAAGAGGTCTGTCCCACGCTCAAAGTGACCATCGTGACCTCCGAGGTCTGCACGCCGGAAGACCGCACCATCCTCGAAGAAGGCATCGGCGTGCGGGTCGTGAATGAATACGGCGCTTCGGAATGCGGCTTGATTGGCTTTGAAGACCCCGCAGGCCAATTTCGGGCCTGCGAACGTTTGTTGTATATCGAAACGGTGGACGACGAGGGACGCCCTGTGCCGCTCGGGCAAAGTGGACGGGTGCTCATCACCGCCCTGTTTAATCGGGCCATGCCGCTGATCCGCTATGAAATCGGCGACTTTGCCGTGCTGGACCGCTGCGACGACGGCGGCCTGTGCATCCAGCAATTGCAGGGCCGGGTCAATGATATGATACGCCTGCCCAGCGGGCGGGTCTCGCCGGGGCTCACCTTTTACTATATCTCGCGCAGCCTGCTCGAAGATGCCGGATTTATCCGCGAGTTTATCATCCGACAGACCGCCATCGATACGTTCGAGTTTGTCATCGACGCCGCCCGACCGCTGACGCCGGAAGACAGGGCGATGATCCAGAAAATGATGGATCGCTATCTGGAACCCGGCTTGAAATTGGTCATTCACGAAGTCGAAAAAATCGAGCGTTCCCAATCCGGCAAGATCAAGCATTTTTATTCCGAAATCGAAGCCGCTTGAAACGTCCTTCCCGCTGGCTGGTGTTTACGCATAAGCCCTTTCATTATCGGAAGGAGGACGGCGTGTATGTCACCGATGGCGGCTTTCCTTTTCAGATGCAGGCGCTGGCGGGTCTGGTGGGCCGTCTGACGGTGGTGTTCCCCGAAGTCGGAGGTTCTGAAATGCCCGAAGGCGGGATGCCCATTCCAGCGGATAATGTGGCCTACGAGCCGCTGCCGTGGCGGGGTGGGGCACGCCGTAAGGTGGCCATCCTCTGGAACCATCTTCGCAACCTGGGGCGCTATCGGCGCCTGTTGCAGCAGGCCGATGCGGTGCATTGCCCGGTGCCGTCGCACGTGTCGATGGTGCCCATGGTGCTGGCCTTGCTGATGCGCAAGCCCCTGCTGGTGCGCTATTGCGGCGATTTCCGCCGCCCTAAAACGCTTGTGCAGCGGTGGCTGGTGGCTTTGATGAAAGCCACAGCCCGCCGGCGGTGTGTTTCCTATCTGGCTACGGGTCTGGACGACCAGCCGCCCCATCCGCACATCCCATGGATTTTTGCCACCAGCCTGCATGAAACCGACTTAAACGCTCCCCTTCTTCCAGCGCCCGACCCGCCGCTGATGGCATGGGTGGGCCGCCTCGATGCCAATAAGGGCGTGGACACGCTGCTGCACTTGATCTCGCAGGCCGCTGCCGCCGGTAAGCCATGGAAATGGCTGGTGGTCGGCGACGGCCTGATGCGTGACCGGATGGCGGCTGCGGCTGCACACTTTCCTCTTCTGGAATGGCATGCCTATCTTCCGCATGCGGCCCTGATGGCGCGCCTTCGCAGCGCATCGCTGCTTTTATTCACGTCCCGAAGCGAAGGATTCCCCAAGGTCATCCTTGAAGCCATGGCCGCCGGCCTGCCCATCGCGGCCTTTCCCATCTCGCCGTTGCCCGCATTACAGAAAGAGGGTGCCCGCATTTTCCAGCTTCCTGAGGACGCCCAGGATCAACTTTCCCTGATACAGGCTGTGCTGGAATCGCCCGAGATGCCCGAATATCGCCGACGCAATCGGGCCATTGCCCGGCGCTTCTCGCTGGATGCATGGCAGGCCGAGTTGCAAAAAGCCATCGAACGCCTTTCCCAACGATGTCCCACCGCATCTTCCGAATAGGTCGGCTGTGTGTGTTGCTGGGCGTTTCAGCCTTGCTGCAGCGCGCTTTTCCCCAGCATGTGATAACGCCCGTGCGGGAAAAGTGGCTGGGTGCGCCGGCCCGGGTGCCGGACACCATCCAGCTCGATACGGCCATGCTCGCACCGGGCTCGGTACGGACTCATCCACCAATGGATACGACGTATTATCGGGTGGATGCGGCCCTTGGGCGGTGGATATGGCGCCGCATGCCGCCGGTGGACTCGGTGCGGGTCCGTTATATCCCCCTGCCCATCAGCCACCGCTGGGTGCAACGCTATCCCGACTCGCTGGTCTTTCCGGAAATCCCTTCGCCGCACCGGATGGAAGCATGGCGAAGCCGTGCCCCCACCTCCGAAGAGCGCCTCGCGGAAGCGGGCGATCTAACCATGACAGGCTATATCGAACGAGGAATGGAAGGCGGTTCCCGCCTGCCGACCGTCCTCCGCTCAGCGATGGCCATACAGCTGGCCGGCACGCTGGCACCCGACTGGCGGCTGGAAGCCGTCTTAAACGACCAGTCGCTGCCCGGCGGCACCGGCGAATTGGCTTTCTCGCCGGCCGAAGTGGATGCCGTCTATGCTCACCTGAAAGGGCCCAAGCTCCAGTTCAGGCTGGGCGCCCTAAACAGCCGTCCGGATTCCGGCGCCTATTTCCTCCGGTTCTATGCGCAAGGGCAGGGCATCCGCCTGACGCACCAATGGCAGGACGCCCCGGGACGCCTCTTCTATGCCTTTATCCCGGGCATCTTTCAGCGGATGCGTTTTAACGCCCGCGAAGGGTTTGCCGGCCCTTACCTATTGAAAGGAAAACAGGGCGAAACTCCCGTGGCCGTCATCCCCGGCTCGGAAAAAGTGTATTACAACGGCCGTCTGCTCCGGCGCGGCGAAAAGGCGGATTACACCATCGACTATCTCTCCGGTTTGCTTACCTTCACGCCGGCGGTCATCCCGCGGTCATCCGACCGGGTGGTGGTGGAATTTCGCTACACGGCCCGCCACTACAGCCGGGCCGCCTACGGCGGCCATCAATCGGTGCCGATTTCTTCCGCCGTGTCGCTGGGTGTGCGGTGGTACGGCGAAGCGGACATGCGGGGCCGGCCGCGACTGTTGCAACTCACGCCCGAAGCGCTCGAAAAAATGGCCCAATCGCAGGGAGAACCCGTCCGCATCGACGACGGCATCGACTCCACCGCCGACAGCACGGGCACCATCTGCTATGCCGTGAAAGACTCGATGGGCTACCGAATCTTTTACCTACCCGCCGATCCCGATAGTGCCCGCTATCGGGTGACGTTTTCTTATGTTGGACTGGGAAAAGGAGATTATGTGCGGGTGGTCGAACCAATGGCCGGTGTGGTCTATCGTTGGATTGCGCCCGTCGATGGTCGCCCGCAGGGAGAATATGCCCCCGGCATTTACCTGCCGCCGCCCCAGACCCACCGCATGATGGAAACCACCCTGAAATGGCGGCCCGACTCCAACATTACGCTGGGACTTATCGGCGCCTTTTCTTACCTCGACAGCAACACCTACGCCGCCCGATGGGGAAAGACCTCGGGCGCAGCACTGAGAGGATATGCCGGATTTGAAAACGACGCCCGCTCGTTGGGCCTGAGCGCCTCGTATGAATGGCGGCAGGCCGATTTTCAGCCGGTGGAACGCTATCGCTCGGTGGAGTTCGAGCGAAAGTGGATCCGTTACGAAGGCCTCAGCGGGCAGGAAACGTGGTGGCGGGCCCCCGCCGCCGAGCAATTGGGCGAGTTGAAAGCGATGTGGCGGCCCCGCCCGCCAGTGCAGCTGACGGGAGAACTCAGTAGCTTCCGCCGCATGCCGTGGTTTCGCGGCGTGGCTGTGACCCTGCGGCAGACGTGGCAACAGGCCCATCGGCGGGTGCAGATCGTGCAGGAATGGACCCGCGCCGCAGCCGAAGATACGCTGGACATCCACCTCTTTCGGCAGACGGCCCGCTGGACGCAACAATGGGAGCAAACGTCGCTGGAGTTGAGAGGCGAGTTCCAACGTAACCGGTTTCTGAATCGCAGCGATTCGGTCATCCCGCCTTCCGAGAGGGTATGGAAGACGGTACCGCGCCTGGTCCGCAATTTTCAGAGAGGACGGGTTTGGGCCGAGTCGGAACTTTACGTGCACGACCGACTGGGTGCTGCATCGCAACCCACGGCCCGCCTCTTAAATGCCACCGTCGGCGGCAAGTGGCGCAAGGGCGCTTTTTCCGTCGGCGGGCGCACAGGCGTTCAATGGGATGCTATTAAAAGACTGCTCCGGCTTGCCGGTGAGGCCGACTTGCGCGGACAGCTTGTGCCCGCGCTCCGATGGAATCTTTTCTATTGGCGGCAACCCGCTTTCCAGCGCTATGAGACTTTCCGCTTTGTGCGGGTGTTGCCCGGCCAGGGCGCTTATGCATGGATCGACCACAACGGCGACGGCCTGCCGCAGGTCGATGAGATGCTGCCGGCGCAGTATCCACATCAGGCCGAATATGTCCGCATCCGCGTGCCCACCGACAGTTTTGTCTCCCGCATCGACCATCGATGGCGTCTTCATTTCTATTGGCGGCCGGCGGCGGTGCGGCGGCGGTTTCAATGGCGGGCCGATATGCGGCTGGAAGGAGAAGAGCTCGGCACTGAGTCCCTGCCGCAGATGCAGTTTAACGACTCGCTGCCGGGCCGCCTGCGGCTGCGGTGGAACGGGCGGTTTCACCTCATCTGGCCGAAGCCCGGCCTGCGGGTGCAGGGCGCCGTCAATCACAGCCGCTCGGCGTTTCCGTATCCGTATGGGGTCGATCAACAGCAGCGGGCGCAATATCAGCTGCTGGTGCGCTGGATTCCCCCGGCGCTCCATGGCTGGGAATGGGAATGGGCCGCCGACGGCACCCGCGACCATCGGGACCGTTCATTCGCCGCCCTCCCGGTGATGAATGGGCGGCGGTGGGGCGGCCGTTTCCGCACATTTCGGGCCTTCTCACCGTCGCAACAGGCCGAGGCCGAGTTGAGCTTATACAGCGGCCGACTTGTCGATACGGCGCAATACGATTTCGTGGAATACGGTCTCCGCCTCTATGCCTCCCATGGCGGACGGCGGTTGATGCGTCTGGATGTGCGGGCCGCCCTTTATTATATTCAGGCGCCCTCGGATATTCCAGCGCAGACGGCTTATGTGGGACTTCAAGGTCGCGGCCCGGGCCTCAATCCCGAGTTCAGCCTGGCTGTGCGCCGCCCCTTGGGCGGCCGCTTCCATGCTACCCTGAGCCTCGAAGCCCGCAAGCCCGGCGCCCTGCCGTGGCTGCTGACCGGTCAGGCGGGCCTCCGCTATGTCTTCCAATGAGACAGCGGCCACCTATTCGATGGGCGGCGTGTCGATCTGGGCGATCAGTTCTTCCACTTCTTCGTCGGTCATCTCGTGATGTTCGAGACGCCCCTCAAAATAGTCTTCGTAGGCCTTCAAGTCGAAATGACCGTGGCCGCACAGGTTAAAGAGGATGGTTCGGCTGACACCCTCTTCCCGGCATCGCTTGGCCTCTTCGATGGCGGTGGCGATGGCGTGGGCGGCCTCCGGCGCGGGGATGATACCTTCGGCCCGGGCAAAGAGGACGGCGGCGTCGAAGGTCTCGATTTGGCCATGGGCCCGGGCTTCGATGATGCGGTCATGCAGCAGCTGGCTCACAATAGCCCCGGCACCGTGATAACGCAGCCCGCCGGCATGAATGGGGGCGGGGACGAACCGGTGTCCCAGCGTGTACATCGGCAACAGCGGCGTCATGCCCACGGTGTCGCCAAAGTCGTAGCGGAACACACCCTTAGTCAGTTTCGGGCAGGATGCCGGCTCGCTGGCGATGCAGCGGACGTCCCGCTTTCCTTCCAGTTTATACCGAAGGAATGGAAACGCCAGACCGGCGAAGTTAGACCCGCCACCAAACGGCGCAATCACGATGTCGGGCCAGTCGCCGGCCATTTCCATTTGTTGGACGGCTTCCTGCCCCAGCACGGTCTGATGAAGAAGCACGTGGTTCAGCACGCTTCCCAGCGAGTATTTGGTGTCGGGGTCGGAAACGGCCCGCTCGACGGCTTCGGAGATGGCGATACCCAGCGACCCGGGCGAGTTGGGATCCTCGGCCAGGATTTTACGCCCCGCTTCGGTTCGGTCGGAAGGTGAGGCATACACCTGCGCACCCCACGTTTGCATCATAATCTTCCGGTAGGGCTTCTGGTTGTAGCTGATTTTGACCATATAGACCTCACATTCGAGGCCGAAGAGGTTACAGGCAAAGCTGAGGGCGCTGCCCCACTGGCCGGCGCCGGTTTCGGTGGTGATGCGCTTGACGCCTTCCTGCTTGTTGTAATAGGCCTGCGCCACGGCGGTGTTGGGCTTGTGCGAGCCGGAAGGGCTCACGCCTTCATACTTGAAATAGATTTTGGCGGGCGTGTCGAGCACCTTTTCGAGGTTGCGGGCCCGTACCAGCGGGCTGGGCCGCCACATGGTGTAGATGTCCCGCACTTCATCGGGGATGTCGATCCATTTGTCGGTGCTTACCTCCTGCATGATGAGCGCCTGCGGAAACAAGGGGGCCAGCAGGTCGGGCGTTACGGGTTCCTTCGTGCCCGGATGAAGGGGCGGGCGCGGCTTGTTGGGCATGTCAGCCACGATGTTATACCATTGCCGCGGAATGTCTTTCTCGGATAACAAGATTTTTCTCATGGCATAGCTGTTTTGAAGATGACAGGCCAAAGATAGCCTATTTGGATTTTGTCCAGATTTATTAAGACCTGCCTCTACGTGCGTTTCTCGTTGTTTTCGCCCGCCATGCAGGGGCCATGTGGCCATCCATGGGGTAGGGGGCGCAGCATGCTGCGCCCCCTACAATGGTTTTGCCGCATCAGGCCGTGAACAAGGCCGCCCCTGAGCCTCCCTTCCGCTCCCTGAGCCTCCCTTCCGCTCCCTGAGCGTAGTCGAAGGGTGCGGAAGGCCCCTATCCCCCGCGTGGCTTCGACTCCGCTCAGCCAGCGGGTGTATGTAGGGGCACGGCATGCCGTGCCCCTACGTGGTTTTTCGCCCATCCTATCGCATCGGTGGGGCATTTTGTCGGGGGACGGGCATGGGATAGGGGGCGCAGCACCGCTGCGCCCCTATGAGACGGTCGCCCCAACATCACAAAACTCCCCTCCCCGCTTGCGGGGAGGGGCCGGGGGTGGGGTTAAAAGGCTGCTGCCGATTGGAGAACAAATAATAACCCCTCCTGACCTCCCCTTGAAAAGGGGAGGAGTAAGGATGATTTAAGAACAAAGAAAATAAATTAAATTAAAATCTTAAATCAAAAATCGGTGTTCGATGTTCGATATTCAGTAGGGGCACGGCATGCCGTGCCCCTACAAACGATGTTGATTTCAGAACACTGATTTAAGAACAAAGAAGATAAATTAAAATAAAATCTTAAATCAAAAAACAGCGTTCAGTGTTCGATATTCCCATAAAGCGTCCCTATCATATCCCGCCGTTTTTCCGATAAAAAAGCGGGCATCCCTTCTTTGGGGGATGCCCGCTTTTGACGGATTGAGAGGAATTCTGTTTGTTCGTTTAGTTGTCTAATTGCTTCCAGGTGCCGCCGACGTAGCCATAGAAGTGGGTCCCATCAAAATAGATATCGCCCGGGTTGGGCGAGGATGGCGCCGAAGTAAGTGGCCGCACGCGAATGACTCCGTTCACGTCAAGGTCTGAGGTGGGGCTGGGGGTGCCGATACCCACTTTGATGGCATTTCCTGAGGGGCCAATGAGAAAGGCATCGCTGGTGGTGATGGTGGGCGGCGTAGTTGAAGGGTCGTATCCCCACACAAAGGTCCTGTCGGCAGTGGGCCCCAGTTTCATGCCCCGTCCACCGGCCCAGGAATGGTCGCCACCGGCGGTGTTGCGTTCTCCACTCGCTACGCTGGACAAACCGCTGGCGGTGTTGAGCCACCCCCCGCCGACGGTGCTGTATTGGCCGCTGGCGGTGTTGGAGTGTCCCCCACTGACGGTGCTGTATTGGCCGCTAGCGGTGTCGTGATACCCCCCGCCGACGGTGCTGCGGTGGGCGCTGGCGGTGTTGCCGTCTCCTCCGCTGACGGTGCTGTAATTGCCGCTGGCAGTGTTGAGCCGTCCACCGCCGATGAAGCTGTATTGTCCGCTGGCGGTGTCTAGATATCCTCCGCTGATGGTGCTGTGGTAGCCGCTGGCGGTGTTGCCGTTTCCTCCGCTGATGGTGCTGCGCCATCCACTGGCGGTGTTGGAGTATCCTCCGCCGACGGTGCTGGATTGACCGCTGGCGGTGTTGACATTTCCTCCACTGACGATGCTATATTTTCCGCTGGCGGTGTTGTTTGTTCCGCCGCTAACGGTGCTGGCTAGCTCGCTGGCGGTGTTGAACGTACCCCCGCCGACGGTGCTGGATTGAGCGCTGGCGGCGTTGGTGTGTCCTCCGCCGACGGTGCTTTGGGATGCGGTAGCATTATTATACTCTCCTCCACCGACGGTGCTGCGGTAGCCGCTGGCGGTGTTGGAGTATCCTCCGCTGACGGTGCTGGATTGACCGCTGGCGGTGTTAGAGAATCCTCCGCTGACGGTGCTTTGGGATGCGGTAGCATCATTATTGTCTCCTCCGCCGACGGTGCTGCGGTAGCCGCTGGCGGTGTTGGAGTATCCTCCACCGATGGTGCTGCGCAAGCCGCTGGCGGTGTTGGAGAAACCACCGCCGACGGTAGCAGCATATTGAGTGGCAGCGTTGCCATATCCTCCGCTGACGGTGCTGTATTGGCCACTGGCGGTGTCTTGATTTCCTCCGCCGACCGTGCTGTAACTACCGCTGGCAATGTTATTTGATCCGAAAGCGACGGAATAATTGCCTACATTGGCGTTGTCCCATTCCGTATTCGTTATCCGTCCTGCCCGAATGGCTGCTTTGCGGGGGTTCCAGATGAATGCGGTTTTCGCGCCAGCAGGGATGGTGGCGCCTAAGCCGAAAGCGCCTTCGGCATAAATCATCCCGTCGTTGGCCACGTGCAGCCGATAGGCAGGGCTTGCGGTGCCGATGCCGACGTTGCCGCTGTTCGTCACAATCATATAGGTGTTCCCATTGTAGAGGATGCGGAAGAGGTCTCCGGTGTAGGAGGATGGTGCCTGAATGTCCAGTCGGGCGGCGGGCGAGGTGGTGCCGATGCCGACTTCTTGCGCAAAGAGCGGGCCTGCGATGAGCCCGATGAGCAGGCTGGCGAGCGCTGCTGTCCTGAAAATGCGAGTGGTCCTTTTCATAGCGAACTTGTTTTTAGAAAGAGACAGGCAAAGATAAAAAAAAAGAACGTGCCGAAAGATTAAGAAAACTATTTATATGCAGGCCTGGCGGGCGTTTGCGGTGGGTGGTGGTGAAATGGCTGTCGGGTGCCATTTTGCCCTGACGCCGTTTTTTGCCATTTTTCACCCCCTTGTTGTCGGTTTTTTTGTTTGTCGCCATGGTGTGGGTATGTAGAGGCACGGGGTTGCGGGGCGCAGGATGGGGGTAGGGGCACGGCATGGGATAGGGGGCGCAGCAATGCTGCGCCCCTACAATGGTTTTGCCGCATCAGGCCGTGAACAAGGCCGCCCCTGAGCCTCCCTTCCGCTCCCTGAGCGTAGTCGAAGGGTGCGGAAGGCACCAGAACATCCCCGCGTGGCTTCGACTACGCTCAGCCAGCGGGTGTCTGTAGGGGCACGGCATGCCGTGCCCCTACGAAACGGTTGTCCCTACCTTAATAATATAATAACCCCTCCTGACCTCCCCTTGAAAAGGGGAGGAGCGTCTGGTTCGCGTGAGGGGCCCGAAGGGCGCCGAGCGCAAGCGAGGCGGACCGCCGCCGCCTGTGAGATGGGGGCCGTAGGGGCGACGCGTGCGTCGCCCTGTGGGCGTCCGCGGGGTGGTTGTAGGGGCGCAGCATGCTGCGCCCCTACTGGGAATGCCGTGCGGGCGGTGCGGGGTGGTGGCGGCGGCGGGCCGAGGCGAACAGCCGAGCCCGCAGGGGCCCGACCCGAAGGCCCGAGAGGGCCGAAGGGCACGCCCAAATCAAAAAAAGAAAAAGCAGGAGGCGGTTTTGGGGTATATCCTGCGGCCCGTGTTACTTTTGCGGCCATCCGATGAAACAGCGATTATGGATATTCAGGTTTTTGATACGGCGTTGCCGGAGGTGAAGGTGGTGGTGCCCGACATCTTCGAGGATGCGCGGGGCTTTTTTATGGAGACTTTTCGGGCGGATGTGTGGAAGCCGTTTGGGTTGCCCACCGAGTTTGTGCAGGACAACCATTCGGGGTCGGTCAAGGGGGTGTTGCGGGGGCTGCATTTTCAGTATGATCCGCCGATGGGCAAGCTGATGCGCGTGACCGCCGGCGAGGCTTTTCTGGTGGCGGTGGACATTCGCAAGGGGTCGCCCACGCTGGGCAAGTGGGTGGGCATCGTGGCTTCGGCCAAAAACCGCAAGCAGCTCTGGGCGCCGGCGTATTTTGCCCGCGGCTTTCTGGCGATGTCGGACTGGGTGGAAATCCAATACAAGTGCACGGGCGTGTATAACAAGGGGGGCGAGGACGGCATCCTGTGGAACGACCCCGCCATCGGTATTGAGTGGCCGCTGGATGGCGAGCCCATCCTGTCGGCGCGCGACCAACAGGCGCAAACGCTCGAAGAGTGGCTGGCCACGCCGGCTGCCGACTATTTCCGATATGAAAACAACCATTAACATACGGCTATGAAACTACTGTTAGCAGGCGGCGCCGGCTATATCGGATCGGTGCTTATTCCGAAGTTGCTCGATCGGGGCTATGAGGTGGATGTGGTGGATCTGTTGTGGTTTGGCAACCAATTGCCGCCGGAAGCCACGATCATCAAGAAAGACCTTTTCGACCTGACCGAAGAAGACCTGAAAGGCTATGAGCAGGTGATTTTTCTGGCGGGGCTTTCCAACGACCCGATGGCGGAATTTTCGCCGAAGGTGAACTTCATTCAGAACGCAGCGGCGCCGGCCTATCTGGCCTACATCGCCAAGCAGGCGGGGGCGCGGCGCTACATCTATGCGGGGTCGTGTTCGGTGTATGGCTACACGGTCAATCAGCTTTACGACGAGGAGTCGCCGGCGGTGTCGTCGTATCCCTATGGCATCTCGAAGCTGCAGGGCGAGCAGTCGGTGTTGCAGATGCAGGACGACAACTTTTCCGTGATTTGTTTCCGGCAGGGCACGGTGAGCGGATACAGCCCGCGGATGCGGCTCGACCTGGTGGTCAATACGATGTTTAAGACGGCGATGCAAACGGGTCAGATTACGGTGAACAACCCGTCGATCTGGCGGCCCATCCTCAGCATTCAGGATGCAGCGGCGGCCTATATCCG
>JALVCQ010000121.1 GCA_027009805.1 Bacteroidota bacterium
CACCATGGCCGGCAACAGAATACATCCCGAGGTGGTCGTCCTGGCCGTGCCCAACAACCTGCACATCAAGATGGGGCGGGCCGCCTTGCGATTGGGTGCCCACCTGCTCATCGAAAAACCGATGGGCTTGCGCTATCGCGATGCCCGCCGCCTGCTCGACCTCGCCAGAGAAAAAGACCGCCGGATAGCATGCGTCCTCCAAAACCGTTTCAGTCCCATCGCCCGATGGTTGCATGAGGTGATCACCTCCGGACGGCTGGGCACCATCCACCACGTGGACGTCCGCCTCATCTGGAACCGAAACGAAGCCTATTACAGGGAAAGCCCCTGGCGCGGCACCCTCGAACAAGACGGCGGCACCCTCTACACGCAGTTCAGCCATTTCCTCGACCTGCTCTATTGGTGCTTCGGACCCATCGCAGCCGTCACGGCATGGACCGACAACGTCGCCCATCCCTACATCGAAATTGAAGACATCGGCGCCGCCGAGTTTCGCTTTTCCAGCGGCCCGCGGGGACGCCTGCTGTTTTCCACCACCGCCTACGACCACAACCTCGAAAGCAGCATCACCGTGCTGGGCACCCAAGGGATGGTGCAGATTGCCGGGCAATATTTCAACAAAGTGTTGCACTGGGCGATGGAAGATCCGCTCCCTCCGCCGGATGCCGCCGTTGAAGCCAACCACTACGGCCACTATCAGGGCAGCGGTGCCTTCCATGCCGTCTTTTACGACCATTTCCTGCTCAGCCTCCGGGGGCAACCCCATGAGCTGGCACCCGTGCAGGATGCCGCCGAGCTGATTTTGATGATCGAGCAGATTTATCAGGCAGCGGCGCGGCGCCCCCTACCCATCGCATAAGCCGCATCGCAAGCGGCGGAAAAGTTCGCACCTTTCCGCGCCGTCGTAAGTTTGCCAACACCAAAACTTATGTTGCCTTATGAACGTGGTGATCGGCGCCGACCATGCCGGCTTTGAATTAAAAGCGCTCCTGCACCGCTGGCTGGAAGGCCAGGGCTTCGCTGTGCAAGACGTGGGCACCTTTTCGGACGAAAGCACCGACTATCCCGACTATGCCCACGCGGTGGGACGGGCCGTCTCGGCCGGCAAAGCCGACTGGGGCGTTGTCATCTGCGGCAGCGGCAACGGCGTGTGCATGACCGTCAACAAACACCCCGGCGTGCGGGCCGCCCTCTGCTGGAACAAAGAAATCGCCCGCCTCGCAAAAGCCCATAACAACGCCAACGTCATGTGCCTGCCCGCCCGCTTCATCCATCCCGCCGACGCCGTGGAAATGCTCTACACCTACCTGAACACCCCCTTTGAAGGCGGACGACATCAGCGACGCATCGAAAAAATCGATGGCTGAAAAACAACGCTTTATCCAGCAGGCCGCACAAAAGGCCGCCGATGCCGCCCACTTTGCCCGCCTGCAATTTAACCTCGGACGCTATCAGCAAGCCCTTCACCGCGGCAAATCCCGATGGCAACAGCTCGAACAAGCCCGACGCATCGCTGAAGCCCGCAAACAGGAAGCCCTCGCCCAACTGCCCGAATTGCTCGAAACCTTCGAACGGCGCTTTACCGCCAACGGCGGCGAAGTCCGATGGGCCCGAACCGCCGAAGAAGCCCGACGCATCGTCATCCGCCTGATGAAAGAAGAAGGCGCCCGAACCGTCGTCAAGGGCAAGTCGATGGTCAGCGAAGAGCTGCACCTCAACGAAACCCTCGAAGCCGCCGGCTGCGAAGTCTGGGAAACCGACCTCGGTGAGTTCATCGTCCAGCTGGCCGGCGAAAAACCCTATCACATCGTTACCCCGGCCATGCACAAGAGCAAGGAAGACGTGGCCGCCCTCTTCGCCCGCAAGCTCGGCCTGCCCGAAAACCTCACCCCGCAGCAGCTCACCATGGCCGCCCGACGTATCCTCCGCCGACGCTTCCGAACCGCCGACGCGGGTATCACCGGCGCCAACTTCATCGTCCCCGACGTCGGCGGCATCCTGCTCCTCGAAAACGAAGGCAACATCCGCCTCTCCACCGCCCTGCCTCCGCTGCACATCGCCATCGTCGGCATCGAAAAAGTCATCCCCCGCCTCCATGACCTTGCCCTCTTGCTGCCCCTGCTGGCCACCTACGGCACCGGCCAGCGCATCACCAACTACAACACCCTGCTCACCGGCCCCCGACGCGCCGGCGAAAAAGGCGGCCCCCGACGCATGGTCGTCATCCTCCTCGACAACGGCCGCAGCACCCTCTATCACACCCGCCCCCAATCCGACGCCCTCCGTTGCATCCGCTGCGGCGCCTGCCTCGCCGTCTGTCCCGTCTATCAGACCGTCGGCGGCCACACCTACGGCACCGCATACAGCGGCCCCATCGGCTCGGTCATCTCGCCCTTCTACGAAGGCTTTTGCGACCACGCCCACATCAGCCACGCCTCTTCGCTCTGCGGCGCCTGCACCGACATCTGCCCCGTGCGCATCCCCCTCCACGAACTCCTGCTCGAAAACCGCCACCGCGCCGCCCACACCTGCGCCACGCCCCTGCCCGAACGCCTCGCCTGGCGCCTCTGGCAATGGCTGATGCGCCACCCCGAATGGCTCGAACGCGTCCCCCATGCCGCCCGACGCCTCTCCCTCCGGCTGGTGGGCCGCATGGGATGGCAACCCGAACGCGCCCCGCTCGAACCCGCACCCGCCTCGTTCCGGCGCTGGTGGAAAAAACGCCGCCCATCATGATGATTTTTTTCTTTTGGGCGCATCCCTTCGCCGCCCTCTCGGGCGGCTTCGGGTCGGGCCCCTGCGGGCTCGGCTGTTCGCCTCGGCCCGACGCCGCCTTCCCAGACG
>JALVCQ010000122.1 GCA_027009805.1 Bacteroidota bacterium
GAACCGTAGGTGGTCGGGCGCCACCAGCGAGCCTTTCTGCTGGACGTGCGGGCCCAGCACCGTGCGCAGGGCGGCATGCAGCAGGTGGGTGGCGCTGTGATGACGGGCCGTCTCGGCCCGCCGTTCGGCGTCCACCCGGGCGGTCAGCGGACGGTCGAAAGGTTCGGGAAGGCGTTCCACCACGTGATAGATGAGGTTATGTTCCTTGCGGGTGTCCAGCACGGGGATTTCCATGCCGTCTGCGAGGATGAAAACGCCCCGGTCGCCCACCTGGCCACCGCCTTCGGGATAGAAAGGCGTGGTGTCGAGCACCACGTGCCACATAGGCCGCTTTTTGTCGCCGGTCCGACGGTAGCGCATCACATAGCTTTCGGTTTCGAGGCGGTCGTAACCCACAAAGACCGAATGCTCGCCTTCCCGCACCACCGTCCATTCCTGCATGGGCGTCTGCCGAGCTTGACGAGAGCGTGCTTTCTGGGCGGCCAGCGCTTTTTCAAAGCCGGCGGTATCGACCGTCAGCCCTTCCTCGCGGGCCAGCAGCTCGGTCAGATCCAGCGGGAAACCATACGTATCGTATAGGAGAAAAGCAAAGTCACCGGGAATGACCCTGTCGGTGAGTTCAGCCACCTTTTCCCGAAATATTTTCATCCCGATGTCGAGGGTGCGCAGGAAGGCGGCTTCTTCCTGACGGATGACCTGCTGGATGAAGCGCTGTTGCTTTTTGACTTCGGGGAAGACGTCGGCAAACTGCTCGGCAAGGATGGGCACCAGCTCGTAAAGGAAAGGCTCGCGGGCATTCAGGAACCGGAAGCCGAAGTTGACCGCCCGCCGCAGGATGCGGCGCACCACGTAGCCGGCGCCCGTGTTGGCGGGCAACTGGCCGTCGGCGATGGTGAAGGTGATAGCCCGGATGTGATCGGCACACACGCGTAAGGCCACGTCGATGGCTTCTTCCCGGCCGTATTGCACGTCGAAGCGGCCGGCCAGATACTGGATGAGAGGCTGAAAGATGTCGGTGTCGTAGTTGGAACGTTTGCCCTGCAACACCGCCGTGAGGCGTTCAAGTCCCATGCCCGTGTCCACGTGGTGCTGCGGAAGAGCTTCCAACGAGCCGTCGGCCCGCCGGTTGTATTGGATGAAGACGAGGTTCCAGACTTCGAACACCTCGGGATGGTCGCGATTGACCAGCTCGGCGCCCGGCGTCCGCCGGCGCTCTGCTTCCGACCGCGTGTCGATGTGGATCTCGGTGCACGGGCCGCAGGGGCCCACCTCGCCCATTTCCCAGAAGTTGTCTTTGGCGCCGAAGCGCAGGATGCGCGCCTCGGGAACGATCTTGCGCCACAGCGCAGCGGCTTCTTCATCGGCGGGAAGCCCCAGCCCTTCATCACCGCCAAAGACGGTGACGTAAATCCGGTCGGGGTCGATACGATAGCGCTCGGTGAGCAGTTCCCACGCCCAGGCGATGGCTTCGGCTTTGAAATAGTCGCCGAACGACCAGTTGCCCAGCATCTCAAACATGGTGTGATGATAGGTGTCGCGCCCCACCACTTCGAGGTCGTTGTGTTTGCCTGAGACGCGCAGGCATTTCTGCGTGTCGGCCACCCGGGGCGCCGGCGGCGGCTTCAACCCCAGAAAGACGTCCTTAAACTGAACCATCCCGGCGTTGGTAAACATCAACGTGGGGTCGTCCTTCTGCACTATCGGCGCCGAGGGAACGATGCGATGGCCTTTCTCCCGAAAAAAGTCGAGAAAAACCGCCCGAATTTCACTGGCTTTCATGCGTGTGTGTGCTTTCCGCTGCTTTTATGCAGGGGGCAAATTTCCACATAAAAAACGGAAAAGCATGCGCGTGAGGGGGCCGGAGGGCGCCGAGCGGCAGCGAGGCGGACCGTCCTTCGACAAGCTCAGGAGCCGATGCCGCCTGTGGGTGTGAGGTGTGGTTTGTAGGGGCGGAGGGCCGAAGGGGCTCACCCAAAACGATTAAAAAGGATTGGAAAAGTGCGGGTTGTGGATAAATGAGGTGTCGGTGAGGGTTTTGAGGAAGGCGACGAGGGCCTGGATTTCGGTGTCGTTGAGTTTGAGGCCGCCTTTGTTGACGAATTTCATAAGCGGGTCCACGGTGGGGGAAGGTTTGCCGCCGGTGTTGTAGTGGTCTCGGATGACTTCTTCGAGGGTCTGGAAGCGGCCGTCGTGCATGTAGGGGGCGGTGAGTTCGATATTGCGGAGGGTGGGGGTTTTGAATTTTCCGTAGTCTTCGGGTTTTCCGGTGACGCCGCCGAGGCCGGGGTCGGGGAAGTCGTCGATGGATTTGGCTTCGTCGAGGGCGTTGTTGTGGAAAAGGTTGTCGGTGAAGAGGTCGCCGCCGTGGCAGTGGAAGCAGTCGCCGCCGGCGATGACTTTGACGCCCACTTC
Source organism: Bacteroidota bacterium (assembly GCA_027009805.1). Classification (GTDB taxonomy): domain Bacteria; phylum Bacteroidota; class Bacteroidia; order JAADEI01; family JALVCQ01; genus JALVCQ01. The sequence continues at coordinate 2,413 of JALVCQ010000122.1, forward strand.
GTTGATGAGCGGCTCGGAGAAGAAGAGCCGTTCGCCAAGCTGTTCAAGCGGGGTGAGGGTGGCTTCCCCACGACGATAGCGGTCGTATTTGGAGTTGAAGGAGATGAGGGTGCGTTCGAATTGGGCGATGGCTTTGGCCGCCAGCTCGGGGGTGATTTCGCGGGTGCCGAAGGCTTTGTAAAAGAGGTCGGGATATGTGGGATGTCGCCGGAGGCGGGCGATCACGTCGGGCCATTGGGCGGCCATTTCAATGGGGTTTTCGACGGGTTCAAGTGCCTGTGCTTCCAGTGAGGGGGCGCGTCCGTCCCAGAAAAATTCCGTGCCCCATGCGGCGTTGATGATTTGCATGGCGTTGCGGGTGCCGCGGGTGCCGCGAATACCCAGGCT
>JALVCQ010000123.1 GCA_027009805.1 Bacteroidota bacterium
CATCAAGATAGATAACCAGCTCGGTCTGATAGCGTTGCATGCCCATGCCGGCCAGCAACGGCGGGAAAGAAGTGAAATTCACCTTTTGTCCGGTTAAATCAAGGCCCACGGCCTGCTCTGCTATCGATTTCGACACCGTCGGGATGGTGTTCAACCCTTCGGGTGTGGGTTCATAGCGCCCGTTGAAGGCATACATGCGCGAGCCGTCGAAGTGCACGTAACAATCGGCGCCCCACACCGGCACGCCCCGGTAATACTGCTGAAAGCGGATGTGCGTCTTGCCCAACTCATCGGTTTCGGTCGAAATCGGTAGCAGCTCCTTGGCGGGTTCTTGCAGGCGAAGGCGTGTGCGCTGTGCTTCCATCCACGCGTAAGCGCTGGAAAGCATTTCGGACGACGTGATATTTCGTGCTTCCCCCGCCCCCTCTGTAAGGGCTTCCGCCGTCCAGAAGGCCGGCGTGCCGTTATGGGCGTTTGGGAAAAACGTTTCGCCGTCGGGCAATTCCAGCGCCGTCTCCTGTGCCGGCGCCTCGCGGTATGTGAGCGAATGGTGACCGCGATAATAAGCGGCTTGCGCTTGGGAAAGCCCATCAATGACCTGATCAACAGCCAACGGGACCCCGCCCTGCGGTGCCGGTAACTTTTGCTTGACTGAAAATCCTCCCTGGGCATACACCAGCCCCATGCCCAATACGGTGCTGACAATAAGACCTGTAATCCGTTTCATTGTGCTGATTTTTTATTTTGATTCTGAGAAAAAGGTTTGACCCATTGCCACAAATGTTGATACAGCGTCTCGATAGATGAGGGCGGCATCTTCGCTCCACCCCATTGGTAATAAAGGATGGTGTCCTTTGTGTTTATTTGAATAAAGTGGTTCATATTGGCCGGGTAACGAAAAGGCGTGGGCGGTTCTTTGAGGAACTGCGCCACTTCTTTTTTCAGCGAATGACGAACATTATCCGGCAACCGGCCGATCATTTGATCGCCTTGCCATATCTTGCCGTTGGCATCCACACGATAGGCATACTTGCCACCTGTAACGCCGCCGAAATTGCCAAACTCGATATTCCGGAACGGTGCCCGACATGACCATAACATGCCGGCAATCCCGGCCATCAGTAACAGACTGAAATAGCGATGCATAGGTGTTCTTTTAAGCCGTTTTATATAGGCCCCGATAGACATGCACAAAGTTAGGGACTCTTTTTTCGAAATCTGCGAATATCACGCCAATAAAGATTTGAAAAGAGAAAATGGTAAGCAACCGCAATCCCCCCTACCCCATTCGCTAATTTTGCCGCCTACATTAAAACCTGAAATCCCCATGCACGAGGTAAAGCTCCAATGGCAGGGCCGAATGAAGTTTTTCACGGAGACGCCCGGCGGCACGATTGTCTTGGACACCACGCCGGCGGTGGGAGGCGAAGATGACGGGATTCGCCCCAAACCTTTGATGCTGGTGGCGCTGGGCGGATGCACGGCTATGGATGTGGCGTCCCTGATGAAAAAAATGCGGGTGGATGAAGCCGTCCGTGCATTTCAGGTGATCGTGCGCGGACATCTCACCGACGAACATCCCAAGTATTACGATCAGGTGGAGGTGGAATATCATTTTCATGGCGAGGATATGAATCAAAAGCTGCTGACGAAAGCCGTGAACCTATCCATCAACCGATATTGCGGTGTGATTCACATGTTCAAGCATTTTGCCCGCTTTGACCATCATATCTTTTTCCATGAAACATCATCTTCAGGCGAACACGAAAAATCATAAAACACCATGAGTGCACAACACTATTTTTCTCGGGTTATCGAGCGGCCTTTCGACGAAACCGAACAACGCCTGCGGGAAGCGCTTCAGGCCGAAGGCTTTGGCATCCTGACGGAGGTGGACGTCCGCCAAACCCTTAAAAAGAAAATCGACGTCGATTTTCCGCCCTATAAGATTCTGGGTGCATGCAATCCGAGACTGGCGCACACGGTGCTTTCGGAAGACCCCACGATGGGCGTGTTCTTGCCGTGCGGTGTGGTGGTGCGCGCCATTGATGATCACACCACCGAGGTGTTGATGATGGACCCTGATGCGATGCATCACTATTCCGACAGCCCCCGCACCGCCGAAGCTGCTGCGGAAGTGAAGGCGCGCCTTCAGCGGGCGCTGGCGGCGGTATGATACCGCTGACCGACACGCTCCCCGCCCGGCGAACGCCATGGGTGACCTACGGGCTGATTGCCCTCAACAGCCTCGTATTTTTATATGAGCTCACCCTGCCCCGTGAGCAACTGGCCCTGCTGTTTCAGGCGTTCGGCGTGGTGCCCGCCCATCTGTGGCATCCCGAAGGCGCTGCGCCTTATCATACGCTGCTGACGCACATGTTTTTGCACGGCGGCTGGGGGCACCTGATTTCCAACATGTGGGCGCTGTGGATATTCGGAGACAATGTGGAAGACCGCCTGGGGCATGGGCGGTATTTTTTATTCTATTTGCTGGCGGGCGTGGGGGCGGCCCTGATCCATTCGCTGCTGAATGCATCGTCGGTGGTGCCGTCGGTGGGGGCTTCCGGCGCTATTTCCGGCGTGATGGGGGCCTATCTGCTGATGTTTCCATTTAGCCGGATCATTACCATCCTGCCGCTTTTCTTCATGGCATATATGATTCCGGTCCCCGCCTATTTCTACATCGGCGCATGGTTCATCGGGCAGCTGACGGCCGGAATGATGTCGCTGGCGCTGCCGGGCACCACCGGCATCGCCTTCTGGGCCCATGTGGGCGGCTTTCTGGTGGGCATGGGGATGGTGCGCCTGCTGGACCGCCGGGCTGTGCGGGAATATTATCGGCAATTTATCTTTCCCCGACGTTACGTAAAATAATCATCCATGGATCCCTTTTCGATTTTCTGGTTTATCTTGATTCTGGCTTCTCTTCAGCCGCTGCTGGCGCAGAAAGTGCTGGAAGCCCGCCGACAGGCGCTGATTTCCCGCCTCGAAAGAGAACGCAAGTCGCGGGTGATTCTGCTGGTCCACCGGCAGGAGCGGATGAGCTTTCTGGGGATTCCCGTGGTCAATTTTATCGACATCGAAGATTCGGAGAAGGTGATTCGTGTAATCCACAACACGCCGAAGAACACGGCCATTGACCTGGTGCTTCACACGCCGGGCGGGCTGGTGTTGGCGGCCGTGCAGATTGCAGAAGCTCTGGCCAATCATCCAGGGGAGACCCGGGTCATTGTTCCTCACTACGCCATGTCGGGCGGCACCCTCATTGCGCTGGCGGCAAAACAGATTTACATGTCACCGGCGGCCACCCTCGGCCCCCTTGATCCGCAGCTCGGCCAGTATCCCGCCCCCTCGTTGTTGAAGGTAAAATCGGAAAAAGACATCAACAAAATAGATGATGCCACGCTGGTGTTGGCCGACCAGGCGGAAAAAGCGCTCCAACAGATCCGGACTCATATTCAGCGGATTATGCGCACGCACTATTCTGAAAAGACGGCGGCACACGTGGCCGAGGTGCTCACCGAAGGCCGATGGACGCATGATTATCCGATTATGTATGAAGAGGCCCAACAGCTGGGCCTGAACGTGAGCACGGAAATCCCCGAGGGTTTCGTTGATCTGATGGACCTGTATCCACAACCCGTCAAACGCATCCCCACTGTTGAATATCTTCCGCATCATCCCCGTCATCGCAATGGTTCGTCGGATTAGCGCGCTGTTTCTACTGCTGCTTTTTTCGGCGGCGGATGCCGTTTACGGGCAAATCAGTCAGCCGGTGGGCGAATGGAATACCCATTTGACCTATCGCAACGGTCAGCTGCTGGCCCTGACCCACGACCGGCGCCTTTTTTGTTTGACCGACCACGGTCTGTTTTTTATCCGGCCGGACGGCAAGAGTATTCCTCTGGCCAAAGAAGACGGCTTGTCGGGATCGTTGCCCGTCTTTGTAGCCTATTCGCCCGAACGGGCGCTGCTGGCCATCGCCTATGAAAACGGCCTGATCGATTTGATTGACACCCTTCAAAACCTTTATCTAATTACGGAAATTCATCGGAAGCAGACAGCCACCGCCAAGCGCATCAACGATCTTTATTTTGTTGAAGACACGCTCTACATTGCCACTTCGCTGGGGTTGTTGAAATATGACTTGAGGCGCCGATACGTCATAGAGAATTATCGTTTTATCGGGTCGGGCGGCTCGGAAGTGGAAGCATTTGCGACCGTCCAGATCGACGATACGCTATACACGGCCACCGATCAGGGGATTCTGGCGGTGCCCCTGAACGCTCCCAACCGCCTGGATTTTCAAGCATGGAAAAAGATCAGTCCACTTTCCACCCGCCTGTTGCTGAACTTCGGCGGGCGTCTTGTTGCGGTGCTGAACAACGATCTGGTCAGCTATCACCACGGGCAATGGTCGGTGATCATCTCCGGCGACAGCCTCAATGAAAAGCCGTTCACGCGAGGCCATGTGACCGGCCCTTATCTGGCCATGGGAAGCCGTTACCATACGTATCTGATCGACACGGCGTGGGATGTGCAAACCTTCGATGTGATTTCGTTTGATGCGCTTTACGACACCGCCCGGGACATTCTCTGGATTGCACAGGCGGAATATGGGACGATGTCATATTACTTCGAGTCGGGGCAATGGTATTTTGGGGCGCCGCCCGCCCCCTGGCCATATACGGCCTATCGTTTGCTGGGCGTGGACAGCACAATGTATGTGGCGGCCGGCGGTCAGGCCAACTGGCTTCCCACCTATAACACCGGCGGTTTTGCATGGTTTTCGAACGGGCAGTGGACCAACTATCCCTCCCGTCGCATTCAGGAAGTCCTTCCAGCGGCCGATCAATTCAGGGATGCCATGGCACTGGCCTATCGACGAAAAGACCAAAGCCTTTTTGTGGGCAGCTACGTGCAAGGCCTGCTCCAGGTGCAAGACGGGCAGCCCACCCGCTTGTTCACCGCCCGCAACGCTCCCCTGGACTCCGCTGACGACGGACGCACGCCTATCGTGTCGCTTTACACCGACCTTCACGACAACCTGTGGATGGTCAATCAATACAGTTCTTCCCCGATTCGCGTATTGGACACCGACAATCGATGGCATGCCTTTCGGGTGCCGGAATATACGTTGCTGGGCGACTTCGTCGTGGATCACGTTGGGCAGTTTTGGGGACGGGTGGTCGGGCAAGGCGGACTGTTGTTGTATTCCACCCGTCAGACCCCGGCCAACACCGCTGATGATCAATACATCCGCCTGACCACAGAGGAAGGACATGGTAATCTGCCGTCGATGAACGTCACGGCGTTGGCCATCGACCGCGACAGCGTCTTGTGGATTGGCACCGACGACGGCGTCGCCGTCATCGATTTTCCCGAGTTTGCCCTGGAAGGAGAGGGTAATTATGACGCCCGCCGCATCGTGCTCATTGATGAGGAAGCCTATTTGCTGGAAGGGCTCACCATCACCGCCATTGCGGTGGATGCCGGCAACAACAAATGGATCGGGACCACCGAGGGCGTTTTTTACGTCAGTCCCGACGGGCGCACGCTCTATCAACATTTTACGGCTGAAAACTCGCCGCTGTTGTCTAACAACATCATCAGCATCGACGTCATCCCTCACACCGGGGAGGTGTTTTTCGGCACTGATAAAGGGATGTGTTCTTATCAGGGATTGGCGGTGGAAACGCCCCTGCCCCCCGAACGCATCAAGATCTACCCGAATCCGGTGCATGAGCAATATTCCGGACCGATCATGATAGAAAACGTGCCTGCCAACGCCCGCATCCGGATTGTGGACGTGGCCGGGAACCTGGTGTATGCCGATCGGGCCGTGGGCAATCGGGCCATCTGGGAGGGCGTGGACATGCAGGGGAAGCATGTCCGGCCGGGGGTCTATTTTGTGGCGGCTTTGCCTCGGGAAAAAGGGCACACTTTCCTGGGCAAGGTGTTGATCCTTCGAAAGTAGGCACCGCCGATGCTCATCGAAGAACGCGGTATTGTCCTCCACCGAATCCCTTACGGCGAATCTTCGCTGATTGCCCAGCTTTTTTGCAGGGAAAAGGGGAAATTGTCCGTTTATATTCCAGGCGCCCGCCGTCCTAAAGCGGTGATTTCATCGGCCTACTTTGCGCCGTTGACCGTTCTGGATATGCACATCTATTATAAACCCATCGACCGCCTTCAGAAGGTGCGCACTGCAAAAGCTACCTTTCCCCTACTCTCTTTGCGGACGTCGCCCCCCAAGGGCATGTATGGACAGCTTATCGCCGAGGTGATGTTGCGGACATTGCCGCAGGGCTACGTCAATCCTGTGCTGTTCGATGATCTGGTGCGCCAACTTCGTTTTTTCGAAGACTACGGCGGACCGGCGGACCTGTATGCCGTCAAATGGCTGATACACTACTTTCAACACCTCGGCATCGACCCGGCGGCCTCCGAGTTGGCCGAACACCCCTTGATTCGGGCCCTGGCCGACATCTCCTGGGAAGACGTGCATCAGGTAAACGGACGGCGGGAAACAAGCCATCAGGCGTTACATGCCCTTTGCCGATTTTATGAGGCTTCGCAACACACTCCCCTTTCGCTGCAAACATTGCGACTGCTTACAGCATCGTAACGTCATCTTTCTCCTGCATCAGGTGAAACACCTTTTGCAGTTCGGGCGGAAACGGTAAATTCCTCAACCGCTGCAAGCGCCGTAAGTGACGGCCTTTTTCCACCCTAAAATAGATAAACATAAACAAGTTGTAAAAGAAATGGGCCGACACCGCCGCGACAAACCCCATATACTCATACAAAAGCCCTAATATCACCGAAAAGGCCGTGAGCACAAGCCCTATCCAGAAGATACGCGGCACCTCTTTTCGGTAGTAATAACTGTGAACGCCTGTGAATACAATGGCTGCCGGCAAAATCCCGATCTGTTGTTGAAGCCACCCGCGAAAAAACAATTCTTCTGCAAAAGCCACCCCCGCCGAGGCGACGATGATGTCCGTTATCGACATTTTAACGTCGATAAACATCCGCAGGAAATGGCGGGTCACTTCCCGAAAGAAAGACCATTCGATCATGGCCCGAATGGCTTCAAAAGCGACGCCGGCTCCGATCAACCCCCATCCGAGTTGAAGCCACAGCGGAAAACGGCTGTGGGTGATGATTTCACCGATGGAAGGGCCGCCCCATAGCCACCTTCCAACCCACGTCAGGAGTGGGAAAAGAACCAGCGTAACTACCAGCGCCCGCCGCAAGACGGAGGCGGTCAGAAAAGAAAGCAGGGAATCGAGTCGCGGCATTCAGAAGGCAGGTCAAAGAGGTGGCTACGGCGCGGGCAGGCTGATAATGGGTGCCACGCTCTTATCGTAAGGAAGCAGGACCACGGTGTTGTTGTCTCCCTTGGCGTATGCTTCGAGGTTCTGGATAAATTTCCACATCAAATATTCCCGCGTCAGTGAACGGGCGATCACTTTGTTCGCCGCTGCGATGCCTTCCGCTTCGATGCGTTTTCGTTGCGCTTCTAATTTTTCTCTTTCCACCACATAGCGCATCCGCTCGGCTTCTTCAAGGGCCCGCCGCTTTTGTTCGATGGCCTCCACGACCTTTTGCGGCAGGCGGATGGCCCGCACCAGAATATCGTCCAACAGGATGTTGTATTGCGACAGCTTTTTCTTAATCTGGTCGTAAAGCTGCTGTTGCACCAGGTCCCGTTCCTGATAGACCCGCGAACTTTCCAGCTCGGCAATGACGTCGCGGACGGCCGCCCGCACCACGGGCTTGATAATCCGGTCTTCGTATTGCGGTCCGTAGTCGATATAGGTTTCGGCGGCTTTTTCGGGATCCAGCTTATACAGCACCGTGACGTCGAGGTCGATGGTCAGGCCGTCTTGCGAGAGCGACTTCACCGAGTTGGGGCCCACCAGGTCATATTTTAGGGTTCTGACGCTCATCTGATACACATCATCGACGCCGGGGATGATCAGGTGAACCCCCGGCATCATTTCTTTCGGTTTGATCTTACCGAATCGGGCATGCACCCCCACGTAACCGCTGGGAATGACCACAACAGACGCCGCCAGCACAATCACCAGAAAAAAGGCCAGCACTGCGGAACGGATAATGTTCTTTTTCAAGGGACCACACTCTTTTGGTCAAAGGTAATAAACCCCGTATGAAATGCGATTTATGCGGGGCGCTGTCGGGTCAGCCATTCGACGGCCCATGCATACCCTTCGAACCCGGCCCCGGCAATCACCACTTCGGCCCGGGATGAGATGAGTGAAGTGTGGCGGTAGGGTTCGCGAGCATAAATATTAGTCAAGTGAACCTCCACGACCGGCACCGTAAGGACCTCTATGGCATCCGCCAGAGACACCGACGTGTGGCTCAGTCCGCCGGCGTTGATCACCACTCCCATCACATTCTTACGTCGGGCAATCCATTGGATTTTGTCGATGAGGTCGCCGGCATGATTGCTCTGGTAAAGGATAAGTTGCACTACGGAGCGCCATTTTTCCGCCAATGAATGGAAAAAGGGCATAAAATCCTGCTGACCATATCGGGCCGGACGCTCCGATAAGACGTTAAGATTCGGCCCATGGAGAATAAATAGCTCGGGCTTCATACTTTTACTTCCCATTTTTCAAAGGGCAACTATTATGCGATTGCTTCTCAGCCGCCTGTCGGCTTTCTGGTATTTTTTCATCTCATGGTCGGTTTTATATGCTCAAACTTATGACGACGTCATTGTCCTTGTGAATTCCAGTGATTCCGTTTCCGTGGAGGTCGGCACTTATTTCCAAAACCAACGCAACATTCCGGCCTCCCGAATCATTGCCTTTTCTATGCCTACCGAGGAAATCATTACCCCGCAGAAATTCGCCCTCATCCGGTCGCAATTGGATTCCATTGTGCTGCAACGCAACCTCAAAGACAGCTTCGCTTATATCGTTACCACGAAAGGGATGCCGTTGGGCATCAGCGCCGACACCGACCGATACTACGCCGGCGTGCCGTATAGTCCGCTCAATGCATCCATAGAGAGTGAGTTAACGCTGGCATTTTCTCCGACGATGTCCACCGCTATCGGCGATTCGTTTGCCGTCTTAAATCCCTATTATGGGAAAACATCGGCCTTTTCGCCGAACGCCAACGGCGGCATCCGGTTGGTGACCCGTCTGGACGGCTATACGCTCCAAGACGTAAAGGACCTTATCGACCGCAGCGGGCCGCAACGCGCCACCTCCAAAAGCGCTGCGCTGGTGGTTATCGACCGCGATCCCATTTGGGACAGTTTGCTGACCACCTATTACATTACTTATTATCAAGACACGGACACGCTCTGGGACGACTATTACGACTCGGCGGTCAAATGGCTTCGGGCCGACGGTTGGACGGTGCTCTACGACACCACGGCCGCCTACGTGCGGAATCAATCTAACGTCATTGCCTATCAATCGTGGGGCAGCAATGATCACACGTTCGCCGGCGTCGGTGATACGCCGGGGTTGCCCCGTCATACATGGTTACCGGGGGCGCTTGCTGTGTGGTATGTATCGACGTCGGGCCGTTCGTTTCAGCCGGGGACGCCCTACGGGCAGTCGCTGGCGGCTGATCTGATTCAGGAAGGCGTCTCGGGAATAGCGGCTTTTGTCTTCGAGCCTTTTTTCTGGGCGATGCCCAATATTGCGCTCACATTTTCCAACTATCTGCTTTCCACACGCCACCGCAACCTTGCTGAGGCTTTTTACAGCTCAATGAAACCGCTGTCGTGGATGGGCACCGTCGTCGGCGACCCGAAGACTTCCATCAGCACCACCGTCACCGCACTCACCGCCCAGAAGAAATCGTCCCTCCCGGCATTTCAGCTTTACCCTAATCCTGTCAGGGAACAGCTTTATGTGGTCAGCCCTTCGCCGTTTTCCGGCGGAGTGGTGGATGTGCTGTCTCCTACGGGCCGGATCATCCGGCATCAGGAGGTCACGCCCGGCGCTTATCAACTCCGCGTCCTCCTGCCGGGCGATCTTTCCCCGGGTGTTTATTTTGTCCGTATCCGAACCGCCGAGGGTTATGCCGTCCGCCGATTCACTAAACAATGAGGCCCGCTGGTATTTAGGATGGTTTGACTCGCCCTACTACCCGATATTATACGCCCATCGGGATGAGGCAGAGGCCCGTCGGTTTCTCGATCGGTTGTTGGTGCGATTGTCGGTTCGTCCGCCCGCCCGTGTGATAGACGTTGGATGCGGCTGGGGGCGGCACGCCCGCTATCTC
>JALVCQ010000124.1 GCA_027009805.1 Bacteroidota bacterium
ACGGTTCCCAACCCGCATGCCATTCTGGATGTGGACGTCTCCACCAACGACAAGGGCGTGCTCATCCCGCGGCTGACCACCGCCCAGCGCATCGCCATGAGCCTTTCCACCACCGAAGAAGGGTTGACCGTCTATGACGAAACCACGGCCAGCTTCTGGTATTGGGACGGCTCCCAGTGGTCCGAGATTCAATCATCCACCAACTCAAAAGCATGGAAAACCACCGGCAACGCCGGCACCCTGTCAGGCTCCGACTTTCTGGGCACCACCGACAATCAGGATCTGGACATCCGGACCAACAACACCATCCGCGTCCGCATTACCACGCAGGGACAAATAGAGATATTGAACACCGGCCGGTCGGTTTTCATCGGCGAAGGCGCCGGGCAGAACGATGATTTGTCCAACAACAACAACGTGTTCGTAGGGCATCAAGCAGGCCGGGCCAACACCACGGGCTACGGCAATGCGGCGATCGGATTTCGAGCCCTCTATGCCAATACCACAGGACACCAAAACACCGCTACGGGGAACTATGCCCTCTATGCCAATACCACAGGACACCAAAACACCGCCACGGGGAATTATGCCCTCTATTTCAATACCACAGGGTACAATAACACCGCAATCGGGGACGGTGTGCTCTTTTCCAATACCACAGGATATCATAACACCGCGGCGGGAAGTCAGGCGCTGCGTAACAACACCACAGGACACAACAACACCGCGGTAGGAGATTATACCCTCTATCACAACACCACAGGATACAACAACACCGCGGCAGGATACTATGCCCTCTATGCCAATACCACCGGGCAGTTCAACATCGCGGTAGGAGATTATACCCTCTTTTACAATACCACAGGAAGCAACAATGTCGCGGCTGGACACCAGGCGCTGAATCATAACACCACAGGCTACGCCAACGTGGCGATGGGAAGCCGGGCATTATATTACAATTCCGACCGAAGCAATCTGGTCGCCATCGGCGACTCGGCCCTGTTTAACAATGGAAATGGCGCCACTTTCCCTTACATGGCTCAGGAAAATACAGCTGTGGGCTCCAAGGCATTATACTCCAATTCCACAGGATATGACAACACCGCCACCGGATTTCAAGCCCTCTATTCTAACACCTCCGGATATCAGAATACCGCTATCGGAGACCAGGCCCTCTATGCGAATTCCTCAGGATATTACAATACCGCCACCGGATTTCAAGCCCTTTACTCAAACACCTCCGGACATCAGAATACCGCTACCGGAGATGCGGCCCTATTTTCAAACTCCACAGGAAATGACAATACCGCCAACGGATATAAAGCCCTCTACTCAAATTCCTCGGGAAACCACAACACCGCGGCAGGAAACTTTGCCCTCTTTTCCAATACCACAGGAAACGACAACACCGCGGCGGGATACCAAGCATTGAATAACAACACCACAGGATACTCCAACGTAGCGATAGGCGTGCGGACATTGTATCATAACACCGACCGAAGCAATCTGGTCGCCATCGGCGACTCGGCGTTGTTTAACAATGGAAATGGCGCCACGGCTTCATACCATGCCCGATACAACACCGCCGTCGGCTCCAAGGCGCTGTATTCAAATACCACAGGATACTACAATACGGCCAACGGATACCAGGCGCTGTTTGCCAACACCACAGGACACCACAATACCGCCAACGGATTCAAGGCACTGTATTACAATACCACAGGATACGTCAACACCGCTAACGGATATAATGCACTATATCACAACACCACAGGAACCCACAATACCGCCAACGGATACGGTGCGCTGTATTACAATACCACAGGATACCACAACACCGCCAACGGATACCAGGCGCTGTATTCGAACACCACAGGTTCCCAGAATACCGCTGTTGGATTCCAGGCATTGTACTCCAATACCACAGGATACGAAAATACTGCTACCGGCCATCACGCACTATACAACAATACTACCGGAGATAAGAATACCGCAGTTGGTTACTGGGCTCTACATGCCAACAGCACAGGAAACCGCAATACCGCAGTTGGCCATCTTGCTTATTTTACAAGTTCCGGACTGAACAATACCTCGTGCTTGGGGTATAGCGCAGGAGGAGTCAGCAACGTCAGCAACAGGATCGAAATCGGAAACACCAGCGTGAGCTGGATAGGCGGTCAGGTAACGTGGAGCACATACAGCGACCGGAGGATTAAGAAAGAGGTGCAAGAAAACGTGCCGGGGCTGGCTTTCATCACGCGGCTGCGGCCTGTGACCTATCATCTGGACATTCATATGATGAACGAAATGATCCGACGGGGCGACACACTGAAAGATGACGGCGACTGGCCCGGTAAATACGACATTGAAAAAATCACCATGACAGGCTTTATCGCGCAGGAGGTGGAACAGGCGGCCCGGGAGGTAGGCTACGACTTCAGCGGTGTGAAGAAAGCCGATGACGACCTGGGGATGTATAGCCTGAGTTATGCCCAATTCGTGGTGCCGCTGGTGAAAGCCGTGCAGGAACAGCAAGCGATTATCTCAGCGCAGAAAAAAGAAATCGAAAGCCAACGGCTGGCATTAGAAAATCTTCAAAAACAGAACGCCGAGATGCTGCGCAGACTCGAACGCCTCGAAGGGCGGGAGTGATGTGGCCGGTTCCGGCATGTTTACGGGAAACGCCCGTAGGGGCACGGCATGCTTCGTGGGAATATCGAACGCTGAACACCGATTTTTGATTTAAGAAATTATTGTAATATACCCTTTTTGTTCTTAAATCAACGTTCGTTAATCGGTGTTCTGAAATTCATAGAAGGTTCGCGTGAGGGGCCCGGAGGGCGCCGAGCGTAAGCGAGGCGGACCGCTGCCGCCTGCGGGGTGGGAGGTGTAGGGGCGACGCGTGCGTCGCCCTGTGGGCAGACGCGGGTGGGATTTGTAGAGGCGATGCATGCATCGCCTCTGTGAACGCCCGCGGGATGGGTTGCGTAGGGGCACGGCATGCCGTGCCCCTACATGGGGCGGCGGGCCGAGGCGAAGAGCCGAGCCCGCAGGGGCCCGACCCCGAGCCGAAGGCGAGGGGGCGCGCCCAAAAAATATTCTCTCCCTTATTGACGCATCGGCTGCGATCGGAGGCTGCTGCATTAAGTTTGCGAAAAAATCGACGGTTACATCCATGGACTTATTTAAGAAGCACGAAGACCTGCTGCGGCGGGCCGTTGAGGCGGTCTATGCGCGGGCGTTTTATGCGGCTTTTCCGGAACATCCGAAGGCCTACGGCGACGATGCCTTTAAGGAAGGCTGGAAGCGGTATCAGGCGTGGCTGGGACGGCGGTATGATGCGCTCTTGCAGGAAAAGAAGGCGGCCAAATGGGTGGGCGGCGAGGTGTCGCCTTACACGCAGCAGGCGCTGGGAGTGACCTATCCGGTGATTGCGGTGAATGCCTTTGTGGAACGGGCCAGGGCGGCGTTTGACGGGTGGAAATACCGCTCGCCGGAAGAACGGGCGGGCATCCTGCTGGAAAGTCTGGTGGGCTTTCGGGAGCGCTTTTTTGAGATTGCGCATGCGACGATGCACACCACGGGGCAGCCGCTGATGATGTCGTTTCAGGCGTCGGGGCCGCATGCCGCCGATCGGGCGCTGGAAGCCATCGCCGTGGCGTATGACGAAATCAGCCGCTATGCGCGGGAGGTGATCTGGGAAAAGCCGATGGGCAAGTTTTCGGTGCGGCTTCGGAAGACGTTTCGGGCGCTGGGGCGGGGGCCGAACGTGGTCATCGGATGCTCGACCTTCCCTGTCTGGAACAGCGTGCCGGGCATCTATGCGGGGCTGATGACGGGCAACAGCGTCATCGTCAAGCCGCATCCGGGGGCGGTGTTGCCCATTGCGATGGTGGTGGAAGAAATTCAGAAGGTGATGGCGGCGGCAGGCATGGATCCGAACACCATCCAGCTGGCGGCGGATACGCACGAGCGGCCCATCACCAAAGAGCTGGCCGAGCATCCCGACGTGCGCATCATCGACTATACGGGCGGGACGGCTTTCGGTAACTATCTGGAAAGCCTGCCCGGCAAGATCACCTTCACCGAAAAGGCGGGCGTCAACGGCATCGTGCTCCACTCGGTGAAAGACCTCGCCGCGGTGGCCGACAACATCGCCTTTTCGCTGTGCCTGTATTCGAGCCAGATGTGCACCTCGCCGCAAAACATTTTTATCCCGGCGGAGGGCATCGACGTGGATGGGCAGCGGGTGAGCTATGACGACGTAGTGGCGGCCATCGTGCAAGCGGTGAAGGGGCTGATCGAACATCCAAAGATGGGCGTGAACATCCTCGGCGCCATCCAGAACAACGCCACCTGCGCACGGGCGGAATATGCCCGCAAGGCGGAAGGACGCATCCTGCTCGACCACATCGACGTGAAACATCCGCAATATCCCGACGCCCGCATCCAGACGCCGCTGCTGATGGAAACCGACCTGAAGCGGCTGAACCTGATCGAACAGGAATGGTTCGGGCCCACCGCCTTTATCGTGAAGACCCACAACGCCCGAGAAGGCGTGGAGACCCTCCATCGCGTGGCGTTGAAGAAAGGGGCCATCTCGTCGGGGCTTTACACCACCGACGAGGCCTTTAAGGAATGGGCCGTCCACCTGCTCGAACAGGCCTACGTGCCCGTTTCCATCAACCTGACGGGGATGATCTGGATGAACCAGAATGCGGCATTTTCCGATTTTCACGTGACCAGCGGCAACCCCGCCGGGAATGCCACCTTCACCGACGGCGCCTTTGTGACCCGCCGTTTTGCCTGGGTGGGCCATCGGGAAAAAATCGACTGAACGGCGGACGTTGCATCTGCGTCGTTTGCGGCTTCAGGATTTTAAGAGTTACGAAGCCGCCGCGATTACCTGGGGCGAAGGCGTGAACGTGCTGGTGGGCGACAACGGCAGCGGGAAGACCAACGTCCTGGATGCCATCTACTGGCTGGGGATGGGCCGAAGCCGTTTTCATCGGCGCGACGTGCTGTCGGTGCGCGCCGGCGCCGCCGGCGCCCTGCTGGAGACGGTGGTGGCAGCCGATGATGAAGACCGCACGCACCGAATTGTCATCCCGACGCAGGGCCAGCGGCGCTTCCTGATTGACGGACAAGCCGTTCCTTCCATTCGGGAATATCTGGGCAGCATCCCGCTGGTGATGCTCACGCCGCTGGATCAAGAGCTGATTCGCGGCGGGCGGGAAATCCGACGGCGGTTCTTTGATATGCTCTTCTCCCGTCTGCATCCGCCCTACCTTCAAGCCATCATCCAATATCACCGCTTGCTCCAACAGCGCAACCGGGTGTTGAAGGCCTATTACGGGAAAGAAGAAGGGCGGACATTGGCGGCCCTGCTGGATCGGAAAATTGTGCCGCTCATCCGGCAACTCACCACCTACCGGCAACGCGCCCTCAGCGAGATGGCGGGCCGCATCGGCGACTTTCATCAGGCGCTGGCCCAGCGTCCCGAAGCGGCTGCCGTGCGCTACCATCCCAGCATCGCCCCCGAGGCTGACCCCGCCGAGGTGCTGGCCCGCACCGCCTCCCGAGACTGGGACAACGGCACCACCACCCGCGGCCCGCATCGAGACCATTTCGAGTTTCTCATCAACGACCGCCCCATCGAAACGGCTTCCGAAGGCCAGCAAAAGACCTTCTTAGTGGCGCTGAAAATGGCCGAATGGAACGTCCTGGCATCCACGCGGAACGTCCGCCCCCTGCTGCTGTTAGACGACATCTTCGACAAGCTCGATGCCGACCGCAGCCGCCGGCTGCTGGACCTGCTGGCCCACCACGGCGGCGCCCAGACGTGGATCACCGACACCTCCCTCCAGCGCTCCCGACAGGTGGTGGGCGCTTCCGCCCAATACTATTCGGTCACCATCGAACAAGGCATTTCCAACATCCGCCCGCTATGATCCTGATTCGCGACGTCCTCGTAGATGAACGGATACTCACCGTGTCATTTGCCTGCCCGTTGCCGCTGTGCGGCGGTAAATGCTGCATCGAGGGCGAGGAAGGGCCGCCGGTCAGCCGGGCGGAAGCCCGCCTGGCGTCCCGACAACTCAAAGCCCTGCGCCCCTATATGGACCGGCACGGCTATCACGTCGCCGTCACCCGCGGCCCGGCCGAGCGGCTGCCCGACGGCAGCCGCGCTTTTCGATGTCTGCCCGACGGGCGTTGCATCTTTGCCGTCGTGGAACCCAACGGCATCCTAAAATGCGCCATCGAACAGGCCCACCGAGACGGCGCCTTCCCCTACCCCAAGCCCGTGTCGTGCCACCTCTACCCCATCCGCATCGAACAGGCAGGACCCACAACCATCCTGCACTTTGAAGAGTGGGACATCTGCCGACCGGCATTTGCCGCAGGCAAACGCCAACGCACGCGTGTCTATCAATTCGTGAAAACAGCCCTCATCCGCCATTTCGGCGCCGGGTGGTATGAAGAATTGGAAGCCGTGGCTGCCGATTACTTCCAAGACTCGGCCAAATGAAAACCGTCTCGCTCTTTGTGCCCTGTTATGTGGACCAGTTGTGGCCCTCAGCAGCGGTGGCCACGGTGCAGGTGCTGGAAGCATTGGGCTATACGGTGCATTATCCTGAGCGGCAGTCGTGTTGCGGACAGCCGGCCTTCAACGCCGGACAGGCAGCGGAAGCCCGGGCGGTGATGGCCCACACGGCCGCCGTCTTCGCCGACGCCCCCACGCCCATCGTGATGCCGTCGGCCAGTTGCACCGGCTTCATCCGCCGCTACTATCCCGAGCAGCTCCGCCGGTCGATCGAGATATACGAGTTGGTCGAATTCCTCACCCGCATCGCCAGAGACGCCCTCCCCCGCATCAAAGGGCGCTTCCCGCACACGGTCACCTACCACGACTCATGCAGCGCCCTGCGGGAACTTCACCTCAAAGAAGCCCCGCGGCAACTGCTGACCCGCCTCGACGGCCTCCGGCTCGTCGAGATGGCCGACACCGACCGCTGCTGCGGCTTCGGCGGCACCTTTGCCGTCAAGTTTCCCGCCATCTCCACGGCGATGGCCCGCTATAAGCTCGACCGCGCCATCGAGACCGGCGCCGAGGTAATGGTCTCCACCGACGTCTCCTGCCTGATGCACCTGCGGGCCTACGCCCAGGCCCACGCCATCCCCATTCGGATGATGCACCTCGCCGAGGTGCTCGCCGAAGCCGCAGCAGCCCAATAAAAAAACGGGCGGGACCGCCGCAGCGGCCCCGCCCGAAAGCAGGTTAAAAGAAAATCGCGAAAGCCTATTCCTCTTCCGGCTTCACCTCCACCACGATGCTGACCTCTTCCCCCGAAGGAAGATGCACCTGCGCCGTGTGAATGCCCAGCGTCTTGATCTCGTGGGCGATGGTGATTTTCCGCCGATCGACCTCGATCTGATGTTCGGCCAGCTTTTCGGCGATGATGGCCGGCGTCACCGAACCATACAACTGCCCTTCGCTGCCGGCCCGCATCGGGATAATGAGGCGCACCGCCTGCAGGCGCTCTTTAAGGCTTTTGGCGAGCTCTTCCATCGCACGGCGCCGCGCTTCGGCCTCGGCCTGCATCTTCTCGACCCACCGCTTATTGGCCAGCGTGGCCGGGGCCGCCATCCCCTTCGGGATCAGAAAATTGCGGGCATAACCGGGCCGCACACGCACAATCTCTCCCTTGATGCCCAGGTTGGGAATATCTTCTTTCAAAATCACTTCAATCGGACGAGCCATAATGATCGATTATTTAAAATTTCCATCAGCCACAAAGGGCAGCAACGCCATATGGCGGGCCCGCTTGATGGCCTGCGCCAGCCGACGCTGATATTTCAGCGACGTCCCCGTATAGCGCCGCGGCTTAATCTTGCCGAATTCATCCACAAAATGCTTCAAAAACTCGGGGTCCTTGTAGTCGATATAGCGGATGTTGTGCTTCTTAAACCAGCAATACCGCTTGCGCCGGGGCTTTTCCCAGCTGTCGATGTTAATAAAAATGTTGCGTCGTGCACCAGGTGAAAGGGCCATAAGGCGATCAGTTTAATAGACTTTGGATTCCACGGCAAAGCTGCGTCCCACTTTGCCGGCGCGTTTTCGTTCGTTATACTCGATGGCGTGCTTGTCCAGATGCACCGTCAGAAAGCGCATCACGTGCTCGTCGGTCAAAAACCGCTTTTCCAGCTTCTTCGGCACCGCCGCATCCGCCTCATATTCAAAAAGGTGATAAAAGCCGCTCTGCTTCTTCTCGATCGGATAGGCCAGCTTGCGCAGCCCCCAGAACTCTTCATAAACCAACTTCGCGCCTTCTTTCTCTAAAAAGTCACGATAGTTGCCGATAATTTCCTTCACCTCCTCCTCGGGAAGCAAAGGCGTGATGATGAACATCGTTTCGTAGCGCCGTTTTTCCATATAAACCGCTGATTCAGGGCGGCAAATTTAGCATCCTTCGGTTAACGATGGCTTTTCGGCTGAAAAATGTGTTTTTTCCTTTGGGCGTGCCCCTTCGGCGCCTTCATGGGCGCAGCAGTGCTGCGCCCCTACAACCCCTCCCCTCCGGGCGCCTTCGGGTCGGGCCCCTGCGGGCTCGGCTGTTCGCCTCGGCCCTTCGCCGCATCCCAGTAGGGGCACGGCATGCCGTGCCCCTACACCCCTACAAATTCCACCCCGCAGGCGCCCATAGGGCGACGCACGCGTCGCCCCTACGGCCCCACCCCGCAGGCGGCGGCGGGCCGCCTCGGCTTGCGCCTCGGCGCCCTCCGGGCCCCTCACGCATAGCCTCGACGATGCTCAGCCTGCGGATGTGTTATGGGCGCAACATGTTGCGCCCATACATGACCGTCGTTGTTTTTCGCGCTGGCCGTTATCCATTGGTAGGGGCACGGAGAAAGGTTCTTCCATGCGCGCGCACACGTAATAAATTTGCGTGCCCTGTTTCATTCAAAATAGTTAAAAACGAGTATCATTGTCAGGGTGTATAGAGTGACGCACCACCAAAATCAGCATCATGTTCGCAGACCCTTTTCAGATAATCGACCCCAACGAACGGTGGGCCCCCACACAGGAACAACTCGATCAGGTCCAACACGCATATGAGAAACTGCTGCCGCCGCTGGTGCACAAGGTGCGCGTAGCGGTCAAAGAATGGCGGGACAATCATTATCATGGCGCTTCCAGCACCTCAAAGGCTTTGTTGGATTTCTGGTTTAACCATGAACATATCGTCAATGGCAAGCCTTTCCGCTTCTTCTTTGCACAGCGGGAGGCTATAGAATCCATCATTTACCTGTATGAAGTGGCCCAGGCCCGCGATAAGCATGAATTGATGCGCTTTGATGCCTCAGGACGCATCAGCGCCGGGATGTTCGACGAAAACTGGACGCGCTACGTCATTAAAATGGCCACGGGGACAGGGAAAACCAAGGTGATGGCGCTGACGCTGGTGTGGAGCTATTTCCATAAACTTTACGAGCAAGACAGCCCGCTGTCCAAAAACTTTCTGGTTATCGCACCGAATATCATCGTGCTCAACCGCCTGCGCAAGGATTTCGACGGTTTGAAAATGTTTTTCGCAGAGCCTTTCATCCCCGACAACGGCTTTGCCGACAAAGACTGGAAAAACGACTTTCAGCCCACCCTACACATTCAGGATGAGCTGAAACCCCTCACTGAAACGGGCAATATCTTCCTGACGAATATCCATCGGGTGTTCTTGCAAGAAAAACCTCAGGAGACTTTTGAGGAAATCTTCCTCGGCCCCGCCCCCCCCAAAAAACGCAAATCTGATGCCGACACTAATCCCCGCGGCATGGACCTCGGAAAGGTGTTGCGAAGCAATAAGATTAAAGACCTTGTGGTGCTCAATGACGAAGCCCACCATATTCATGACAAAAAGCTGGCATGGTTTCAGAACATTGAAGACATTCACGGGAAGCTAAAACTCAAAACAGGCAACGGGCTTTCCTTGCAAGCTGACTTCACCGCCACGCCCCGTCATAACAACGGCGCCATTTTCGTACAGACCATCTGCGACTATCCCCTGGTGGAAGCCATCCGACACAACGTAGTCAAATCGCCGGTGTTGCCTGATGAAGTCTCTCGCCAGAAAATTCGGGAAAAAGAAACCAGCGACTTCATCGAACGCTATCGGGACTGGATTCACCTCGGCTATCTCGAGTGGGAAAAGCAATACAAAGCGCTGTATCC
>JALVCQ010000125.1 GCA_027009805.1 Bacteroidota bacterium
AACAGCCCTTCGACAAGCTCAGGGACCGCCGAGCCCGCAGGGGCCCGACCCGAAGGCCCGATAGGGCCGGAGGGGCACGCCCAAAAGAAAAAAGATATTCGGCATCAAAAGGCCATTTTTGCACCTTCCAACGGTTAATTCATCATGGCTATGCAGCCTCAGAAATGGTTTAAGCAGATTGTGGCCCATGCGAAGGAATACGGGTTTGTGTTTCCGTCAAGTGAGATTTACGAGGGCGTGGGCGGGGTGTATGATTACGGGCCGTTCGGCGTGGAGCTGAAAAACAACCTGCGGGCCTATTGGTGGCGCTATATGGTGCATTATCACTCGAATGTGGTGGGGCTTGATGCGGCGATTTTCATGCATCCGCGGGTGTGGGAGGCGTCGGGCCACGTGGCGATGTTTCATGACCCGATGGTGGACAACCTCGATACGAAGAACCGCTATCGGGCCGATCAGTTGATTGAGGCGAAGATTGAGCAGCTTCGGCGCAAGAAGAAACACGCGCGGGCGGAGGCGTTGCAGGCGGCGCTGAATGCGGCGATGCAGCAGCAGGACATGGCGGCGCTGGGGCGGCTCATCGAAGAATATGAGATTGCCGACCCCGAGAGCGGCAGCAAGCGCTGGACGGCGGTGCGGCAGTTTAACCTGATGTTTTCGACGCGAATGGGCGCCACAGACGAAAGCAGCACCGACATTTACCTGCGGCCCGAGACGGCGCAGGGCATCTTCGTGAACTTCCTTAACGTGCAGAAGACGGCCCGGCAGAAGGTGCCGTTCGGGATTGCGCAGGTGGGGAAGGCTTTTCGGAACGAGATTGTCACGCGGCAGTTTCTGTTTCGGATGCGGGAATTTGAGCAGATGGAGATGCAGTTTTTTGTGCGGCCGGGCACCGAGATGGAATGGTTTTCCTACTGGAAAGAAAAGCGGCTGCGGTGGTTTCTGGCGCTGGGGCTGAATGCCGAACGTTTTCGGTATCACGACCATGAGAACCTGGCCCACTATGCCAATGCCGCCACCGACATCGAATATGCCTTTCCCATCGGCTTTCGGGAAGTGGAAGGCATTCACTCCCGCACCGACTTCGACCTGCGGCGCCATGCGGAATATTCCGGGAAAAAACTCACCTATTACGACCCCGAGCTGAAGGAAAGCTACGTTCCGTATGTGGTGGAGACTTCCATCGGGCTGGATCGGCTGTTTTTCCTGATCTTATCGGAGGCGTATGCGCAGGAGACGGTGGAAGGGAAACAGCGGACGGTGCTGCGCATTCCTGCGGTGCTGGCGCCCTACAAGGTGGCCATCTTCCCGCTGGTGAGGAAGGACGGCCTGCCGGAGAAAGCGATGGAAATCTTCGAGGCCCTGCGGCCGCATTTTAACTGTTTTTACGAGGAAAAAGACTCGATCGGCAAGCGCTATCGGCGTCAGGATGCAGTGGGGACGCCCTATTGCATCACCATCGACCATCAGACGCTGGAAGACAACACCGTCACGCTTCGGGATCGGGACTCGATGCAGCAGGAGCGGGTGGAGATTCCGCGCCTCATTGACATCGTCAAAGCCCGCACCGACTGGGCGGAAGTATTGCGACGGATATAGGGTCTGCGGGCAGCGTCAGGCGTTGACTTCGACGAGGAAGTAGTTTTTCTTACCCTTCTTGCCGATGAGGTAGCGGCCGTGGAGGAGGTCGGCGGTGGAGAGGCGGTCGTCGGGGCTGGTGATTTTTTGTCCGTTGAGTGTGAGGCCGCCGCTTTTAATGAGTCGGCGCACTTCGGCTTTGGATGGGAAGGCGCCGCTTTCGACGAGGAAGTCCACGACGTTTTTACCTTCGGCGGGCAGGGGGGCGGCGGCGTGAGAGGGAACGCCCTGCAAGGCATCCCGGATGAGGGTTTCGCTCAGCGCCTGCAACTGTTCCCGGGTGGTTTTTCGTCCGAAGAGCACCTGCGTGGCTTTTTGGGCTTCGGCCAGCGCTTCGGGGCCGTGCACCCACGTGGTCATCTCTTCGGCCAGGGCTTTTTGCAACAGGCGCAGGTGGGGGGCCTGTTCGTGCTCGTGGATCAGGCGTTCGATGTCCTCACGGTCTTTCATCGAAAAGACGAGGATAAAGCGGCGGGCTTCTTCGTCGGCGGCGTTGATCCAGAATTGGTAAAACTGATAGGGGGAGGTGCGTCGGGGGTCGAGCCAGACGTTTTTCCCTTCGGCGGTTTTGCCGTATTTGGTGCCGTCGGGGCGGGTGAGCAAGGGGCACGTGAGGCCGTATGCGGGGCGGGCGGCTTTTCGGCGGATGAGCTCCACGCCGCTGGTGATGTTGCCCCACTGGTCGGAAGCGCCCATCTGCATGGCCACCTCCTGTGCGGTGAGGAGGTGGTAAAAATCGTAGGCCTGCAAGAGCTGATAGGAAAACTCGGTGAAGGAGATGCCGCGTTCGAGGCGCTGGGCCACGGAGTCTTTGGCCATCATATAGCTGACGGTGAGGTGTTTTCCTACGTCACGGAGGAAGGTCAGCAGGGGCATAGGGCCGAACCAGTTGAGGTTGTTGACGAAGATGGGGGCGGCGCCGGGCGAGCGCTCGAAGACGCGGCGGATCTGGCTTTCGATGGCGGCGGCATTGTCTCGGACCTGCTGCTCGGAAAGGAGGTTGCGTTCTTCGCTTTTTCCGGAGGGGTCGCCGATCATGCCGGTGGCGCCGCCGATGAGGACGACGGGCGTGTGTCCGTGCCGCTGAAACCGCAACAGGAGCATCAGCGC
>JALVCQ010000126.1 GCA_027009805.1 Bacteroidota bacterium
GCCCAACGTGCTAAAGTCGCCTGTGCAGCCGCTGTTGAATGTGGTGTCGGCGCCTGTGGCCAGACCGCCGGTGCCGATGGTCAGCGTCCCTGCACACGGCGTGCCGCCGTCCACCTCTACGCTGTAAGGCACATTCGTGCCCGAACTCAACGCCGCCCCATAGTTGTGCACCGTGATCCAAACCGGCTCGGCAGCCCCCATTCCACAACCCGATACCGGACTGTCCACCGCACTCACACCTACGTCATTTGAGACCTCCTCAATTCGCACATAGTCAAAGGCAAAACCATCATAGCTGTTGACCGAGCCATCCGAGCCGAACAACACCCGGAAACGCACATAATCGCTGCGGCCGGCAAACTCCGAAATCACCCGCGACGCATCCACCCAGCCGCCACCGGAACTCGTCCAGCCATTCTGATCGCCGGTCCAGAACAGACCGCTGATCGTGTTGTCGTTATACCAGTTGTTTGGGTCGCCCATGGCACCCAGACGGGCCCAACTGCTGCCCGCTGCATCCCCGGTGTCGATAGCGCCGCCGTCATAGGTGCTTTCACTTTCCCACCATACCGACATCGTCAACTTCGGCGCATTCGTCATGCTACTGAAGTCAAAACAGGGGCTCAACACCCAGCCCTGTTCATTATTCTGATAATTTCCGGAAGTATCGGTCTCCCATGCAAACGTCCCGTTGGCCGCCGTATCGATGGTTCCCGGCGTCGTGGTCGCATGTAACTCACCCAATGCCCACGTGGTGGTGCCGTTCGATTCCACGCGCCAGCCGCCGGCACCCGATTCAAAACTTTCCATGTAAGGGAAGGTCGAAACTATAGGATCATTAGTCACCGTGGTGGTGGTGGTGTCATTCGTATTATCCACATCACCTGTCAGGCTGGTCCACGCCTGCACGGTATGGTTACCTACGGCGCTGAAGTCGCCTGTACATCCGCTGTTAAATGTGGTGTCGGCGCCAGTGGCCAGACCGCCGGTGCCGATGGTCAGCGTCCCCGCACACGGCGTGCCGCCATTGACCACCACGCTGTAAGGCACATTTGTCCCCGCAGCCAAGGTCGCACCATAGTTGCTAATCGTAATCCAGACCGGCGCGCTGGCACTCAAGCCACAACCGCTGACAGGGCTGTCCACCGCACTCACACCCACGTCATCCCCGGAAGGCGGCACCAGAATCACCACATGATCTTCGGTTTCGCCGTAAGACTGGTTGCTACAACTATCCGCCCCTGTAATGGAGCCATACGATGACCGAATCCGCCAGCGGGTGGTGTCATAGGTCGAGCTGCCCGTCCCGGTGGGGGCTGTAAAAGAAGTGGTCCATACAAGATATGGCGTACCACTTGCCACAATCGAATCCGAGGCATCCCCCCAACCGTTCTTATTCCCATCTATCCACAACACAAAGTATTGTGACCATATAGGACCTGCTTTTACCGTCAGGTCATACGTCACCCCTTTAGTCAGGACGATGGTATCCCCCGCTCCCGTGCGAAAGATGTAATTGGTGGTCGTGTTATCACACGCTGTAGGGCTGGTGGCAAAGACCGTGGTGGTACCCTGTTTGATCACAAAAGAGTCAATGTAGTCACCGCTTGTACACGAGTTGGAGTATGTCGGCGTACAATAGGTTTGTGCATTGAGCACCGACGATTTTGTCATCCATCCGCTCCATGCGAAAAGGAGCGCGAGCGCTGACAGCCAGCGCCGTCCAAGGCGTTTTTGAATGTGCCACATAATACATCTATTTAGCGAGGGCTAATATACATGTTTTTTCTTATTCGGGGCTTCCCTAAAAATTTTGGATGCGGCGGGCAGGTTCAGGAGGCGCCCATAAGGGTATTCAGCAATTCGTGAGAGCAATCGCCTTCCTATTGTTTTTGCCCGCCATGTAGGGCACGGCCGTTCGTAGGGGCGACGCATCCTCCATCATTTCACATCATTCCTCCCCCCGTGGCTTCGACTCCGCTCAGCCAGCGGGGGCATGTAGGGGCACGGCATGCCGTGCCCCTACGGAACGCATGTCCATGCGGGCTATCTTGCCCCCCCTATCCGTAGGGGTGACGCATGCGTCGCCCCTACAAAACCATGTCCTACGGGCATTCCTGCCGACATTGCCGCCAATGAACGGATAGGGGCGCAGCGGTGCTGCGCCCCTACATGACCTTCGTTGGTTTTCATTTGGCCGTCATCATTAGCAGGGGCGACCGGCCGGTCGCCCCTACAAACCCATACCTTCCGGACATTCCCCGCATTTTTCCACACAAAAAAACGCCCCCGCCCTCCCGAGGGAAGGCGGGGACGTTCTGCCTATTCCACAAAAGCCCCGAGGAGGCCCTACCGTTTCACCACCTTCACCATCTCGGTGCCCGAGGCCGTGATCACCCGCACCGTGTAAACGCCCGCCGGCAAGCCGGACGCATCCACACGCAGCGTCTGAACCACGCCGCCCAAGGCCACCGTCCGACGCCACACCGTTACACCGCGAACGTCTTCCACCTGCACCTGTGCCGTCCCCTCACCCGAAGGCAACAGCACTTCCAGCGCATCCGCAAACGGATTCGGGCGAACCGTCACCACGCCCGCTTCGCCGTCGAAGAACAGCTTGCGCACCTCACTCTCGGTAGTGGTGCCGTCGGCATCCACTTCTACGATGCGATAGTAGCGCACACCCCGCTTGTTGGGCTCACGGTCCACAAATTCATATTCCCGCAGTTCGCGGCTCTCGCCGGCCGCCTTCACCGTGCCCAGCAGACGCCACACCGGCACGCCGTCACGCACTTCTGTGGCTGTTTCCACCCGGAAATGGTCGCTGCCCCGCTCGGAGGCCGTGGCCCAGCGAAGGAGGGCGTCGCCGCCCACCCGGTCGGCCCGGAACCACGCAAACTCGACCGGCAACGGCGTGTTCGTCCCTCCGCCGCTGTTGCCGCCAAACTGGCTTAGGGTAGGCACGTCAAACTCCAACCCGTAGCCGTTGTTCCACGGATAGACTGTAATTGCCGACGGCGCAATAAAGGCTCTATTCGTGCCGGTATAAGTGTTGTCGGTCCACGACAACGTGTGGTCGTTGGGGCCGTGATAATGCGTGATACCCAGCAGATGAACACCTTTCGCCAGGTTAGCGTCGCGCCCTTGCAGCGTATCCCACTCTTCCTCGGTGAGGAACAGCCGCAGCGTCACATTCGACGTCGGTGCGGTGGTGGGTTCCACCACCCAGTGGCGCGGCGTCATGTATTGGCCCACGCTGGGGAAATAAAGCGGCGGAAACTCAGTGTTCATCTTCAAGTCTGTACTTCCCAGATTATTCCCGTTGGGGTCCACCCAGATTACATCGCCGCCGGCCACCTGATATTTCGACCAGCCGCTGCCGCTCAGCGTGGCCGTCGAGGTCCCCGTGTAGGGGCGCGCGGCCGGATCAAACACCTCCGTTCCACTCGGCAGAACCGAAAACTGGTCGATCGCCATCCCTTCGTACCTTACAGAGCCATCCGAAGACATCCGGAAGCGGAACCGCACCTCACTCTGTCCCGCCAGTCCCGTCAACACATGTGATGCCACGTGCCAGTCTTCATAACCGTTTGTGGCATCCCACCAATTATTCACTGCGTCATTATACCAGTTGACGCCGCTGCCCGAGGCCCCCACTTTCGTCCACGTGGCGCCGCCGTCGGTGGTGTATTCCAACCAGCCTTCGTCATAGCTGCTTTCCAGCTCCCATGCATGCAGGAAACTCACAATCGGATCGGACGTCAATGCACTGAAATCATAGCATGGGCTTTCTGCAAACGATTGCTCGTTATCGTTATACTCGTCCAGTCCGTTGTCGGTGAACAGCGATTGCGAGCCTTCTCCCGCCGCATCAATATCTCCTCCGGATGGTGTGCCCACCTGCCAGCTGCTGTTGGTGCCGCCGAAGGTCCAGTAACTCGTTCCCTCAAAACCTTCTACGTGCGGGAATGTGCTGTAAAGGGGCGAATTGTTGACGGCTTGTGTGGTGGTATCGTTGGTATTATCCACGTCCCCCGCCAGGCTGGTCCATGCCTTCACGGTGTGTGCCCCGAGCGTGCTGAAGTCGCCCGTACAGCCGCTGTTGAAGGTGGTGTCGGCGCCTGTGGCCAGACCGCCGGTGCCGATGGTCAGCGTCCCTGCACACGGCGTGCCGCCGTCCACCTC
Source organism: Bacteroidota bacterium (assembly GCA_027009805.1). GTDB lineage: Bacteria > Bacteroidota > Bacteroidia > JAADEI01 > JALVCQ01 > JALVCQ01. Next base: position 4,186 of record JALVCQ010000126.1, read on the forward strand.
TACGCTGTAAGGCACATTTGTTCCCGAGCTCAGGGGCGCCCCATAGTTGTGAATCGTGATCCAAACCGACTCGGCAGTCCCCATTCCACAACCCGATACCGGGCTGTCCACGGCACTCACGCCTACGTCGTTTTGCAACTCATGCACACGAATGTCATCATAGGTGATTCCATCTGAAGGGACATCAAAATTGTCATATTGACTAAACCGAATCTGGAAGGTGCTGCTGAAGTTCTGTCCTGCGGCCTGCAGCGCATTGCTCAGGTTAATTGCCTCCTGATGCCATGTATTATTTGTTTGGCTGCCGGGCGCAAGGCTCAGCACGTTAATCCACGGGTCGGAATTGCTACCCCGAATCGCTATCGAATCGCCGGTGTGCGTTTCATCCCCATGGTCTGTCCACCAGAACTCCAGCTCGATCGCATTCGTCGCTGCATTATATGCACTCATATCCAGCGTCACCGTCATCCAGTTATCTGAATTGGAACCTGACGGATTGGCATCCAGCGTCACCGCTTGCGATCCGCCCGTGGTATGGTTCGTATAGGTGGTTTGCAAACGTCCATTAACGGTGTTGGTGTATTCCCACTGTGATGAGGGGGTTCCGCTCATCAGGATCGTCCCGCTCGTCTGCGTCGTCATTGGCGGCAGACACTCGAAGTCGTCGATAAAAATATCATTGGCTCCCAGCGTGGGGGCGGCTTTGTGCTCTATCGTCTGGGTTGTGGTATCATTGGTATTATCTACATCGCCCGTCAGGCTGGTCCACGCCTTCACCGTGTGGCTGCCCGTGGTGCTGAAGTCGCCTGTGCAGCCGCTGTTAAAGGTGGTGTCGGCACCTGTGGCAAAGCCCCCTGCGGGCACAGTAAAGGTACCCGTACACGGCGTGCCGCCGTCCACCTCCACGCTATAAGGCACATTTACCCCCGAACTCAATGCCGAACCATAATTATGAATCGTGATCCAGATCGGTTCAGCAGGGCCCAGGCCGCAACCCGACACCGGACTATCCACCACACTCACTCCCACATCGTTCTGCACCTCCTCAATTCGCACATAGTCAAACGCAAAGCCATCCCCCGACGTTATCGAACCATCCGAGCCGAACAACACCCGGAAACGAACATAATCACTACGACCCGCAAATTCCGAAATCACCCGAGAAGCTTCCACCCAGCCGCCGCTGCTGTTTGTCCCCGTACCCGTCCAGCCGTGCTGGCTTCCACTCCAGTTCAAACCACTAATGGTATTATCATTATACCAGTTATTCGGATCACCCATCGCACCCAGGCGGGCCCAACTGCTGCCCGCTGCATCCCCGGTGTCGATAGCGCCGCCGTCATAGGTGTTTTCACTTTCCCACCATACCGACATCGTCAACTTCGGCGCATTCGTCATGCTACTGAAGTCAAAACAGGGGCTCAACACCCAGCCCTGTTCATCATTCTGATAATTTCCGGAAGTATCGGTCTCCCATGCAAACGTCCCGTTGGCCGCCGTATCGATGGTTCCCGGCGTCGTGGTCGCATGTAACTCACCCAATGCCCACGTGGTGGTGCCGTTCGATTCCACGCGCCAGCCGCCGGCACCCGATTCAAAACTTTCCGTATAAGGGAAGGTTGAAATCAGAGGATCATTGGTCACTGTGGTGGTGGTGGTGTCATTCATATTATCCACATCGCCTGTCAGGCTGGTCCATGCCTGCACGGTATGTGTGCCTGCGGCACTAAAGTCACCCGTACAGCCGCTGTTAAAGGTGGTGTCGGCGCCTGTGGCAAAGCCCCCTGCGGGCACAGTAAAGGTGCCCGTACACGGCGTGCCGCCATCGACCTTTACGCTGTAAGGCACATTTGTCCCTGCTGCCAAGGCTGCACCATAGTTGCTAATCGTAATCCAAACCGACTCGCTGGCACTCAAGCCACAAGCGGAGATGGGGCTGTCCACCGCACTCACGCCCACGTCATCCCCGGAAGGCGGCACCAGAATCACCACATGGTCTTCGGTTTCGCCGTAAGACTGGTTGCTACAGCTGTCCGCTCCTGTAATGATATAGTATGACGACCGAATCCGCCAGCGGGTGGTGTCATAGGTCGAGCTGCCCGTCCCGGAGGGAGCCGTAAAGGTCACCGTCCAAGGAGAAACCCGTGCGCCACTTTCAGCAATCACATCCGAAGCATCCCCCCATCCGTTTTTATTCCCATCTATCCACAACACGAAATATTGGCCATAAGTGCCAGTCGCCGCTGTCAAGTCATATGACTTCCCCTTGGTTAGGACGATGGTATCGCCCGCCCCCGTGCGAAAGATGTAATTGGTTGTGGAGTTGTCACATCCACTGGCATTGGTGAAAAAGACCGTTGTGGTCCCATCCTTGATCACAAAAGAGTCAATGTAGTCTCCGCTTGTACACGAACTGGAATAGGTCGGCGTACAATAGGTTTGTGCATTGAGCACCGACGATTTTGTCATCCATCCGCTCCATGCGAAAAGGAGCGCGAGCGCTGATAACCAGCGCCGGCCCAAGTGTTTTTTGTGTGTTCTCATAGGACCATCCTTTTTAGATTAAAGTGCGGGGCTAATATACGCGTTTCGTTTTTTAGATCAGAGGGCGGACACGCAGGTCCGCCCTTACACCTCCCCCGCATTGCTTCGGCTCCGCTCAGCCGGCGGGTGTGTGGGGGGCGCAGCATGTTGTAGGGCCGCCGTGCGGGGAACGCTAACTTTGCCACGTTCTGGAATGATAGGTTTATATGGGTTGTAGTTCTTGTCGTCAAAAAGGCGGCGGCTGTGGTTGTGCGGGGTTTGTGCGATCGGAAGACGGAAAGCTGGATGCCTATAACTGGATTGATCCGCTCTGGTATGTGGATGCACCGCCGATTCCGTCGTTGGTGGAGGTGAAATTCAAAGGCACCCGAAAGGGCATTTATCGGAATCTTCGTCAGTTGCCGCTCCGGAGCGGTGAGATGGTGGTGGTGGAAGGCAGTCCGTCGGGGTGGGATATGGGGATGATTACGCTGACGGGGCCGGCGGCGGAACGGCAGCGCCGGAGAAAAAACATTAAAAGGGATGCGATTGGAGAGATTTTACGCCTGCCGACGGGCACTGATACGGCCTCATACCGGCGGGCCCGGGAGCGGGAGCGGGCGATGTTTTTTGAGGCGCGGGAAATCATTCGTCGGATGGAGGTGCCGATGAAGCTGAGCAGCGTGGAGATGCAGTCTGACAACTCGAAGGGGACGTTTTATTTCACGGCCGATTCGCGGGTGGACTTTCGTCAGCTGGTGCGGGAGCTGGCCCGGCGGTTCCACATCAAGGTGGAGATGCGCCAGATCGGCATTCGTCAGGAGGCGGGCCTGATTGGTGCCATCGGCGACTGCGGGCGGGAGCTGTGTTGTGCCACATGGCTGACGTCGTTCCGTTCCATCACGGCGAAGATGGCCCGTCATCAGGAGCTGGTGCTCAACATCGAGAAACTCACGGGGATGTGCGGGCGACTTAAATGCTGTCTGGACTACGAATTAGAGCAATATCTGGATGCGATGAAAAAGTTTCCCCCTGAGAACACCCGCATCGAGACCGAACGGGGGACGCTTCAAATTATCAAATTCGACCTTCTGGGCGAGCGGGTCTGGCTCAACTACGCCGAGCGCAAAAAGCGCGGCACACCGCTTATCATCCCGCTGAAGACCGTGAACAAAATGATCGAAACCAACAAAAAGGGGCGCCGTGTGCGGGAAGTGGATGGTTACAGCTTTTCGCTGGTGGGTTAGCACCGCCGTGGTACTGACGGCCGGCTGGGGCTGCCACCACTCCGAAGAGCGTGCTACGGTGATCTCCTTTCGGGAAGGCACCATGTATGCCTCCGACACTATGGCCGCGGCCTTTGCCCGACGGCCGGACTTTCTTTTCCTTGAGATCCGCTATGACGACCGCTATCCCTATCAAAACCTCTGGCTACGTTTTCAAAGCCGCCGGGTCGATACCACGCTGGACGTGCAGTTGTATCGCGCCGACGGTTTTCGCTACGGCCGGCGGATGGGCCCCTACGCAAGGATGCGCATCATGCTGCCGACCGCGCTCATTGCCGAAAGGCCTGACACACTGCACATCATCCCCTACATGCGGCCCGACAGGCTGCCCGGCATCTGGCAGTGGCGCCTGATCTATCCAACCGCTTCGGCGCCATGAGCTTCCGCAAGCTGGCTTCCGACGTGGCCGTTTACGGCCTGTCGTCGATTGTCGGGCGGCTGCTGAACTATCTGCTCACACCGCTTTACGTGCGGGTGTTTTTGCCCGGCGAATATGGCGTGATGGTGGAACTTTACGCCTACATCGCCTTCATCAATGTGTTTTACAGTTGGGGCATGGAAACGGCGTTTTTTCATTTTTCGGCCCGCACCCGGGATCCGCAACGGGTCTTGTCGGCGGCTGTGACGTGGGTGGGGCTGCTGGCGGGAGTGGGCGGCCTGCTGCTGTGGCTGGGGGCGCCGGCCATCGCCGAAGCGCTGGGCTATCCCGCCCGCACGGCGCTGATCCGGCTGGCGGCGCTCATCACCTTCTTCGATGCGCTGGCCATTTTGCCCTTCGCTTGGCTGCGCCGGCGGCGGCAGAGTATTCGTTTTTCCATCATTCGGCTGGGCGGCATCCTGACGGCGGTGGTCTTGAACGTATTTTTCCTTTACCTGTTGCCCCGGATGGGCTATGCGGATCGGCTGCCGTGGCCGGGCCGGGTGGAGCTGGTGTTTCTGGCCAATGCGCTGGCCAGCGGCGTGGTGGTGGTGTGGTTGCTGCCGCTGTTGCTACGCCACTATCGCCATGCCGACGGCACGCTGATGCGCCGCCTGATCGGCTACGGGTGGCCGCTGATGGTGGCGGGACTGGCCGCCATGATCAACGAAACCGCCGACCGTCCGCTGCTGAAATGGCTGCTGCCGGGCTCTCTCAACGAGCGCATGACCGCCGTGGGCATTTACGGCGCCAACTACAAGCTGGCCATCCTGATGATCCTCTTCCTGCAAGCGTTTCGCTACGCCGCCGAGCCCTATTTCCTGCAACAGGCCCACGAGGCGGAAGGCCGCCTCGCCTTCGGGCGACTCCTATTATTATATGTCGGCACGATGACGCTGGTCTTCACCGGCCTGATGGTCAACATCCACTGGGTGAAGTTTTTTATCGGCCCGGCCCACAGCCCCTACCACAGCGGGCTGGGTATCGTCCCCATCGTGATGCTGGCGTTCATCTTTCTGGGCATCTACTACAACCTGTCGGTGTGGTATAAACACACCGAGCGCACCCACGCCGGGATGTGGATGGGGCTGGCGGGGGCAGTGGTCACGCTGGCGGCCAACGGCTGGCTGATCCCCCGCGTCGGCATCTACGGCGCCGCGTGGGCCACGTTGCTGAGCTATGGCAGCATGATGCTGCTGTCGGCGTGGTGGGGGCGGAAAGCTTTTCCGGTGGCGTATCCGTGGGGCCGCATTGCGGCCGTGCTGGGTGCGGGGCTGGCGTGGGTAGGCGTGCTGTGGGTGCTGGAGCGGGACGCCTTCTGGCATTTCGAGCTGTCGAAGGTATGGTGGCACAATCTGTGGTGGCTGCTCTTCGCCGCGGGCACGGCATATGTGTTCCTTCGGCGGTGGCGGGTGCTGGATGGGCGGTCATAGCATTTTACGAATATTTGGGCGTGCCCCTTCGGCGGCTGGCGCCGCCTTCGGGTCGGGCCCCTGCGGGCTCGGCTGTTCGCCTCGGCCCGCCGCCGCCTTCATGGGCGCAGACACCGCTGCGCCCCTACAAACCCCACCCCGCAGACGCCCACAGGGCGACGCACGCGTCGCCCCTACCAATCCCGCCCCGCAGGCGGCGGCGGTCCGCCTCGCCTTACGGCTCGGCGCCCTCCGGGCCCCTCACGCGAAAACCGCCCCCCTTCCCTGTCGGT
>JALVCQ010000127.1 GCA_027009805.1 Bacteroidota bacterium
GTCTCTTTCACCGCTTCCTTGCTCATCGACAGGCGTTCGGCGATCTCGCTTTCGGTCATGCCTTCCAGCGTGTAGAGGTCAAACACTTCCCGCTGCCGCTCGGCCAGCCGGGCCAGCTTGTTGGCCACCCAGATGTGCAGCTTATGCGGGTCGATCGCTTCCGGACGTTCTTCATCCATCGGCCAGAAGTCCTCGTAGCTGTAAAGTGGGTAGTAGGGATTTTCCACCACCTCGTAAAAGTCGTTCAGGTCGTAGATTTCGCCTTCGGCATCCACCACGAAGTGCGACTCGTCGAGGTCTTCTAACTCCGCCATGGCGAGGTCTTCGAGGGTGACGTGAACGGTGCGTTCTTCGTTGGCTTCTTCCACGTGGCGCTCGATCACGCGGTCGATGGTTTCGTAAATCCAGTGGAGCAGCTTTTTGTCGGCGGGGCGGTGTTTGAAGTTTTTGTAAAGCGTTTCGGTGATTTCATCCATCACCGCTTCGACGTCCACGGCGTCGGGTGCCACCAGCCGCCCCCGGTTGTAGGCGTCGTGAATTTTCCGCACCACGTAACCCCGCAGCCGGTCGATCAGGCCGCTCATCAGCAGCATAAAGTCGGACGATCGCCCTTCGTCGGCATATTCTTCCAGCAGCGCACAATAGGCTTCTAATTCTTCATCGAGTTTACGATGTTGCTCGCGTCGGTGGGCCTGCTTTTCTTCGGCCACGAGCCGTCCCGTTTCCCGGGCCAGCGCCGCTTCCAGCGCCTCGGCCAGCGCATCGAGGTCTTCACCACCCACCGTGAAAAAGAGCGCCTTCCGTCCGATGCGCATCCACACCGCCGCCCGATATTGCCCTTCCGTCGGCTGCGAAAGCCCGATTTTCAGATAGACCGGAAACCGGTAATCGGCCAGCTGTTGCGCCGCCTTGTCCAGCGAAAGCCGCTCGGCCAGCGCATCATAAACTTCTTCGGGCACGCCGGCGTCGTGCATCAGAAATTCAATGTAGATGGGAGATTCCAGTTCTGTCATCGTCCTTGATTTGGTGCAAAGGTATTGCCTTCAAAAGCCCTTTCATAACGCCGTACCCTTCTTGATGGTGCGCAAAAGAGCGGGAACGTGATGATGCTTGGGGCGTGTCCCTTCGGCGCCCCGGTCGCCCGCGTGCCTTCGGCTTCGCTCCGGCAGCGGGCGCGGTGGGGCGCCTTCGGGTCGGGCCCCTGCGGGCTCGGCGGTTCCTGAGCTTGTCGAAGGGCTGTTCGCTCGGCCCGCCGCCTTCATGGGCGCAGACACCGCTGCGCCCCTACACAATCCATCCCGCAGGCGTTCCCGGAGGTGATGCATGCATCACCTCTCCACGTCATATCCCACGGACGCCCGCAGGGCGACGCACGCGTCGCCCCTGCAAATCCCACCCCGCAGACGGCGGCGGTCCGCCTCGCCTTGCGGCTCGGCGCCCTCCGGGCCCCTCACGCGAGCCTTCTATGAATTGCAGAACACCGATTGAAGAATAAAAAGGATATATTACAATAAATTCTTAAACATTAAATCGGTGTTCGGCGTTCGATGTTCCCCCGTGTTCGGTGTTCGATATTCCCCCGCCCTCCGGGCCCCCTCACCCGATTTAGGGCGCGGCACTGCTGCTGCGGCAAGTGACGCGCCATAAAACCAGTAGGGGCGGATTCTGAATCCGCCCCTACAAAGTGGTTTCGTGCCGTCTCAGGCCCCATTGGATGGAACGGGGCCGGTGGGATTATATGGTCAAAGCGACGTGACCGTTCCCAGCCCGGATTTGTGAATATCTACATGGGCCGGCCGACCTTTGTAACGCAGTTTTCCCATTCCCTGCACGCGGGCTTTCAGGCTGTCTCGGGCCCAGACCTGCGCTTTGCCGGCGCCCGTCATTGCGGCCTCCACAGAGCGGGCTTCCATGGCCAGGCCGTTGAAACGTCCCAATCCCATGTGCTGGATGGTCAGGCGGTCGGTCTTGCCCGTGAGCGTGATATCGGCGGCGCCTTGCAAGCGAACCTTCACCTGCGGGGCCTCCACGTGCAGGCGGGCCCGCCCCATCCCCAGCATGGCCAGCCGGAAGGAACCGTCCGACCGAATCACGGCGTCATCAGCTGTTTCGATGTGGGTGATGCCTTTGCCGGAAACGCTCGAAAGACGTTCATACGGCACGACCACCGTAATGCCCAGGTCGCTCTCGTAGTTGATATGGTCCCGTATCCCGATGGATAGAACGCCCTCATGAAGCGCTACCTTCACGTAGGGCTGGAGGTTTTGGTCCGTGATGACGCGGATTTCCCCTTCCCGTCCCGGCACCAGGCGGACCGTAAGGATGCCCTTTGCTTCGATGCCGTCGTAGTCTCCGACGGTCACCTTGCGGACGCTTTTTTCCCCGTTACCGACCACTTTCCGATTCACCGGATGAAAATTGCAAAATACCAGCATCGTCATCAGGGGGATGATGCCTAACAGCTTGACAGAACCCGACAGCGACCGGTGCCCCGTTCGCATGCCCTTCCCAAGAAAAGAGATGAATGATGATTGCATGACGTTTGTCTTTTCAGTAAAAGGGAAAAGCGGGGGGAATTGTTACAGGATGGAAGAAAAAAAGAACCGGAGGGGCGGCCGATGTGGTTGTTCCTTAATTAACGCATGGCCGGGTGCCCCTGATGGATGGCAAATGCAACAGAACATGAATATAGGGGCCCGGCATGCCGGGCCCCTACGATGGTGTAGGTTATACGTTGGTTCTTCCCTCAGTGTGGCTTACCAGCGCAGTCCGGCGGTGAGGCTGAATCCCTGGGTGGTGCGGCTTCCTTCGATGGCGGAGAACAGCGTGCCGTCGTTCCACCCTTCAAAGGGCGTGAAGCGGTTTTGCGGCTGCCATGTGAGGTAGGCGGCGGCGTCGGCATACCAGCGAGGTGTGTGAAAGCCGATGCCGATGCCGGCTTGCGTCCAGTGTTGCCACTGGGCGTCCCAGCGGGTGCCGCCCCGCAAGCGCCAGGGGCCTTGTTTCAGCTCGCCGCTGAGGCTGAATTGATAATGTCGTTGGGCCATGGCGGCGGCTTGCTGGTTGAGCGTGTCGAAAATCGGGTCGGGATAGTCGCCCGCTTTGAAATAAACGCCGCCGTAACGGGTGGTCATCAATCCGGCCGTCACCGCACCCCAACCGCCGTCGATCAGCCCCACGCTGAGACGGAACTCCGACGGGAGGAAGACGTGATAATCCCATAGGGCGGCGGCGTGGTTGACGGGGGTGTCCACCAAAAAGTCGCCGGTCGGCGGCTGCGTGCCTGTCCGCAACACCGCAGAGATGGAGTCTTTGACGTGCAGCCATGCGGGCGAATAGTAGCTCACGCCGATGCGCAGGAAACAGGTGGGCCGCACGATGAGGCCTGCGCCCATGCGCAGGCCCGACCCCTTCGATTCGGTGTATTCTTCATATTCGATCGCCTTCGGAGACATGCCGCCGTTGCGGAATGTCTCCCGGCTTGTTTCCTGATTGCGGGCGATGTCGAAGGGTATTTGAAGGGTGGCGCCTGCAAACAGCCACGGGGCGAACTGGCGCCCGAAGGCAAAGTCGAGCACCGAACGGCTCTGGTTGCCCCGGAAGCGGTAGGTGCTTCCCTGCGAGCTGTCCGGCGAAAGCACGGGGTTGTATTTCCACAGCGTGGAGTCGCTGATGGTCCAGAGGCCTTCTTCGAGCGACAGCGCAAACGGTGAGCTGCGATAAAATGCCGACGGCGCATACCCGTCCATGATCTCCTTCCATCGGGCGATCATGCTTCCGTTGGTTGGGATTTCGGCGCCGGTGAGGTGATGCACGCTTTTGTGCCAGGTGACGGCGACAATCCATGGGCCTCGGCGGGCATCCGGGCCGATGGGCGCGCCCAGTGGGATCACCAGTCCGACGTCGGAAAATTCGGGGCGGGGGCCGCGGGCGCTGTCGTGGATGGCGGGGCTGTTGAGCGTGGTGCCGTAGAGGCCGAAGGTGCCGGCCAGCACGGTCCGGTTATACAGGCCCAGGCCGGCGGGATTGACTTTGGCCGCCTGCAGGTCGCCGCCCATCACCACGATGGCGCCGGGCATGGCCGCGCCGCGGGCCGAACCCAATCCTTCGGGAAGACGCAGGTGACGGGAAAAATCATATTCCGTTTGTCCGAATGCAAAGACAGATACGAGCCAGGAACACCATAAAATGTATCGCATGGTTGTGTGTTTTTAATTTTAGTATGGGGTCGGCGTTTTCTTTTCTTCGCCGGGCTTGATGTGGCGTCCTCCCGGACGGACGTCCGGTTCTTTGTCTTTGGAGGCGTCCTTTTTATTCCCTTTAGGGAGTTTTTTGGGTTTGCCGGGCATGGGTTCGTCCGACTTTTTCGTGTCGGGTTTGGTGGGAGGCTTGGGCTTTTGGGGTTTGACCGGCGGGGTGGGGCTGGGTTTGCGCGTCGAAGGGGTGGAACGGTCTTTTTTGTCGGTCTCATGGACGGGATTGTTGGGGGAAGGTTCGTCTTCGCATCGGCAACAGGTGAGCCGGTAGGCGTCGTCGCCCGTGGGGCCGTTCCACGTCATACAACTGCTCAGGAAGAGTGCGAACATTCCAATAAGGATTTTTGTTCTTATCGTGCCTTGCATGGGATGGATGATTTTTGTGTGATGGTAAGACAAAAGGTGTGCCAAAGGTATGAAGATGGGGCAGGGAAAGGTGGATAGCTGCATTGCGTGAGGGGCCCGGCGGGCGCCGAGCCGCTAAGCGCGAGGTGGCCCGCCCTTCGACAAGCTCAGGAACCGACGCCCGTGGGAAACACCCGCTGGCTGAGCGTAGTCGAAGCCACGCGGGTGGCGTAGGGTGTGAGGTGAGATGGCGGGCGGGCCGAGGCGAACAGCCCTTCGACAAGCTCAGGAACCGCCGAGCCCAGAGGGGCCCGACCCCGAGCCGAAGGCGAGGGGGCACGCCCAAAAATCCATCGTTTTTCATCTTCGGGAACGGCTTCAGGGAAGGCCCTTTTTCGTGGTAACTTTGCGGGCCAATTTTTTCATCAGCTATGGCATCGGTCATTACGCCTCGGGACAAGGATTTTTCGCAATGGTATGTGGATGTGGTCAAGCACGGCGGATTGGCGGAGCATTCCGCCGTGAAGGGCTGCATGGTCATCAAGCCGCATGGTTACGCCATCTGGGAAGCCATTCGGGACTATCTGGACCGCCGCTTCAAAGAGACGGGACATGTGAACGCCTATTTTCCGCTGTTCATCCCGCAGTCGTTTCTGGCGAAGGAAGCCGAGCACGTGGAAGGGTTCGCCAAAGAGTGTGCGGTGGTGACGCACTATCGGCTGAAGCTGGATGCGGACGGGCAGCTGGTGGTCGATCCGGCTGCGAAGCTGGAAGAGCCGCTGATTGTGCGGCCCACCTCCGAGACCATCATCTGGAACACCTATCGGAACTGGATTCACTCCTATCGGGACCTGCCGCTGCTGATCAATCAGTGGGCGAACGTGGTGCGGTGGGAGATGCGGACGCGGCTGTTTTTGCGGACGGCTGAGTTCCTGTGGCAGGAGGGGCACACGGCGCATGCGTCGGAAGCGGAAGCACGGGAAGAGGCCTTGCGGATGCTGGACATTTACCGCGAGCTGGCGCGGGAGGTGCTGGCCGTGCCGGTGCTCAGCGGGCGAAAGTCCGATCAGGAAAAATTCGCCGGGGCGGTGGATACCTACACCATCGAAGGGCTGATGCAGGACGGGAAGGCGCTGCAGATGGGCACGAGCCATTTTCTGGGGCAAAACTTCGCCCGGGCGTTCGATGTGAAGTTTCTCAATGCCGAGGGGCGGCAGGAATATGTGTGGGCTACGTCGTGGGGGGTCTCGACACGGCTGGTTGGGGCGTTGATTATGACGCACGGCGACGATCGGGGGCTGGTGTTGCCGCCGCGGATTGCGCCGTTGCAGGTGGTGGTGGTGCCCATCTATCGCAAGGATGCACAATTGCAGCAGGTGCGGGAAGCGATGGCGCCCTTTATGGAAGCGTGGCGGGCGCGGGGCGTCTCGGTGCGGTTTGACGACGACGATAACCATTCGCCCGGGTGGAAGTTTCACGAATATGAGTTGAAGGGCGTGCCTGTGCGGGTGGTGGTGGGCCCGCGGGACCTGGCCAACCGCACCGCCGAAGTGGCCCGTCGCGACACCGGCGAGAAAGAACTCGTCTCATGGGATGCCCTCGGTGATCGGGTGCCGGCGTTGCTCGACGACATTCAGCAGAGCTTACTCCGACGGGCCGAGGCCGAGCGTGACCGCCGCACCTATGAAGTGGACACGTGGAACGAATTTGTGCGCCGCATCGAAGACGGCGGCTTCGTGATAGCGCCGTGGGACGGCACCGCCGAGACCGAGCTGGCCATCAAAGAGAAAACCAAAGCCACCATTCGGCTGATCCCCGACGAGCAGCCCGATGACCCGGGGCGCTGTATTCTCACCGGGCAGCCGGCCCGCTATCGGGTGGTCTTCGCTCGAGCCTATTGAGATCAAAGCTCTGCATATGTTTCTGGACTGGTCATGGATAACCCAGCCTGAGGGGTGGGCGGTGTTGGTGTTGTTGGTGTTCTTGGAAATCGTGTTGGGCATCGACAATATCATCTTTATCAGCATCATCACGCGGGGGCTGCCGCCCCCCCAAGAGCGCCGCCTCCGAAACATCGGCCTGGGGCTGGCCGGCCTGATCCGGCTGGGCATGCTGGCGGGCGTGGCCTCCCTGGTGCATTTGCAAACGCCGCTATTTTCTTTTCACGGCATTGAAGTCAGCTGGAAAGACGCCATTCTGATTGCCGGCGGGCTGTTTCTGCTGGCCAAAAGCACCCATGAAATTCATAAAAGGGTCGAAGGCGAGGAAGCAAATGTGACCACGCCTGCGCAGGCCGCTGCATGGCAGATCGTGTTGCAAATCCTGCTGGTGGATACCATCTTTTCCATTGACAGCATCCTCACGGCTGTGGGCTTGACCACGTACTTTACCATCATCGCCATCGCCATCGCAGCGGCCGTGGCGGTGATGATGCTGTTTGCCGAGGTGGTCTCCCGCTTTCTGCGGAAATATCCCACCTTTCAGATGCTGGCGCTGGCTTTCCTGATCCTCATCGGCGTGTTGCTCATCGTGGAAGGATTTCATTATCACGTTCCCCGCGGGTATGTGTATTTTGCATTGCTGTTTTCGCTTTTTGTGGAAGCCCTTAACATTCGGGTGCGGAAGCACCGCCGTCAAAAAAATTGTCCATGACACTGGGATTGGCCCGAAAATACCGTCCCCGCCGGTTTGCCGAGGTGGTGGGGCAGCAGCATATCACGGATGCGTTGCGGACCGGCATTCAGAAGGGGCGCATCGGGCAGGCCTATCTTTTTCACGGGCCGCGGGGCACGGGCAAGACCACCTGCGCCCGTATCATGGCGCGGGTGCTGAATTGCGAACAGCCTCAAAACGGCGAGCCATGCCTGAGCTGCGCTTCCTGTCGGGCTTTCGAAGAGGGCCGCTCGGTCAATATCTACGAGCTCGACGCCGCCTCCAACTCTTCCGTCGAAGACATCCGCACCCTCATCGATCAGGTGCAATATCCGCCTTCGTCGGGAAAATACAAGGTCTATATCATCGACGAGGTGCACATGCTCTCTCAGAGCGCCTTTAACGCCTTCCTGAAAACCCTCGAAGAGCCGCCTTCCCATGCGGTCTTTATCCTGGCCACCACCGAAAAGCACCGCATTCTGCCCACCATCCTTTCCCGTTGTCAGGTCTTTGATTTCCGGCGCCTGCCGCTGGAACGCATCGTGGCCCGCCTGCGGGAAATCCTCGACAAGGAGGGCGTGGATGCCACCGATGAAGCGCTCTACGCCATTGCCGGACAGGCCGACGGCATCATGCGGGATGCGCTCACCATCACCGACCGCATCATCGGCGGCATCGAAGACGCCCTGACCGAAGAGAAGGTCTATCACCTTCTTGGTATTCCACCGGTGCAGCGCTTTTTTGAGCTGTGGAAGCATATCATGGCGCAGGACGTTGCCGGGGCGCTGGCCCAGGTGGCGGCCTTGCTGCACGATGGTTACGACGAGGCTATGCTCTTTCAGGGGCTGCGGTGGCACATTCGCAACCTGCTGCTGGCCGCCCGAGCCGACACTCGGCCGCTGATTCAGCAAGCCCCCGCCGTTGTCACGGCCTACCAACAGCAGGCCGACGGCCTCGACCCGCTCTATCTGACGAACGCCCTCCACATCACCGCCGAGATGGAAGGCCGCCTCGGCCGTTCCGCCGTCCCCCGCCTCCACCTCGAAACGGCCATCCTCAAATTGATTTACCTGCAAGAAATCGTTCAGCCCGTCCCCACGGCGGAACCCCACCCGAAGAAGGAGCCGAAGCACACAGCCGTCTCCGTTCCGCCGAAACGCCCCGCACCACCGCCGGCCGAGACACGCCCCGCCCCCCCATCAGAAACGCCGCCAAAGATCGAAGCCCCCGAAAAAACACCTGCCGAAGCAAAAACAACCTCCAAACCGTCCGCCCCCGATACAGAACAGCCTTACTGGAAACAACTGTGGGAAGGATTCGTGGGCGAGGCGTCGCCCTCATTGAAAAAGATCTTGTCGAAAGTGGAACCCCACTTTCAGGAACCCGATACCGTCGTCATTCAGGTGCCGCCCGGTTACAAATCCGTCGTCGAGAAAGCCCGCCAACAATATATGCTCCGCCATGCCCGCCGGAAATATCAATGGAATGTGGAGGAAGAGGCCCGCCTCTCGCCCGAGCAGCAGTTAGAAGCCCTTAAAAGTAAAAACCCGGCATTCGGACGACTCGCCGAAGGATTGGGCCTTTTTCCTGCGGATTGATATAGGGTTGTGTTGGGCGCGTCTTCCCCCTTCCCGTGAATGCAGGATGACGATTGAAGCATGCCGGCTTTGGAAGTAGATGTTGGCATAAAATAGATTCGCAGGAATGTTCCTGTGATTACAATCTATTGACTTTATCGTGTTTTAAAATAATTTCGATCTTCGCTTTTTGTGCCGTCACTATTTTAAGGTAATAAACTCCCTCTTTTAGTTCGGAAAGATCGATTTTATTGGATAGTGCGTGTAACGAAAACGTTTTGATGAGCTGCCCTGATGAATTGTAAATAAACACGCGCAGCGTATTCTTTTTTCGTTGATCAATATTGATATAGTCAAACGCGGGATTGGGATAAATATGGAAAGTCGGATTTTCTGAGGGGCGCGTGTCAACCCCCGTGGGAATGGTATGTAAAACCCTGGGGATCGTGACTATCTGTGGATGCAGGGTATATCGATTCGTCGTGAAAGTCAGATCATGATAATTGAGCGTGGGATCGGTGGTATAGATCGTGTCTGTGCTGTCTTGCATCTGCCCGGGGCTGCTGTTGAAATAGCCGTTATGTAAGGGCATAAGGGTGGAAGCACTGTTTCGGACACCCAACTTGTCATAGGTGTTGACGCTCAGGTTGTTTTCCACCTTGATGTTATGACTGTTGTGGAAGACCCACCAATAACTGAAAGTTACGCCGGCCAGATCCGTTCCGGTCTCTTTATTGAGGTTGTTTTTGAATGTGAGGCTGTCGGCATCATAGATGACAAAGCTGTAACCTTTAATGTCGTAAATGATATTGTCCGAAATTTCGGAGTTTCTCATTGCCGCACCATTCACCGGATTCCCAACAGCAATCCCTCGAGTGGCGTTATACAGTAAATTGTCTTTTATCAGAACGTTATTTACGTTAAAATGGGCTACAATGACCGCCCCGGGGTCATTTAGCGTGCTGCTGGTCGTATCCGCTTTGCGATAGCCCCACATCATGTTGTTGGTGATGACAAACGGGTTATTGGGGTTCTCCGAGCCGGACTTTAAGTCTATGGCGTTTTCCGCATAGGCGCAATCGCCGTGATTGCTCTGGTTTCCGTTACAATCCGTATAAACCAGGCTGTCAATATAAAAGTGATTGTAATCGATGATTGTCCCCTCATAGTTAATATAGTTCTGGTTGGCGTTCCCTGTTTTTACAGCCTGAAATGCATCCACAAAATTGTAAACCTCATTGTTCAGAATCTTGGTGTTTTTGATGCTGATGCTGTCCAGGCCGTGATTGGATAAGGCAATGGCGGCCCTATCTAAATGTATTGAGATATTATCTCTCTGGATTCTGCAATTCTGGATGGTATTGCTATCGGAATAAGGATAAATATATACCATGCCGCCCGCAGTGTTGCTTGCAAAATATCTGTTAATGATATTGTGGCTTGAGTTTTCGAGGGTGATGGGTATCATGCCGTCATACCGTTCCCAATATGCCATTCTATCGATCACCCAATAGTCGGCATTTTGCAGGATAAATCCCACCTTTGCCAGCCGGCTGGTGTCTAACTTCCCCGGATGTGTGTTGTTACCATTGTGTAAGGAAATGTATCTTCTCTGATTCGCCGTCCCGCTTGCGGTTAAAACAATTTTGTAATCATTGCTTGCTGCGCCGGCATGGCTGTAATCGCCGGGGAGGACATAAAAATATTGGATGGCGGTGTCGTTGATGTGATTCCAGTCGCTGTCGGCGGCGATCAAAAACATTGCCGGGTTCGCGGCGTCATAAGGAGGAATGTTCACCGGCTCTTCATACTGAGATTGAGCATGGCTGACAACGAGCACATTGAATGCCGCCCAGAGGGTGAGTGTGTATTTCATTTTCGGTTATTGATAAAAAAGCGAGGCATGTATCTAAAAAGTAAGCTCCTGATGCCAATTTGCCGTTTATCTGGATACGACCAGGGTAATGACACGAGGCATCGCGCAATAAGACAAATATACGACTCGCCGAAGGGGGAGCTTTTTCCTGCGGATTAATATTTTTTGTTGATGTGGGCGTGCCCCCCTTTCCCCTGATTGAAAAACACCGATTAACGAACGCCGATTGAAGAATAAATAGGATAAATTAAGTCAAATTCTTAAATTAAAAATCAGTGTTTGGTATTCGATATTCCCCCGCCCGCTGGGCCCCTCACGCATCGGCCCTTACCGATCTTCCGATTTTCGGCTTTGCTTCTTAACCTCGTCCAGTAAGACCAGCGACGACTTTTTGACGTCTTTTGCCGGGATGTAGCTGCCCCGCCCGAAGGTGGCGGCCAGTTGGAGTGTGTGTCCGCTTTTTTGCTTTTCGGCCAACGAGACCACCGACAGCTTGATGGGCACCAGGGCATTGTCTTTGATGAGGCGAAACAGCTCCAAGCGGGAGAAGTCGGGACTGTTGAACTCGCCGTCGGTGATGAGGATGACCTGGTTGTTGCCGTTTTCAATAAAATTTTCCCGGGCCAGCTCGTAGGCCTTGCGCAGGCCGCGGATGCCATAGGTCATGCCTTCGGCGGTGAGCCTGTCCACCAGCCGATTGAGCGAGTCTTTCTCGTAGCCGCTGATGCCGCGGGTTCTCACAGCGGCCACGGTGGAATAGGTGATGATGGAGACGTGGTCGTGCGGACGCAGGGCTTTGATGAGGGTTTTCAGAGCCTTTTTCAGGCGGGGCATTTTCTTTCGCATGGAGCTGGACACGTCGATGAGAAACACCAGATTGTTCGGGCTATACAGCGCGGGCGGCAGGAGGGCCGAGGCCGTGTCGGGGGCTGTGATGGGCGGTTGTGGCGGTAGCGGTGATGCGGATTCCGTGGGCTTTTCCGCGGGCTTTTCGGCAAGCAGAGCGGGCGGCGACAACACCGTAATCAATGTTGTTTGAGCGGAAACGGCGATTGTGGTATCCCAGCGGGTGCGGCCGGCCGGCTCATATAGTGAAAGGCGGTAGGTGTCGGGCGGCTCGCTCCATACGATGGGCCGGCCGCTGCGGCCGATGGCATAGCGTCCTTTGTAGTGATTCCCTTGATAGACCTGAATGCGGACATTCGGCACGGGGCTGCCGTCGGGACGAATCACTTGTAGTCTGACCGGCCCGGCAGGCTTTGATGGGGCAGGAACAGAAGCGGGCGAAGGAGAAGGCTTCGGCGCGGCGGGCGGTGGGGATTTTGTGAGTGCGGAGGATTCCTTCGGAGAGGCCAGCAGGACCGTGTGGGTAGTGGACTGCGGCGTAATGTGCAAGGTAACACGGCGCTGTGGATAGTCCCGATGGTGAACCGTGGCGGTATAGGTGCCCGGTGAGAGGCGAAGGTGGACCATTCCGTCGGGCGGTGTGGTCCATTTTCCTTCATAATCGCCGTTGGCCGCCCACAGGTGGATGGCGGCCCTTTTAATCGGGGCATGTGTCAGCGAGTCTTTCACGGCCAGTGCGATGCCGATGGGCTCTGGTGAAGACGGTTCTTCGATGGGCGTATTTTCTTCCTCACGGCGGGATGTGGCCGCCGGATGCAGATAGATGCGCATCAAGCGGGTGGCATGGTTGACGTAGCCGAAGGTGTCGGCCGGAAGGTAGCCTGCTTTTTCCACCCGAATGAAATATTGCCCGACGGGGAGCGTCTTTTTGTAAAACCCTTCTTCATTTGTGACTCCGCGGCCGGTCCCTCGTGCGCCTTCCACTTGCACCCATCCGCCCCGAACGGGCAGCCCCGTGGCGGCGTCCAACACCCGCACGCGCAGGGAAAACTCCGGTGCGGCATAGCGGACGTTCGTGGTCAGGTCGGGGCATTCGTCCACCTGCCCTTTTGGGTTGTTGGCCCGCCCTTTGATGAAAAGCGTGTAGCGATGCCCTTCCGGCGTCCTTACCGTAAACTGTCGGGAAAAGCGGCCCCGCTTTTTCGTCTCGAAAGCAGCCCGAAAGGCGCCTATCTGCCCCGGCTGCAGCGTCAGCTGTTCGGGTGACACTTCCAAGCCGCGCCCCTTCTTAACCACGGAAAGGCGGACGGTGCGGCCGCTGACGTTTTTCACTTCGAAAACGGCCTGCTCCCGCGCCGGCGTCTCCACTGTGCCATAGTCGAAGGTCTGGTTAATCCATTGGACAGGCGATTTCTCCTGAGCCGATAAAACTATCGTGAGCAAGGTTCCTATCAGAAGGGGAAAAAAACGCTGCATGCACGTAAATTACAAAGAATCTTTGGCCCGGATGAGCGCTTTGATTCGGTGGAAGATGATGCTGTCCATTGCGAGGTCCGACTCGAATCCTTCCGCTACGATGGTTTCGGTGGGCGTGACCACGCGCACCCGCTGGGAGGAATAGAGACGGCCTGCATTTTCATCCCAGAAAAGCTGTTCGGTCATCAGCGAGTCGCCGGCGGGGTTGACGACCAGCACTTCCTGTTTGAGTTCGCTGAGGCGTTTGCTCAGCCACCGCCGGCCGTATCGGGCCCGCACCTGCGCTTCCACCGCCCCCGATGCCGAGTCGTAGAAGATAATGTTCAACCCTTTGGGAAACTCGATATAGGCATCCTGATGGTCATCCGGCCCATACCGCCGATAATGGGGCGCTTGCAGAAACACTTTCAAGTAGGCGCCCTGATAATGCAGCGCTTTGAGGTGGAAAGACTCCTCGATGGGCGTTTTTTCTTCCGGAAGGGGGACGATGGGGGCGTCTGTCTGACAGCCGGCGGCTATGCCGAGGAGCAGGCCGCCCAGAAAGGGCATCCATCTATTCCGAACGGGCACGCACCGTGGTTGTTTCGTTAATCCAGCACTTCACCGTATAGGACTGCCCCATGCCGTTGGCCCCCAGCTGAAAGAAGATTTCTTCTTTGGATGGAAAGTGCTTGGAGTAGGTCGCAATCCGCTTGTTGGCCTGGGCCGCCACAGAGGGGTCTTTTTGCTGGGCCTGGATATACTTGTCCACCGCCGCCCAATAGACCGCCTGCTTTTCAAAAGCATTTCCCCCGCAGGCGCTGCGTCCGGCCACGTAAAGGTCGCCTAGGAAGATATAGGCCAGGCCGTAATTCGGATTTAATCGGATGGCCTTCATGGCGTGGCTTTTGGCTGTGGCATACTGCCCTTTTGCCCGATACACGTCGGCGATGCTCAGCTCGACCACGGCCTGCTCTGCCGGCGACTTTAGCTTGCTTCCGTAGGCTTTGAAGGCCGTAAGGGCTTTGTCGGTTTGGCCGGTTTTCAGGTAATATTTCCCCAGCTTCCGGAGCATATCGGCGTCGGCCCGCTGGGTCAAGAAGGCTTCAAGGGCCTCTGCATATAGCGGGCTTCGGCATTGTTTGGCCTCGAGCAGGCGGAGCAGTTTTTTCACAAAAACGGTGTCGTCTTTGCGTTTTTCGAGGGCGGGCCCGAAAGCTGCTTTGATGGCGTCGCAGTCCAGATAGGGGGCCATCAGTTTGTTAACCTTGTCGGCGGAAGTCTGCCATTTATCTTTCTTCTTCGTGTTTGAGTTCAGATAATGGTCAATCACTTCCATGGCCAGCTGATAGTCCGCCATCAGTTCCTCTTTCGTTTGTTTGCCGGCTTTGACGCGTTTGACGGCGGTCACAATGAAATAGTAGGGGGCGGCATAGACTTCCGGCTTTTCTTTCAGGGCTTCTTTCAGCCACGTGTAGGAGGAATCATAAGCCTTCGGGTGATATTGAAGCCATGCGATGGCTTTTTTGGCTGTGTTTTTGGCACGCTTGTTAAAATATTGGCTGCGTTGGTCATAGACCATCATCAGCGAGTCGATGAGGCGGCTTTTCCGTGCAGCATCTTTCTCCGCTTTAATCAAGGATTTGAGAATTTTTTCTCCACGGATGTAGAGCCCTTCGTTGAGGCGGGGGGCGTTTTGAAACAGCCATTGCCAGTGGGGGTATGCTGTGGGGTAGTCTTTTTGTTTGACGAACTCCAGATAGAGCGAATACTCGACCACGGCTTTGGCGCTGTCGGCGCCCCACTTGCCCTGTGCGTGCAGGGAGATGGACGTGCTCGTCAAACCCAGAAGTAAAGCAAAGAAAATGGCGATCCGGTGCATCATGTGTCGCTGAGGATGATTCATAAGGCTGAGTTTTTTATTCCCAGTAAGGACGCTGGAACCATTTATCCGCAATATTGATGCCAATATGAAAATGGGCCACCCAGTGGGTTCCTTTATTGGTGGGGATGAGGCGTCCCAGTTGCATGCCTGCGTTGATTCGGGAGGGGCTGTTGCCCGCCTGAAAAGAGGTTCCAAAAGTAAGTCCTTGCTCTTGAACAGGTTGGCTAAGATGGGTAAAAGGTTGTCGGGTGTGATAGGCCCCAAGCCCGTAGCGGAACCCATGAAAGAAACTGGCCGGCGCCCGATCGGGAGCCCATTCATAGCCCAGACTTATCTTCTGAAAAGCCTGTGTCCACGTGCCGAAGCGAAAGGCGGTGGAGGGGCCGGGGGCTGTGCTTTGTTCGTATTCGATAAAAAAGCGCCGTTTTCGTTGCATGAGCGAATAGCCGATTCGCCGACGGGAAGGAAAGGTAAAAGCGGCGTTCACCGTGTCGGTGCGGATGCGGGTGACGTTGCCGCTGCTGCCGAGGACCAGACCCTCGTCTATCACCCGTTGTCCTTGTAATGGCACTTCGGGCGAGAACGCTATGGCAAGTTGGTGTTTCCATTCGCCGGTGTTTACTTGCAGGTCGGCGGATATGGTCCAACTCCATCGGGCCAGCCGGAGGTGTTCGATGGCCACCACGTCCCAATATTCGGTGAGTGTGTCGGGATAGTTGAACTCATCCTGTGACTGATAGAGTCCCCATATGTAGGTGGGACCTGCGGAAAATGCCAGCTGGGGGATGGGGCGCCATGCCAGTCCGAAATGGAGCTCCTGAAGCGCGCCTTTGTGGATGCGCATGATTTGCACCGGCAGGGTGGAGTCGATGTGCTGAATGGTCCAGCGCCGGCCGGCTTTGGCCAGCGGGGTAAGCTGGGCATAAAGTCCCCATCCGCCTTTTTTTCGTAAGGGGATGGCCAGCGCCAGATGGGCCGGCCGGCCGCTGATACGCCACAGAAAGCTGTCTTGGAGCCACACATGCGCCCGCATCGAATATTGCATTTGCAGCTGGGTGTATGCGATGCGGGCCGCCGATGCCGGAGCGGCGGCGGAGAAAAAGCCGGGGAAGTGGCTGGTCATGCGGGTCATGCCCGTGCCGGCAGGGGCTGTCCATGAATAGGGCTGATACCAGCCCGGGCCGATGGCCGAGAGGGGATGATCGGATGTCTGGGCGGCCAGCCGGCCCATCCCCAGGAGCATGAGCCCGAGCAAGCCGCTAACGTAATACTTCATCATGGAGATATTCTAACAGGCCGCGGATCACGATGTGGGATACGTATTCAGCGTGTGGAAAGTGGCTGCAAATGTAAGGTCCGTCACCTCCACTGAGCCAGATGTGAAAGGGACGGTCGGGCGGCTTCCACTGCCGGATAAACCCTTCAACCTCGCCGATGATGCCACCGAGGGCACCCAGTTGAAGGTTTTCGATGGTGGAGCGGGCGGGAGAGGAGAGGGGAAAGTCGGTCGGTGGTATGTCGGCGCGGGGAAGGCGGGCCGTAAACTCATGCATGGCCCGGAGGCGCATGGTCAGGCCGGGGCTGATAGCGCCGCCTATGAAGGCGTGCCGGTCGATCAGGGTATAGGTGATGCATGTGCCGGCGAGGATGACCATACCCAGCTCGTCGGCATGGAGGCGTTTCCATGCCCAATAGGCGGCGGCCAGACGGTCGGTGCCGGGGGTATGGGGCGGATGGTAATCGATGGTGAAAGGCAAAGAAACCCCGGCCGAGAAGATGGTCAGGTGGGGCGTCCATGCTTGCAGTGCCTGCCGTAGGGCCGTTTCGTCAGTGGAAACGCTTGCTGCGATGACGGCTCGGGGGCGGTGTTGCCGGAGGAAGGGCGGCAAGGCCTCGACGGAGGGCAGGTCGTGAACGTCCAATTGACTGTGGTGCAGGATGCCCGCTTTGATGCGGGTGTTGCCGATGTCGATGGCGATTAGCGGGCCCATGTTTTTTTGTTCGGGCGAATGCCGCGCAACATACGGGGCGTGTAAAGCCCCCATCGGGCCAGAAGGAAGCCTAAGGAGTTGGACAGCACGCCCAATCCGTAACGGATGCTCCGCCGGATGTTGATGGAAGAGGCTTCGGGAAAATAGCGGGTGGGACAGGTGACCTCGCCGACCTCATAGCCGGCATAGAGGATCTGGCAGAGCATTTCGTTGTCGAAGATGAAGTCGTCGGAATTCTCCTCGTAAGGAATGTTTTCGAGGACTTCCCGGGCAAAGGCGCGGTAGCCGGTGTGATATTCCGATAGCTTGGCGCCGGTGGCGAGGTTTTGCAGGAAAGTCAGAAGGCGGTTGGCGATGTATTTATAGATGGGCATGCCGCCGCGCAGGGCGCCGCCGCCGAGGATGCGGGAGCCCAACACGACGGGATAGACGCCTTCGGTGATGATGCCGGCCATGGCGGGGATCAGGCGGGGCGTGTATTGATAGTCGGGATGCAGCATGATGATCACGTCGGCGCCGAGGTCGAGGGCGGTCTGGTAGCATGTTTTTTGATTGCCGCCGTAGCCGCGGTTCCGGGGGTGGACGCGGATGTGTTGGATGCCGAGCCGGCGGGCCGTGTCGGCTGTTTGGTCGGCACTGGCGTCATCGACGAGGACGACCTCATCGACGATGTCGTGGGGGATTTCCCGGTAGGTGCGTTCGAGGGTCTTTTCGGCATTATAGGCGGGCAAGACCACGACGATTTTTTTCCCGTTCAGCATAGCGGCGGCGGCAAGCAGGTTTCCGAACGGGCAAAGCTATGGAACGACGGGCTGTTCGCGTGAGGGGGCGGGAAGTGCCGATAATGCCATCCACACCCTGAGCGAAGCCGAAGGGGCGGATGGCACCAGACCTCCCCGCGTGGTTTCGACCTCGCTCACCCGGCGGGGGAATGTCGGGAGATAATGGTCAGATCTCGCGGGTTATGTATATCCGCCGCATGCGGATGAGCAGTTATCGCTTCATCGGCACTCTTGCTACCTGTTCGCCGATCGGCGTGACCACTTTGAGGACATAGATTCCTTCCGGATAGTTACCGGCGTCTATCTCGATGGTGGAGTTGCCCTTTGCTACTTCGCGGCTCACTTTCTCATGCATCAACTGTCCTGCACTGTTATAGAGGCGAATGGTCACCATCATAGCTTCCGGTGCATTCATCTGGATAAGGAGTTTACCGTCCGTAAAGGTGGGGACGACGTCTAGGCTGTTGCGTTCATCCATGTGGACCGCCACTATTTCCGACAGCTCGGATGTGCCGTCGAAGTCGGTTTGCCGAAGTTGGTAATAGGAGGTGCCCCGATAGGGGTGTTCATCCACAAAGGAATACTTGTGGATGGTGGTGCTGTTGCCGGCTCCCTTGACGGTGCCGATGGGTTCGAAATTCTTGCCGTCTTTGCTGCGGAGGACGGTGAAGTAGTGGTTGTTGGTCTCGGAAGCGGTGGCCCAGCGACACCGGACCTTTCCATTTTCCGGCTCGGCGGCAAAAGAAATCAGCTCCACGGGAAGAACGGTCAGTTCATACACGCGCACATGGCCGGAGTTTGTCCCATTTCCATCATTTTTTATAGCGCCAATCGCCACAACAAGGGAAGAAGACGTGTTTACCATACTGACAGAAACGCCTGATTCATCCCCTGCTGCTTCCCCGTCAATATCTCCCCCTACCTGAACCCATGCCGTGCCGCTCCATTCATACACGCGCACGTGGCCGGAATTGGTCCCGTTGCCGTTATTATATTGTGCTCCGATGGCCACGGTGTTTGGATCAGGCATGCTCAACTCGATTCCAAACCAATCTCCGGCCGCCTCACCGTCGATGTCGCCGCCTTTTTGCACCCATGCCGTTCCGTTCCACGTATATACGCGCACATGACCGGCATCCGGCCCATTGCCGTCGTTCCGAGGTGCCCCAATGGCTACGGTATTTGCGTCAGGCATGCTCACAGAATGTCCCGACCAGTCTCCGGCCGCCTCACCGTCGATGTCGCCGCCTTTTTGCACCCATGCCGTTCCGTTCCACGTATATACGCGCACATGACCGGCATCCGGCCCATTGCCGTCATTCCACATGGCCCCGATGGCAACGGTGTTCGAGTCAGGCATACTGACGGCACGCCCTGAACGGTCGTTTGCAGCTTCCCCGTCAAGATCACTGCCTTTCTGCACCCATGCCGTCCCATTCCATGTATAGACCCGTACATGGCCTGACTTGCTTCCGTTTCCGTCATTTGTAAACGCCCCGATGGCAATGGTGTTGGCATCCGGCATACTGATAGAGGAGCCCGACTCATCATATGCCGCTTCACCGTCGATGTCGCTGCCTTTCTGGACCCATGCCGTACCATTCCATGTATAGATCCTTACATGGCCCGCCCATGTCCCGTTGTCACTATTATTTCGCGAAGCGATGGCCACAGTGTTGGCGTTCGGCATGCTAACTCTCCATCCCGATCTGTCTCCTGGATGCTCACCGTCGATGTCGCCGCCTTTCTGTATCCATGCCGTTCCGCTCCAAGTATAAACCCGAACATGGCCGGCATCTGTACCGTTGCCGTCATTATGTCGGGCGCCGATAGCCACCGTATTGGCATCCGGCATACTCACCGACGTGCCCGCCTCGTCATAAGCCGCTTCACCATCGATGTCGCTGCCTTTCTGCGTCCAGCTGGATTGGGCGTGCACATGCACCCAGGCTATGGCCCCTACTATGGCGCCGATAAGTGTGAGGTGTTTCATGTTTGTTGCTGTCGTTATTCTGGACACAATTATAGCTAAAAAAATGTGAATTGCCCGCCCTTTTAGGAATCAGGGGGCTTTTGATTCTGCGCAGGGCAAGCCCCTTACGCAAGCGCCGCGCTGTCCTTATCGCTTCACCAGCCGGTAGGCCCGTTTTCCTTTGTGTTCGGAGACCACTTCGAGGATGTAAATCCCATTCGGGTGGTTAGTCAGATCAAGGGTAAGATGCGGTGTGCGGATGATGCCCGCTTGGACGACCTTACCGGTTATGTCACGCACGATATAGGTGAGCCGTCCTTTTTCTTGCAGCGTGATGGTGTAGATGCCGTCGGAAGGATTGGAGCGTATCTGCAATGCCGGCACCTGAAATGCCGAACCGATGGCAGCTGGCGCGCCCCATGAAAAAACGCGGACGTGCCCAGCGTCGGTGCCGTTGCCGTCATCACCGAAAGCCCCCATGGCAATGGTGCCGGAGTCTGGCATGCTCACCGCATATCCCGCTATATCGTAAGCGCTTTCACCGTCGATGTTGCTGCCTTTCTGCACCCATGTCGAGCCATTCCATCGGAAGATGCGCACCCGGCCGGCATCGGTCCCATTTCCGTCGTGATAGGGCGATCCGATGGCGACGGTGTTGGCATCGGGCATGCTGACGGCCGTCCCCGCTTGATCTTTGGCGGCTTCTCCGTCGATGTCATTGCCTTTCTGCGTCCAGTCGGACCCATCCCACGTATAGACGCGCACGTGGCCGGCTTTGTCGCCGTTGGCGTCATTGAGTGGTGCACCGATGGCCACAGTGTTGATATCGGGCATGCTCACCGACCAGCCCGATTGATCGCCTGCGGCTTCGCCGTCGATGTCGTCACCTTTTTGTACCCACGCACCGCCATCCCATTCAAAGATGCGCACATGGCCGGAGCGCGAGCCATTGCCGTCATTATGCCGGGCGCCGATGGCAACGGTGTTGGCGTCGGGCATGCTCACCGACCAGCCCGACCAGTTATAGTTGTCCTCGCCGTCAATATCATCGCCTTTCTGGACCCACGCACTTCCATTCCATTTGAAGATGCGGACGTGGCCGGCATCATATCCATTTCCGGTGTTTTTCGGTGCGCCAACGGCCAGCGTATTGGCATCCGGCATGCTGACGGACTGGCCGAAGTTGTCGCCGGCGGCCTCTCCATCGAGGTTGGCACCCTTCTGCACCCATGCCGAACCATTCCACTGAAAGACATAGACGCGCCCGGCATTGGCCCCGTTGCCGTCGTGGGCCGGCGCCCCGATGGCCACGGTGTTGGCATCCGGCATGCTCACGGAGGCGCCTAATAAGTCAAGGGCAATTTCACCGTCGATGTCATTGCCTTTCTGCGTCCACGCGTTACCGTCCCACTGAAAGATACGCACCTGTCCGGCAACCGTGCCAGCGCCGACAGCCCCGATGGCCACGGTGTTGACGTCGGGCATGCTCACCGAGTAGCCCGCACCGTGGTTGGCCGCTTTGCCATCGATGGCAGCGCCGCGCTGGACCCACGCCTGACCGTAAAGGGACGCCCCCCATATCCATCCTAAAATGAGTGCGCCGCCTGTCTTTACCAAAGAGTGTTGATTCAACTGCATAAGAGGATAATTTGAAGGGCCGAAGCTACAATTTTTTATTTTGTCATATGGGTATTGATTATGCAACTGATTGCCCATTAAGGTAAAACGCTGTATAAATTTGCGTAATTTTATCGGCACCATTCATTAAAGTTTTATAAGCGGTTGAAATCGGTCGGATTGTTCCATGTCCTCGTGGCCTTCTGGTGGGGAAGCATCGGACTGTTTGCTCGGGACACTACCCTGTTTGTCATCGGCACCGGCAAGCGGCACGGCAATTACTACAAGGCCGGGGCCTATATCGCCGCCGTTTACAATCGGACGTTCCCGAACGCCCATTTTGTGTTTATCGAAACGGACGGTTCCAATGAAAACATCCGCATGCTGCGCAACAGGGCGCTGGATTTCGGCCTGGTCCAGCGAGATGTGTTGATAAACAGCATCTATGATCGAGAAAAAGGCGTTAAAAACCTTGCGGTGGTGGTCCCGCTTTTTCAGGAAGCGTTGCAGGTGTATTTCAAAGGGCTTAAGGCCCGGCCTTTATCGCAAATTGACCGGCTGAAAGACGGTGACCAATGGACAGTGGGATTTACGTCCCGAGATGGGTATTCCTATCAGGTGTTTCAGACGGTGATGCGGTTCCTGAACGTGGACCTCTCGAAGATGGCGGTGTTTATTGGAAATTACGCCGAGTTAAAAGATGCCTTGCAAGTGGGCAAAGTGGATGCTGTGGTCAGTTTTTCCTTGCCCGTTGAAGCGTTGGAAAAAATCCCCGGCATTCGAAAAATGTATTTGACGGAAAATGCCGCCCGGCTGCTCCAGAACCGCCTGCCGGGGCTTTTTGTCATTCGGGAACACCCCGGTCGCTATAATGTCGGCACGTGGAGCTTTCTGGTGGTCAATAAGAAAAGTCTGGAAAGGCTGCCTAATCCGGACCTTCTGGTGGATGCGCTGGTGGATACCATCCAGCACGACACTTTCAGCCGGATTATTGCCGCCTCGCTTCAGCAGTTCGTTGCCAACCGTCAGGGCGAGATGAGAAACCTCCGCAAGATCTCAATAGTGCCCGCCTTGCAGCGGCGTCTGCCGGCTGCAGGGTTTGCATGGGCTGCGTGGCTTGTCCCATTGTCTCTCCTCATTTTAGTGACGGTAGTCTGGCGCTTTTTCCAACGCAAGCTCACCATCGATGCCGGTGAAAACCTGCTGTATTTCTATTGGCAGCGCTATAAACATTTCGTATTTGGTCTGGTGGCACTGGTGCTTATCTTCTTTGCCAGCGTTGAGCTGCTGCTTTATTATGAAATGCAGTTCTCTACCGACACAGGCAAAATGAGCCCGATCCTTAACCTTACCCGTAGCGACCTCTACTCCTGGGTCATCATCACCACCATCACCAGCAACAGTCAGGGCATCTTTCCTTATTCGATGGCCGGAAAGGTCATGCTTGCACTCAACTCGCTGAACTTCTGGGTGGGCACCATCCTTATCGGGACCGCCGAGCTGGTAGCCATCCGTATCAATAAAAAACGCAAACAAGGGCGCATGGAAAGTAAATTCAAAAATCATGTGGTGATCTTTGGATGGAACAGCACCGCCGAAAAGTTGATCATTGATCTGAGAAAAGATGCCCGTCAGTACGTGCAGCGGGATCTTCCCATTGTGGTGGTGACACACGACACGCAGACCGTTAGAAGCAAATATGCCCGCGTGCGCTATCTGCACGACGTCAAACACCTTGATCTGATTGCAGGCGATGCCATGGACTTTCACGTATTAGAGATGGCCAATACGCATCAAGCCGATACGGTTATCCTCCTTGCCGACGATAATACCCCTCACGCCGACGAACGCACCGTTATGCGGGCGCTGGCGATATCACGCTATACCAAAAGAAAGAAAAACGAGAAAAAAAGTTATCGGTCGCAGGTGGCGGAACAAATTACTCAGAAGGCGCGCAACATATTGCGTTTTCGCACGGCCGATAGGCGCGTATTCAAGCGTTACGACATCCGGGACGATGCCGACAGCATATACATGATTGCCGAAATCAACGACCCGCAATTCTACGACAGCCTGATCGACGCCGAGGTCAACGAAATCATGGTCTCCGGCAATTATCGACGTGCCATCATCAAACAGTCGGTCTTCAATCACGGCATCTCCCGCGTCATCGACGAGATTGTCAACTTTAACGAATACAACGAATTTTATAAAATCGACCTCTCGCTGGATCGTTTTGCCAAATTGCGCGGCAAAACGTTTGACGAGCTGCTGGTGGCCCTCCGCAAAGTGGGCATCCTGCTGGTGGGTATTCATGTCATCTTTCACGACAGCCACGGAAACGTCATCATCGACCGTCAGGTGATCCGCCAATTGTTGGACGAAGAGGAAAACGGCCTTCCCCGCGACATTATCGTCAACCCCATCGACCCCCGTGAACGTCAACGCCCCGTCGATGAAGACGACCATCTGATTGTGCTGGCCCGCAACTTCGAGGAAGTCGAAACCGGCATCCAGAAACTCTCGTTCTGATTGAAACAGCGCCCGAAAGAATGCCAAGGAGGCGCTAAGCCCACCTTTTACCCTATCCGCACCCGCGCCAGCCGAATGGCTTCCAACATTCACCTACGGCGCATCGCCGACATGTTTTCTCATAAAATACGCGAAGGAGTGGTTCTTCCGCTTTGCTTCTTCGGCGGAAAAAGCGCTGAGTATCTCTATCATAAAATCTATTCGAGAAGTAAATCTGGTGGGGATGCGCGCATTAAACTGCTCCTTGGTCATGTTTTCAGTAGTCCTGACCGGGCTCAATCCTAATCTACGACATGCTTCCTTTCCCAATCCTGCTAAATACCAGCTCTCAATCTCTTTGATCACAATCACGATTTTATTAGTATCGATGTTTTCGTATTTCCCTTGCAACTTTTCTTTTTTGTTCGTTACACAAGGCGAATTGTTGATGTCTGCCAGAAAAATATAATCTGCCTGCATATCACGGATGCTTCGGATGAAGTTCGAGACCTTTTTCTTTTTCACCGAAGCATATTTGTATGTAGTGATGAAGCTGTATCGCTCTTGAAGCATTGGTTGAATCACCGCATTAAAGAACCGCTCGTCATCGTTTCCTTCGACCAACACGAATAGCCGCTTATATGAGGACATTTCATTAAATGTCAAGCAGGTTCTGTATATAAAGCTCCTCGATACCGAGGTCGTTTTTCAGGAAGGTCTTGATTTCTTCTTTCTCGGCAGGCCGGGAAATGGTTGAGAAGCCATCTTTATCACGCGACACCAGCAGGAGGTTCTCTATTCCGGCATGCTTAACAAATTCAGGATTGTGCGTGGTGACTAAAATTTGCTTTTGCCGGGACGCATCTTTCATCATTTCCACCACCCTGGAAATTAAGTGCGGATGAATGTTGCGTTCAGGTTCTTCAATGATGATAAAAGGTTTTTTCTCAAAATATAAAGCCACGATCAGCGCCGTGATGTTGATTGTCCCGTCGGAAATAAGTGAGGCTGGGATATAGCTGTCATCAAGATATTGTTCTTTTATGAAAATTGCAGGTTTCGCGGCTAACTCTTTTACGTCAAGACTCTCAACAAATGGCAGAAGGTTTTTAGTGATATTGAGGAACTTTCTTTTTTTGTCGTGGTCCTCAATAATACCTCGAAGAACTATCGGAAGGTTACTCCCGTCACTTTCTAACTCGGCTTTGCCTGTAAACGGGACTGCTTTTTTGGCCAGTTTGGGGTCAAAATCGTAAATTGATATCTTATTAAAAAATGACCTTAATGGAAGAAGTGAAGTAAAAAATGGTTCTTCAATGAGAAGAGTTTTAGGTAACGGCCCGTTTCTAATTAAATCTCTCATTAGAATAAACGGAAATATTTCTTCTTTGTCTATTGCGTCATTTAGAGATTTGGGCTCGAGCCAGACTTTCACTTCTTTATTGCTCCGAGAAATAATTATTTTTCCATGGTCGCAAATGGTCTCATTTCCAGATTTGAATTTTGATTTTATTTCCAAATTTTCATATTTTACTTCAAATTCAGAAAATCTTCTCAATTCCCCCAAGACAAATTCGTAAGTAGTTTCAGTCCCTTCTATATTGAAAGGCTTTCCATTCATTCCCTGCTGAATCGTAAACCCCACATTAAGAATAACTTTTATTTTCACCTCATCAGACGTCTCCGCTTTCATATTTTTAAGATATTCTACCCCGCCTTGTTGGGAAATAGCGTTGACCAGTCCTATGGTAGTTATATCACTTAGAAATTGGAAAATGCTGGAAAAGTTGGACTTCCCGGATGCATTGGCGCCAATGAGCACGTTAAATTGCCCGAGATCAACTTTCAGGTCCTTAAAGCTTTTGAAATTCTTGACCTCTATACGCTTGATCCCCATCTTTTCAGCTTCCTTCTTTTAGCAAAGGTAGAAAATGGGGCCAGATTGTCGCCAGGGCTACCCTATCCGCACCCGCGGGTCGAGCCAGCCGTAGATGATGTCCACGGCGATGTTGGTGAGGATGAAGACGGTGGAGATGAAGAGCACCGAGCCCATCACCACGGGAAAGTCGGAGGTGTTGAGGGCATCGACGGTAACCTTGCCCAGCCCTTTCCAGTCGAAGATATATTCGACGAAGAAGGCGCCGGCCAGCAGGGCGGCGAACCATTCCGAGACGGTGGTCACCACCGGGTTGAGGGCGTTGCGCAGGGCGTGTTTGAGGATGACCACGCGGCCCGAGAGGCCTTTGGCATAGGCGGTGCGGACGAAATCCTGCGTGAGCACCTCCATCAGCGAGCCCCGCATCAGTTGGGTGATGAGCGCCAGCGGGCGGATGCCCAGGGTGAGCGCCGGCAGGATCAGGTTTTTGAGCATCAACACCGGCCCGTGGTAGGGATCGTATTCATAGAGGCTGCCGAACATGTTCAGGCCCGTCCACGGCGCCAGCTTGTAGCCGAAAAGCCAGGCAATCACAATCCCGCTGAAAAACGAAGGCACCGAAATGCCCACCACCGCCAGCACTACCAGCGAATGATCGACCCACGTAAACTTGCGCACCGCCGAGATGATGCCGAACAGAATGCCCAGCACGGTGGCAAAGAGCATGGCAGCCACCGCCAGCACAAAGGTCGCCGGAAAGGCGTCGGTGAGAATCTCGGTCACAGGGCGGTGGGTCTGGTAGGAATAGCGCAGGTAGGGCGTTTTCCATACGAGGGCCTTGCGGCCCCACGTCCACAAGATCGTGTAGCCGTATTTTTTCTGATTTTCCGGCGTGTGCGTATAGATGGACAGCGGCAACACGTCATTGAAATAGCGGATATACTGGATGTGCAGGGGCTGGTCGAGGCCCAGCTCTTTCCGGATGGTTTCCAGTGTGGCCACGTCGGCGCGCTGTCCCATCGTCAGGCGGGCGGGGTCGCCCGGCAACACGTGAAACAGCAAAAACACCACCGTAATCACGCCCCACAACACCAGCACCCCATAGGCCAGCCGTCGAAGGATAAACTGGATCATATCGTCTTATTCATAGCGTGCAGCACATCCGTCACTTCCGGAAAGTGACACGCCGACCACTTGGCTTTTATGGTGGATCCTTTCAAAAGTAACACCCCGGGATTGGAGCGGGTGATGGTTTTCAGGGTGGTGTGGTCCATGAAGTAGAAGTCGAACAGCGCCTGATATTTTTTGCGGAAAGCCTGGACTTCGTCGGGCGTGGCCGCCGTCACCACCCATGCCTTTACCGGCTGGCCGTTCATGCCGGCGGTGCCCACCACCAGCGACAGCATCTTATCGACCATCCGCGGGCGGATGGAAGAGAGGTCGCGCAGCACGATGAGCAGCTTCCAGCCGCTGTCTTCGAGAAATTCGGCGGTCAGGTCGTCGCCTTCGGCGGAGCTGATGATGAAGTCGTGAATGGGTGGCTTGTAGCCTTCTTTGACCAGGATGTTGCGGGTTTCCACCCATTCCCATGCGGTGTCGTCGGGCAGGGCGTTCATGGCGAACTCCTTCGTCCGGCCGGTTTGCTTATTTCGGTAAATGATGGTGGTTCGATATTCGTCCACCGGGGCGCCTTCGGGAATTGCCATCAGTTGGGCGATGTCGTTGCCCGGCCGATAGGGCCGAAAGTCGATGATGGCATCGCAGCGGTAGGAATAGTAGTTCATCGCAAAAGCCACCGCCGCCGTGATGAGCGTGATATACACGGCCCAGCGGGCATTGCCCAGCGGTCGGATGTGTTTTCGCCCGCGCCACAGAAACAGCGTAAGCACCAGCAACACCACGTCTTTGAGGAACGACTGCTCGGGCGTGAGCTTGATGGCATCGCCAAAACAGCCGCAATCCTTCACGGCGTCAAACAGCGCCGAATAGCCGGTGAGAAAGGTGAAAAACACGATGAGCAACACCAGCAGCCCCGTGGTCAGGACAGGCGCAAATCCCATGATGATGGCGGCGCCCAATGCCATTTCGA